>CAZCFQ010000059.1:0-11574 GCA_964497955.1 uncultured Clostridiaceae bacterium
AGGGTTAAACGTTTTTATTGTAGGATATTATGGTATTTTTGTTGTAATGATAAATAGAGATCAAGTATTGAAAGATGAAGTACAAAAGCTATTTAATAAGAAAATTACGATTGTACAAATTAAGAAAGCTATAACACGAAATAGTGTAAAAAGTTTACACTTACGCATTGCTGCTTCTTTAACTAGAAGTGCAAAAAGATTTGGCGATATAGTTAAGTCTTTATTAAAGTTTCAGGTGTAATATTGCATATATAAAGGGAAGGTGATTATACAAAATGAAAGAAATTGTTTTAAAAACTAACAACATAACAAAGAAATTTTCAAATAAGATAGCAGTAAAAAACTTTAATATGACTATACATAAAGGAGATATTTATGGGCTTATAGGGAAAAATGGTTCAGGGAAAACAACTTTAGCAAGGTTGATTACTAGTCTTTCTTATCCAGATGAAGGTAATATTATGTTGTTTGGAAAAGAATCAAAATCCGAGTTAAATTTTGCAAGGAGAAGAATTGGCTGTGTTATTGAAACACCAGCATTTTACCCAAATTTGTCTGCTTATCAAAATCTTGAATATTATCGTATTCAACGGGGTATCTTAGATACAGAAGCGATTTCTAAAGCTTTAGAGATCGTTAATCTAAGAGATGTTGGGAAAAAAAAATACAAAAATTTCTCAATGGGTATGAAGCAACGTTTAGGACTTGCACTTGCACTTCTTAATCATCCAGATTTCATTATATTAGATGAACCTATTAATGGGCTTGATCCAATAGGAATTGTAGAAATGAGAAAGACTATTATTAAGCTTAATCGTAATTATAATATAACCTTTTTAATATTTAGCCATATACTAAAGGAATTATACTTAGTAGCAACTCATTTTGGTATTATTAATGATGGAGAACTTATAAAGGAGTTAAATCAAGAGGAGTTAAATGAGGAGTGTCAAAAAGGTTTAGTTGTGACTGTAAGTGATGCTGCTAAAGCAGCAGTTACTCTAGAAACAGTTTTAGGAACTACTAACTTCAAAGTAATCAATCAAAATAAAATTAAAGTTTATGATTATTTGGATGACATGTCTGAGATTACATTACAATTTAATAAGGTAGGTATCCGTGTATCGTGCATTGATGAAATTGGTGATAATATTGAAGATTATTTTCTAAAACAAATAGAGGAGGTCTAACTGAATGATTAATCTGATTAAATCAGATATCTATAGACTTTTAAGATCTAAAGGTATTTATATTACAATAGCATTTCTGATCATTCTTTGTGTATTACAATCTTTTGGAATGATGGGGTCTATTGGTATTAGCTCATCTAGTATGGAAGGATTAGAAGAAACTGTCAAAGAAATCACTGGGAGAATGACTCCTTTTACGATGATGAAGTCAAATGATAATTTATTATACATATTATTACCTATTATTATATTTATTTCATCAGTCGATTTTTCTTCTGGAACAGTAAAAAATGTTCTTGCTAATGGCATTTCTAGAACTTGTTATTATCTATCAAAACTTATTTTATCTCTCGTATTTTGCAGCATTATTGTTGTAACAAGTATTTTGCTACCAACTGTAATTGTTACAATTTTAAATGGATTTGGAGGGAGCCTTGATTTAGCTTTTGTAGGTAAAGTTATAAATGTAGTAAGTGTCCAATTAATTCTACTATATGCAGCAACAAGTATAGGTGTATTTTTTGTTTTCGTGACAAGAAGCACTGCAAAGGTAAATGCCTTATATATAGCTTTCTGTTTAGCACCAATGTCGGTTATTTTTATATTAATTAGTATATCAGAAAAATTCTCTAAGCTTCTTGATTATGAAATGGTTATGAATATTAGATTATCTGCATATGTTAATTCATTGGTACAAGAAGACGTTTTAAGAATGATTCTTGTTGGTATTTCATATATATTTCTAAGTACCTTTATAGGATTAATAGTCTTTAAAAAATGTGACATAAAGTAAACTATGAGGATGGTGCTTATGAAATAATTGGTTACTGTTTAATTATTGTACTTAGTATTTGCAGTATTAGAGGTTTTAGATTTAAGAGGCATGTACTTTTATTAAACAGATCTCTTAACTAAATCTATGAGAACAATACAAATCAGCAATTAACAACGTTTGCTTTCTATAGAAACATCAATAACCTGGCGTGTACAGTTAATAAATTATTAGAAAAAGTCGTATAGAATCAAATTTTAAGCGTCAAATTAAACAGAGATTTTAACAAGTATTACTAACATATCTCATGATAAAAGAACGCTTTGACATCAGCAATTGGATAAACTCAAATGATTAAGTCAGATAAAATAGATGAGAGTAAAAACTAGAGTATATACAAATCATCGAGTATCGTTTGAAAGTTGTTTCTGACTTAACAAATAATTTGTTAGAGTATGCAAGACTTACTTAAATGGTAACACCAATGGAACTTGAAAAGATAAACTCCAATAGTCTGTTAAGAGATGTTGTTTCAATACTCTATGATCAGTTTAGTATTGAGCGTTGCAAAGTGATATTGAATATTTCAAGTGAAATTCTGTACTATATGGAGGATGTCTCACTATTTGAAAAAATAATTATGAATTTATCTAGAATATTTGGCATATGGTGTGGAAGTACTGGATGTTTCCTTAGATATAAAGACATGTATTATAGAGTTTAGAAATAAAATTGCAGATCTACAGGAAGTTGAAGTTGAAAAATTACTTGATAGATTTTATACAGTTGATAAATCAAGAAGCGATAAATCAATTGGATTAAGTCTTGCTAGAGTTAAAGAGCTAATAATGAAAATGAAAGGGAATGTTGTTGCAGATATAAATAATGGTCTTTTAGTATAAGAATTGAATTATCAAACTGTCGTATGAAGAAACCATTAATTATTGGTTAAGTAATATATAAGCAATATAAATAAAGACTAACTTAATAGCGAATATTTAAAAATAGATAGTGTCAAACTTGATACTACATATATAAAGGAAGGGGTTGCAGCATGAAAGCAGTTTTAGTAACAAGGTATGGTAAATCAGATGTTCTTTCTATCAAAGAGGTAAAAACACCATCTCCAAAGAATAATGAGGTTTTAATAAAGATTTATTCAGCCGCATTAAATAGTACAGATCCAGTTTTCAGAAAAGGAAAACCATATATTTCGCGGATATTTACTGGTTTACTTAAACCTAAGTATTCTATCCCAGGAGATGTTTTAGCAGGTGAAGTTATATCTAGAGGTAATGATGTTTCTAAATTTGAAATAGGAGATAGGGTTTATGGTTATACAACAGAAACTCTAGGTGCTCATGCCGAATACAAGTGTTTACCTGAAAGCGCACCTATAATAAAGATACCAGCAAATATTAAGTATGATGAAGCTGCAGGTATTGTTGATGGAGGACATACCGCTCTCGTATTTTTGAAAGAAATGGGGAGGATAGCTAGTCAGCAAAAGATTCTTATATATGGTGCATCTGGTTCTGTTGGCACAGCAGCAATTCAAATAGCTATTAGTTGTGGTGCTGAAGTAACTGGTGTCTGTAGTACAAAAAATATTGAAATGATTAAGTCTTTAGGGGTAAAAAAAGTTATTGACTATACTAAAAATGATTTTACACAGGAAGACAAAAAATATGATATTATTTTTGATACTGTAGCAAAAAAATCACTATCTCAGTGTAAGAGTTCTCTTACGAAAAATGGTATATATTTAACTACATATCCAAAAATAGAAGTTTTGCTCAAAGGATTATTCCAATCAAAGAGCAAAGGGAAAAGAGCTTTTTTTATTGCTGCAGGTATGAAGCCTGCAACTGAGAAAATAAAGAATTTACGAAGCATTTCAGAATTAATGAAAAATGGTAAAATAAAAGTGGTTATTGGTAAAAGATTTCCGATGGAAGAAATTGCAGAAGCACATGAGTATGTGGAAACAGGTCATAAAAAAGGAAATGCCATTATAAATATTTGCCAGTAGTATAAAATTGAAACAAAAGGCCAAATCATATACTATCCATTTGGCCTTTTATTCTTATCTTTTTCTAACGCTTTATAGAATCTAATATGATATGAGAAAAGCAATATGAAGATGTATAATTGAATTAGGTAACTTATTAGTGTTTCTTCAAAAAAAGTAAAAAACAATATATTGGTATATGTGTAATATGTCAAGTACAGCAAAAGAGGCATATAATAAAGTAAGAGAAAATCAAATTTATATTGATAGTAATTATACACTACATTATTTGTCAGAGCTATTTTCAACCTCTTTTTCATTGATAATTCTAAGTGCTATTTTGACACCTAATATAGTCAAAAGAGTAGCCCCAATAATTGCTCCAACATAGGCAGTTAATTCATATCCTTCAATACCAGTATTTTTGTATATATCAAATCCCCCCAAAAAGGTTCCACCCACAATTAATCCAATATAACCTCCACCAAAAACTCCAACAATAAAACCTATAAACCCGCCTATAATTTTAGCTAAAAGCTTTCTTCCCATAGTTTATGAACTCCTTTACTTAACTATATTATAGCACTTTCTTTTGGTTTGCAGTATAAGTCACTAAGTAATAGGTAATACTACTTATAATATATCCAAGTATTAACAAATTTTTATGACCTTATTATTATGATACAAGTTTATGATGATTTCTTCTCATAATAGATGAAAAGCATGTCGCTATCAGCAATGACTTTAAGAATGGATATAACTAGGAGTATTACATTTGAAATTTGTCAGGCCACAGGTAGTTTAAGTAAGTATTTATGTTGTGCTTATTTTTGGCGAGGTTCATTTGTAAAAACTTGAAAAAACTATGAGCTATAACTTCAACTATTATTATACTTTTCTATCAAATATTTGTAACATCTAAAGTAAAGTTAAAAAAGGAAATTTTGTGGTTTTGGAAAAGTTTGTACTAGCAAATGGTGTATAGGTGATTTAGTATTTATCAAAAGAATGATATTTGTCTTATAAGCTTGAAAAAGGTATGAGCATATAGATCTATAATTACGTTGTTTGAAGTATAATGCTCCTATAAGTTCTAATCAGATATATAGAAAATAATGTTAGAAATGCTTTATTAAAGATGAGTATTAGTTATGTCTTAGCTAATCAGAACTATTTATATAAAATAGCATTGAAGATTCATTCCAATTGTTAGCTATTAATACGGATTTAGCTGCTATTAAAGTGATAACAGAAAGAGTTGAAATTAAAAATAGTATGTATTCATTTATAATAAGGATATATTTTTGTTGATGAAGTGATTGACATTATAATAATTAAGTAGTATATTGCATATCATAAGTATTAACTTTAAAAAAAGTAAAGTATAACATTGTAAAATACAATATATGCTTCATGTTTCTAAAGTTTTACTATTGAAAATGACACTCTGCAATTAGTTTTGCAAGTGCTTGAATGGAGATGATGTAATTATACTGGAATGCATATTAAATAGGTTAGCTAGGAATTGTATCTTAGCACTTCTTAGGTAAAGATATTGATTAAACTTGTTTTTACAATATAAAAAAAAGATTGGAGCAATAATGGAATACAATAATCAAAAAGTAAGAAAAATAGAATCAGGACTATGTATTGGAAACTCAGATTGTTTGAAATCGATTATGGAGTTGATGCATGAGACTAACACTTTAGGTATGAGTATCGCAATTGTAGAGGATAACAAGGTTAAGTTTACAAAAGGATATGGGATAACAGATGATGACTCTGGAAGAATTGTTAGTGCAGAGACAATATTTCAAGCTGCGTCAATTAGCAAAGCACTTACTGCACTGGCCGTAATGATCTTAGTTGAAAAAGGCATTCTTGAATTAAACAAGAATGTTAATACTTACCTAAAGTCATGGTTTTTACAAGAGAATGAGTTTACTAAGGGTAATCCGGTTACTTTGAAAAACTTATTATCACACACAGCAGGTACAACTGTATCAGGATTCCCTGGCTATATGAATAAAACTGATATTCCTGAGCTCATAAATGTTTTGAATGGAGATAGTCCTGCCAATACGGAAAAAATCACTGTTGATGTAAGGCCAAATACTTTGTGCCGATACTCAGGTGGAGGACTAACTATTGTACAGCAAATTTTGATAGATACGCTGAATAAACCCTATCAAGATATTATGCAGGAGATGATTTTGCAACCACTTCATATGAATAGCAGTTTTTTTACTAATGTTAAATTGCCTGAAGAAAAAGTCAAGCATATAGCTTTAGGACACCATTATAATGGTAGTCAAGTTCTGGGAGGATATAGAGTTCATCCTGAAATGGCTGCCGCAGGTTTATGGACGACGGCTGGAGATCTAGCTAATTTTATTATTGGAGTTCAAAAAGCAATCAAAGGTGATTCAGATGCTATACTTACTAAAAAGTTCGCTGACATAATGTTAACGCCTATATTAGATGGTAAATTTAATATTGGTTTTTTTAATCAGAAGGTCGGGAAGGAGATACTTGTCGGACATGATGGAGGAAACTCCGGGTATGACAGTACGATGCTCTTCCACAAGTATAAAGGGTATGGTATTACTTTCATGGCAAATTCAAATAATGGACATAAAATTATTATGCCTCTTCTAAAAAGTGTAGCATCAGCAAATGAGTGGAGTGATATTTTGTAACTAGCATTGAAAAGATGAGTTTTACACAAGTATTGGATCAATATGTAGGGAGAGAGATTAACTATAGACTTTAATTAAAAACAGATGAATAAGTGATTAAATAATACACTTTGCCATATTTCATTTGTTTATGTTCAATAGCTATAAGCACCAAATGAAATATATTGCTTAGTACTGGCAATAAGTCATAGTATGTCAATCAGTCAGATAATTAAATAGTTAAGAAGCTTTAACATTATAAGAGAGTAAGATTAAGTAAAAACTCAAGGAGGACTGGAAAATGAAAGTATTTATATCAGTAGATATTGAAGGTGTTTGTGATGTTGTTAATACTGAACATACATTTAAGAATGGGTTTTATTACAGAAGTGCTTGTGAACAAATGAGTAGAGAGGCGGCAGCAGCTGTTGAGGGTGCTATAGCAGCAGGAGCTTCCGAAATTATTGTTAACGACTCACATGGCTCAATGACGAATCTCATTCCTATGATGTTGCCTCAGGAAGCTAAGCTAATTACTGGTAACACTAAACCAATTGGTATGATGCAAGATGTTGATTACAGTTATGATGCTATTATATTCATCGGGTATCATTCGAGGATGAATACTCCAGGCATTATGAGCCATACAATTAACTGGAATGTTGTCGATAATATATATTTGAATGATATGGTTGTTGGTGAAACAGGGTTGAACACTTTCATTGCAGGCTATTATGGTATCCCGGTAGTAATGGTAAGTGGAGATCAAATTTTGAAAGCAGAAGTGCAAGAATTATTTGGAAGTAGTATTACGTTTGTGCAAGTTAAGGAAGCCATAACAAGAAATAGTGCAAAATGTCTGCACCCACTTGTTGCTGCTGCAGAGATTAAAGAAGCCGCAAGAAAAGCTTTAGATGATTTATCTAATCGAAAAGCTCTTCATCTGGAGGGCTCATCTTATACAGGGAAAATACAGTTTATAAATTCAGGCTTTGCTGATAAGGCTGTTTGTTTACCCGGAAGTATACGTGAATCTGGAGATACAGTTAGCTACACAAGTGCAGATGCTTTAGAAACTGTAAAAGCAGTGCTTTTATTAATCTCTCTTTGTAGTTAGATTAATAAATAGCGGGGAAAATAAAGACTATTAAAAGAGAAACAATTAAAGGAGTAGCTGAAGGAGTGTTAGGCGATATACTTTAATAATCTTTGTCTTCTCCTAACTTCTTCAGTCAGCCTTTCTAGAAGATTAGTACTCTTTAAGCTATTAGGTCCATTACCAGCTACTAAATATTGAAAAGTATCTTCAAAACTATCATCGAAAATTTTACAAGCTTTTTATGATTAGAGTTATTTTATAATTTTTAGTTAGAATAATCAAAGAAACTTGCTCAGCTACACATGCTTTCACTTTCTTGTTTCATAACCAAATATCTCTTGATTACCTGCTTCAGAGACTCCCAAAGCTATATGACCGCTATTAGAAATGGCTCTATGATGCTCTCCTCTGATCTTAATAAATATTACATCTACCATAACATATGGATTTTTAATATCTGATAATATTCTATTTTGTTAATTTTTAACTATTTGAACTAGTTGACTAGTTAAGTTTGTTATAAATGATTTAGAAATACGTTTACCACAAAGCCATTCAACTATTCTTGAAACATTTTATCTTGACACATCAGAGATATACATCTCAAATATTGATGCTGCTAATGCTTTTTCAATACGTTGAGATCTCTCAAATATACCAGGTGAAAACTTACAATCGCTAGTCCTTGGAACTTATAGTTCAAGTGTTTCTAGACCAGTCTTGTATATAGTATCCATTACTCTGTGTATTACGTTCTTATAATTACTCATAGCTATCTAGTTGTATGTGTTCAGCTCTTTGTTGATCTATTAATTAGTTAAAAAGATTTTGCAGAACTCTAATGATGATTTATCATTGACAGATTCTGAATGTCTTAAGGTTTAAGTTAAACGCACTTGTGGCATGTGCCATATCCCATGTATTTGTTCGCCAAAAATTGTAAATTAAAAAGAGATTACATGTGGCACTTTTTTCATTAAATTAAAAAAGGCTGTATTAAAACAGCCTTTGATAATTATTTATTTTCAAGTGTTTTGGACAATTCTTCAAGACATTCTTTACATACATTTCTACCCTCGTAAATTTGAATATTTTCTGAGCTATTGCAGAAAATGCAAGTCGGCAAATATTTTTTTACAATAATATATTCATCATCAACATAAACTTCTACAGGATCTTGTTCTTCAATTCCCATAATTCTGCGAAGCTCTATAGGCAATACTAGTCGTCCTAAATCATCTATTCTTCTAACTATACCTGTTGCTTTCATAATAATCTCTCCTATTAAAATTTATTTATCAAACCTAAGTATAATTATACATACACATTCAATATTAATCAATAATTATATACTAAAAAAAGAATAAATTGGAAGCGAAATAACTATGTAATGGTTTAGTGGCATACAAATATAACAAAGTAAGTAAGTTAATGGAATTTTCAATGTATATTCACAGTAGCTAATCTTATACTAGTTATTATATTTAGTACTAATTAGTTATTCTAGCTTTCCTAGTGGTTTTAGTCCTTTGTTTAGATGCTAATGATTAATGCTTAAAAAATATTTATTTGACTGATTAGCATTTAACATTATATTTATAGTCTGAAAATATTTGTATCTTTATTAACAAATAAATAGATGGAAATTAAAAAAAAGCTATAATGACAGAATAACTTGAAAATATTTAGCAAATATATGCAATGTGCTAGAGTAAAAATAGCAAAAATGACTGATATTATTAAACCAAATAATATAATAAAATGTTACGAAATGATGTAAGTGTTTTAATAACTCAAAGAGCTAATATAAAATTAGATTAAATCATTAACTCAGAAATAACGCATTAGAATGCAACAAGTTATACTTACAAACGTTGTGCAAATACCTAAGTAATTGTGAAACTCTTTAAAAAAAGTAGTAAAAAAAAGAAAAATGATAAAAATAGATTTGAGGTTAGAGTTCAGTCTATTGTAGCAGGCAGTTACCATAAAAAGATAATTTGATTAATAAAAGTCAACAAAATAAGGTAAACAACTATTAATTTAATTAATAATTTAATCTTCGAATGAATTGATATTGATGCAACTTATCAGCAAGGATCACAGTAATTAACTGAGTTAATCCAGCTAGTAATAGATCAGCATGAGTAGTTTTTTATTTTGTGTTTTACGATTAGCAAGACAAAAGCTATCTTTGAAATGATTGATAGATTTTTCAACTACAGATGCAATTTATAAACTTCAATACCAGAAGTATCAAAAATGGTCATAAAAGCTTTTTCATTATCTATTTTGTGACTGATTGGTTCAGTAATATCTATCAAAGAACTGAACATAGTTTCTAAATCTGACACAAAGTCTTGCTTAAAACGAGTAAATTTAGAACCATCAAGAACTTTATCAAATCCACAGAAATTTCTTAAGTCTTTAGAGTATTTTAAGAAGGTATTTAAGAGAGTGTTGGTAGCAGTAGAAAATATTTTTTGAATTATCAAGGCTCATAACATTGAGTGAAGAGAGTAGTCTCTTGGTTGTCCTGTTTAAGCATAAAAGTTAAAAACAAAAGAACTAGGGATAAGATCATCTAAAGAAATGTATTCTTCTGAAGTTGACAAATATTTAGGCTTATCTCTTTAAAAATATGTTTACAATTTTTGTAAACATCTGCCAAAGGAAGCTGTTTTTGTGGTATCATATTAGCATAACTCCTTTCAAGTTTTGGTGGATTTGTTTCTAGATGACTTAATTTCACCATAAATCTGTGAGAAGTTATATTATTTTAGTGTAGAAAAAATGTTGATTTTACAATGTGTTTTGAGTTTTGAAACGACTATGTACAAATGCTATTAGTGAGGAGAGAAACTATGAATCGAAGGTGTTTTGGAGATAAAGAAGGACAAGAAGATTATGCGAAATATCATGATACAGAATGGGGACGACCTGTGCATGATGATAAAAAACTTTTTGAATTTTTAATTCTTGAAGGTGCACAAGCTGGATTAAGCTGGTACACGATTCTAAAAAGAAGAGATGGTTATAGAAAAGCTTTTCACCAATTTGATCCTGAAAAAGTAGCAGTCATGACTGATCAAGAGTTAGAGAAATTAAGAGAAGATAAAGGCATTATTAGAAATAGACTTAAAATAGCATCTGCACGAAAAAATGCAAAGGTTTTTCTTGAAATTCAAAAAGAATTTGGTAGTTTTGATGAATATCTCTGGTCTTATGTAAATTACAAACCTATTATTAATCATTTCCATGACTATTCAGAGGTGCCAGTGACTACAGATATCAGTGATGCATTATCAAAAGATTTAAAAAGTCGTGGGATGTCTTTTGTAGGAAGCACTATAATGTATGCTTATATGCAAGCTGTTGGATTAGTAGATGATCATCTTGAATGGTGTTTTCTAAGAAATATTGAAGAAGGCAAGATAAGCTTATAGGAGCCTTAAGAAAAGTGTATAAAGAAATAGCACTCATGGCAACTAAATGCTAGTTTTATAGTATTAATTTGATATTCTATAAATAAAATTATAATAGATATTAGCTAATAAATATAAAGCTTAATAAGGAAGGGGTGTAAGTATTTATAGATTGTAAAACATCTTTTTATGCTGCAAAATTTGGACAGTTTATGATTATCAAATTGGCTCGATAAATTAGGTTTGAATTGGAATTATTGTATATTGATAAAATCCATGTTTTTAGTATAAAATTACAGTAATCAATTGTAAAGGTTAGAGAAGTTTATGAAAAAAATAGATTTAGTATATTGTTTAATAAGTAATAACAAAAACCAAGTCTTAATGGTTTATAATGGA
>CAZCFQ010000060.1:0-11461 GCA_964497955.1 uncultured Clostridiaceae bacterium
AAGTAATTTCTTTTATTTCCAGAATAACTAAAGCTCCACCAAATCGATTAATACCCCACTATATATATCGTTAGATTTCTAAAATAATCCAACAAACTATATCCTTAAACAGTCACATATTTGAAAACAGTGTATACTTCAGAATGTTAGATCAAGTTGCTATGTAATTAGTTTTGAAATGGAATTTTTTTATATAAGAAGTAGTTTAAACTGTTTTTTAAATTAATGTAATAGAAAAAAAAAGCAAATTTTTCAATTTGCTCAAATTATCTTATACTCTTCTATTAATTTATTGAAAATTGAAATCTGTAGATTAATCTGTTCTTTAAACCACTCACAACCATTCTTTGTTTCAAGTGGCCTTATAATCTTGCCATCTGGTGTTGTTGCTATACATAGCCGTTTGAAACTATTAAGTCTTTTTATATGCCTATTAAGAAGTTCAATCCTTTTTTGGTATTCATAGGTTTCTAATTCTTGGATATATCTATAGGCTGCATTTATCCCGTATCTATCGATGTTGTCAGCATCGGTAACTATACTAGCTTCCAATGTATGTACATAATCATATTGGGTAATTCCATCTACATGGTAAGCAATCGCATAACAAATGTCGTTTACTTCACGCTTACATAGGTCTAAAGAATTTAAAAATGGTCTAGCAATATCAGCTGATTTTCTTCCGTGGTCTTTATTTTCCTCTACATTAAATTTTCCTACATCATGTAATATACAGGCTAAAACTACTATTTTTTTATCAGCTTCTTCTTTGTCAGCTAAATTAGATCCAATGTTTGCAACACGTAAAGAGTGCTCATAGCGATAATTAACTAATGAAATATCAACTTCGCTATTTATCAAATAGCTTCTTAAAAATTGTTTTGATTTTTCAATTAATTTTTCCACTAAACCCACTCTCTCATTTGAATTACCTTTTTTTGTATATACATAAATTAATTCTATAACAAGTTCAAAAATCCTTCTTATTAAACTAATTTTTTACTTTATTTTAAATAATCTTTAAGTTGATATAAGTCTAAATTTGCTCCACTGATAACACAAGCTATTTTTTTAACACTTTCTGGGAGATTATTGTGTAAAACACCTGCTATTGAAACTCCTCCAGCAGTCTCTACAATGATTTTTGATTCTCTTAGTAATTGTTTTTGAGTACTAATGATTTCTCTGTCAGTTACATTTAATATTGTTGGATTGTATTCATTAGCAATCTCAAAATTTAAGTTGCCTGGTGTCCTTACAGCAACACCATCTGCTACTGTTTTCATGTCATTTATAGTAGTCAAACATTTTTCTTTCAATGATTGTGTCATACCGTTAGCTCCTATTGGCTCAACTCCGACTATCTCACAATTAGCTTTTAATTCTTCTTTTGCTACTAATAAACCAGCAAGCATTCCACCACCACCAACAGGAACAACTACCATATCAACATCAGGCTGTTCTTTCAAAATTTCTTCTAAAATAGTACCTTGACCCTCTATTATATCGGGATGATTAAAGCTTGGTACATATGATAAATTTTCTTCAATAGAAATTTTTTTAGCATACTCTTGAGCATCATCATAACATTGCCCATGTAAAATTACTCTAGCTCCATACTCTTTTGCTCTTTTTTGTTTTGATTTTGGAGCATTAACTGGCATTACAACAGTACAATCAATATTGTTTAGCTTGCCACTTAGAGACATTCCCAATCCATGATTACCACTTGAAGCGGTGATTACACCTTTAGCTGCTTCTTCTTTGTTTAGCTTAAGCATATAATTCATAGCACCACGGAACTTAAAAGCACCTGTTCTTTGCATGCTCTCAAATTTAAGAAATACTTTTTTACCAACTTTATTTGATAAAAACTCATTTTCAACTAAAGGAGTCTTTATTATCCAAGGTTTTAAACGTTTCTTAGCTGCATCAACATTAAAATCCATCAAATCATCCCTTTTCTTTATTACTTTAACTGTCTTTATTCTATATTATAGAAAATTGTAGTGCAATAAAGTGATAAAAAATACCCTAACAAATAGTAAGATTTGTTAGGGTATTATCACTAAAGTATATTTTTATTGTTTTTCTCTATAGTTTTTAACTGCTTCTTCAAAAGCCTCAGTTGCAAGAATTGAACAGTGGACTTTAACAGGGGGTAATCCTCCGAGTTCTTCTGATATATCATTCTTGCTTATCTTTAGAGCTTCTTCTATAGTTTTTCCTTTGATAAGCTCCGTCATAACACTACTAGTAGCTATTGCAGCAGCGCAACCAAATGTTTTAAACTTAACATCTTCAATTACATCATTGTCATCTATTTTTATATACATACGCATGATGTCCCCACAACTTACATTACCAACTTCACCCATTGCATCTGCATCTTCCATTTCTCCAACATTACGAGGATTTTGAAAGTGATCCATAACTTTTTCTGTATACATAATTAATTCTCCTTACGCTTATTATATAAAGGTGACATCGCTCTTAAACGATCCACAATTTCAGGTAATACTTCAAGTACATAATCTATATCTTCTTCAGTAGTAGTTCTTCCCAAAGTCATTCTTAATGAGCCATGTGCCTGTTGATGACCCATTCCCATACTCATCAAGACGTGTGAAGGATCTAGCGAGCCTGAAGTACAAGCAGATCCACTTGATACTGCTACTCCTTTAACATCTAAACTCAATATCAAAGATTCACCTTCAATATATAAAAAGCTAATATTTGCATTGTTGGGTAATCTTTTTTCTCTATGCCCATTTAATACTACTTCAGGAATGTTTTCTTCTATTCCTTTAATTAATTTACCTCTTAATCTTTTAATTCTTTTATTAGTATCATCTATTTCACTTACAGCTAGCTCAAGTGCCTTTGCCATTCCAACTATATTGGCCACACTTTCAGTTCCTGGCCTAACCTTTTTCTCTTGACTTCCACCATAAAAGAGTGGTTTTGGTCTAAAACCTTTTCTAACATATAATGCTCCGACTCCTTTAGGGCCATAGAACTTGTGAGCACTGATTGTCATCATATCAACACCAAGATCATTAACATCCAAATGCATACTTCCAGCAGCTTGAACTGCATCGGTATGAAGTATTATGCCCTTCTCTTTTGTTATTTTTGAAATTTCTTTTATTGGTTGTATTGTACCAATCTCGTTATTAGCTAACATTATAGAAACTAAAATTGTATCTTCTCTGATTGCTTCCTTGACATCTTCTACACTGATAATTCCTTCGCTATCAACTGGTATATATGTAACATCATAACCTCGATTTTCTAGTTCATATGCAGAATCAAGTACTGCATGATGTTCAATTACTGAGGTTATAATATGTTTACCTTTTTTTTCTTTAGCTCTAGCTGTTCCAAATAAAGCTAAGTTATCAGCTTCAGTTCCACCGGAAGTAAAATATAACTCATCTTTACTTGCACCGATTAATTTTGCTATTGTTTCTCTAGCATTTTCTACTGCTATTCTAGCTTCTCTACCAAAAGCATGAACACTACTAGCATTTCCATACACTTCAGATAAATACGGAACCATAGCCTCTAAAACTTCTTTCCTTACTGGTGTAGTTGCACTGTGATCTAAATATACTTTCCTCATAACTTACCCCTCTTCCTTTACCATTTCAACCATGTCATCTAGACTGGTTGTATCTAATACATCTAAAATACTATCTTGTAGCTTTGACCAAACTTTTCTTGATACACATTGAGAAGCTTTATCACATTCATCTTTAGAAGCTAAACATGATACTGGCATTATTGGACCTTCTACTGCCCTAATAACATCTCCTACAGTAATCTTTTCACTCTGATTATTAAGTAAATACCCACCGTGGGCACCTCTTATGCTTTGTACTAAACCTGCTTTTCTTAAATCTCTAAAAATTTGTTCCAAATATTGTTCTGACAAATCTTCAAGTAAAGCTATTTCTCTTATAGACAAGGGCTGTTCGTTGGCATTAAGGGCTAATTGCACCATAGCTCTCGTTGCATATTGCCCACGAGTTGAAAGTTTCATGATTTCAGTCCCCTTATTATCTTTATTCTTAATTCATAGTAAACCGCTATGTTTTAGCGTCTTTAATTATAAATGTCCTATTATCTAATGTCAACACTTAATATTATTAATCAACGCCATTTTTACAATTTAACAAATTTCTCTGATTGTCTAGCTTGAAGTTATAAATCATAGTACAATAATAGTGTAGTCATTTAGTTCATTATCAGATTAAACGGAGGAGTAATTAAATTGTATGACATTTTAATTAAAAACGGTTTTATTGTTGATGGTAAGCGCACAAAGAGATATAAAAGTGATTTAGCAATAAGTGAAGGTAGTATTCAAGTAATCAAGAAAGATATTAACCCTGCAGGCGCTAAAAGAGTTATTGATGCTAAAGGAAAAATAGTCTCACCTGGTTTTATTGATATCCATACTCATTCTGATGCTGCTTTCATTATGGATAATAGAAGTCAGTCAAAAATATACCAGGGTGTTACAAGTGAAGTAGTAGGTCAATGTGGCTCTACTTTTTATCCAAGTGATATAGATAATCTAGATAATCTGAGGGAATATGTAAGTGGTAGAGAAATTGACTCAGATTACTATGCATCTACTTCTTTTGTTGAGTTTATCCAAAAAGCAGAAAGAAATAATCTAAAGCCAGCAAATAATTGGTTAACATTAATAGGGCATAATGCTTTAAGGACAAGTGTAATGGGTTTTGAAGGTAGACCTGCTACTAAAGATGAAATTGATAAAATGGTTAAGTTATTAGAACAAGAAATGGAAAATGGTGCTTGGGGTTTATCATTAGGTCTTGGATATGCACCAGGAATTTTCTCTGACATTAATGAATTAGTTGCTTTAGGTGAAGTAGTTTCTAGATATGATGGAATTATTGCTTCTCATATGAGAGACCAAGGTAATCGAATATATCAAGCATTAGATGAAATGTTTGAGATTAATAGAAGAACAGGTGCTCATGTCCACATTGCTCACTTGAAACTAGGTGGAGTTGAAAACTGGGGTAAAGCAGAAGCTTTGTTAGCTTATATTAAAAATGCTCAAAATTATGGTGTGCATGTTACTTGTGATATTTATCCTTACGAAGCAGCTTCATCAGGGATTACAAATACACTACCAAAATGGACATTAGCAGGTGGAGTTGAAGCAGCTGCAGCTAGATTTAAAACAAATGAGAGAGAAAAAATTATTAAAGAATTAGAAGAAAAGTATCCTGATAAGGAAGCTGGAGATAGAATTTATATCGTTTCAACAGGTGGTTTATATCCAGAAGCTGATGATAAAACAATTGGTGAGTTAGCACAAGAGTTAGATATTAGTGTTGCTGAAGCTATTGAAAAGGTAGTAGTTGAAACAAATGGTCATTGCCGTCAGATTAGTTTTGCCATGGATGAGAATGATATGTTAAGATTTATTAAAGAAATTGATATCTCAATAGGTAGTGATGGATCAGCTCTACCATTTGATCCTAAGCTAAACCAAGGCAAACCTCATCCAAGAAATTTTGGTACTTTCCCAAGATTTTTAAGATTAAATAGAGAACATGAACTAATGAATTTGGAAGATGCTATTTACAAAATGACAGGCAACTCTGCAAAGATTATGGGTATGGAGAAAAGAGGAGTAATTGATGTAGGCAATTATGCTGATATTACAGTTTTTGATGAAAACGCTGTAAGTGATAAAGCAACTTACAAAGATCCTTTCCAAAAACCTGTAGGTATTGATTATGTTATCGTTAATGGTGAAGTAGTCTTGGATAAAGGTAAGCAAAATAGAAACCGTCCAGGACAATTTATAAAAAAATAAGAAATAAAGAATACACCCTCAAATTATCTTTAATTTGAGGGTGTATATATTTTTATCTCATATAAAAACCTGCAACATTAGCTGCAGGCCATATATTCTATTCTTGGAAATCTTGTGGTGTAGATTCTGCTGCTATCTCTTTAATCTTATTTAGAATCTCTTCTTTAGAACCACCATACTTATCTTGAATTCTCTCAACTAGTCTGTCAACATTATCTTCAACGAAGTACTCGTCTTCAATGTCTCCCCACTGCTGTTGGATAGAACCTTTCCTCATTGTTACAACCGCATCAAAATTAATATTGTCTTTCTGCTTTTCCATCATTCTGCCTCCTTTACTTAAATTAATTATCTGTCACAAGTCAAATGAGACACTACAAGTTAATCACAATGTCAATAATTAACCGTATTATTATAATATCAATTTTTTGATATATTTTCTAGTCTTTCGAGAACTTTTTTACCAATTAATAGACTAAATTTTACTGATTATTTGTTTTAGATGCCTTTTTTAAGATTTTTTCACATATATCTCTGGTAACTTCACCTTCATGTAATTTTTGATCACCTAGGTAAAAAGCAGGCACTTTGTGATGATGATAATCTTGAGGTTTATCTTCTTCAGATTTTTGTTCAATTCTTTCAATTAATATTTTTTGATACTCAGAATAATGCTTACATAAATCTCTAATAAGTGCATCTGCTTCATGACAATACGGACAGCTTTCTCTAAAATAATACTTAACTTTTGCCAATGTAGATCCCTCCAAAAAATTAATTTGCTTTAAAATTATATATAGGTTTTAAAATTTTAGTTACTTCTACTGTTTGATCAATATGTTTTAAAATCTGCTGATAATCTTTATATGCCCTTGGGCTTTCATCTAATGTTTTATTAGTTGCCGTTGTTGTATAAACCCCTTGCATATCATTTCTAAACTCTTTGTACGAAAGTTGTTCTTTAGCAGCTTTTCTTGATAAAATTCTACCCGCTCCATGCGGAGCTGAATAATTCCAGTCCTTTGAGCCTAACCCTTTTGCAATTATAGAGCCATCTTTCATATTCCAAGGTATAATTATTCTCTCATCTTTATAAGCTGAAACAGCGCCTTTTCTAACAAATCCACGTTCTAAATCAATATAATTATGAATAGTAGTAAAGCTATCTAGTTTAGTATAATCCAGTCCCAAGTAGCTTAATATTTCCTTAGATATAGCATCTCTATTAACCCTAGCCATATCTACTGCTACTTGCATATCTATTAGATAATCTTTTCTTAATTCATCTTCTAAAAAACAAAGTGACTTAGGAACATCGTAAATTGAATCAGTTTTTTTACTACAATATTCTTTAGCTACCCTTTGGTGATAGTTTGCAACTTTGTAACCAAAGTTTCTACTTCCTGAGTGAACAAGCAGGTACCTATTATCATCTCTATCTAAACTAACTTCTATAAAGTGATTTCCTCCACCTAATGATCCAATAGATAATAAATCTCTATTAAATGAAGACCCTACTCTTTCAGAGGTTTTTCTTAAATTTTCTTTGAATGAAGATTCAATTTCTTTTGGTATATTATTTACTCTAAACCCACTTGGTATATTATTTTTAATAAAAACATCTAACTTTTCAAGGCTAAAGCTAAAATTACCCAAGTTTATTACTTTTACACCACAGCCAATATCAACACCTACAATATTAGGAACAACTTTTTTTATTAATTTTGAAGTAAATCCGATAACACAACCTGCTCCTGCGTGGACATCTGGCATAATCACAACTTCACTACCAGCAAAAGCCTCTTGGTCTAAATAGTTTATAATTTGAGTTTTGGCACTTTCTTCAATTTCATCACTCATAACAATTGCTTTATCATACTTGCCTTTTATTACAATCAAAGCAATCAACTCCTATGTATTATTATATCGTTAAAATCAAAAATACACCACAGATTAGACAAATTTGTCATTAGTGGTGTATTAAAAGTATATTTTACTCTTTATTTTGCATTATTTTAAGAATTGCCTTATCAGCGTCAAGCATCCCTGTTTTTGATAATGTGCCTAAATTTTTAATACTTTCTTTTGCAGTTTGGCCAACTATTCCGTTGGTTTCACTAACCTTTAGTCCAGCTAAAACCATAAATACATGCCTGATAGCAGTTGCTACTCCACTAGCTACCTTTAGAGCACATCCTGGTTTTGCTCCATCACAAATAGCTCCAGTTATATCTGCTGATATGCTTTGAATCACAGCTTCTACATGTTCTTTTTTACCATGCATTAAATAAATAATTCCTGCAGCTGTACCAATTGGTGCTGCTATGGTACATGCACATAAAGCTGATAATAATCCAATTGAACTCTTAACCATAATAGTAAGTGTTTGTGATATTGCTAATGCTTTAAGTAATTCAAGCCCAGAAATACCTAACTCTTTAGCTGCAACATAAACAGGTATAGTTGAAACAATACCTTGATTACCACTTCCATTTGTAGTCATAACGGGCAGAGCAAATCCCCTCATTCTTGCATCTGAGGCTGCTGCTGTATACATTACTGCTTTATTCGATAAATCATTTGCTAAATAGCCATTTTCAATTTGCCTTTTAAGCTTAGCTCCAACGCCTAATCCAGCCTCATGTTTAAGCCCTGCATCAGCAACCTCCATATTCATTAAAGCTCCATCAAGTAAAAAGGCTAAATCATTTTCGTCATACTCTTTGATAGTATCTATAATTTCATCTATTTCGTGTGAAAAAACAAATTCTTTTAAAGAATTGTCAACTTGTTCTAGATTTATTTCTTTTTCAAATAATATTTTTTCATCCTTTTTAAATAAAACAAAACTATCATGTTCCCCTAATATTTTTGCTTCACCTTCAACAGTTTGGCCAAAAGCTTTCGCATCAATTTGTAAAACTCCTGCTTTACCTTCTACTTTTACACAGGCTCGATCATCTTTAATAAACTTATGCATTTTCTTAATATCATCATCTGTAACATCTTGCAATACTTCTAAACCATACTCACTTTTTCCGCCAATAACTCCCATAGCAGCAGCTACTGTTAACCCAACCATATTTGTCTTAGGCACATAGACTCCTAATCCATTTTTAAAAACATTGGGATCAACACTTACTTCCACCCTTTGGACAACCTCTCCAGCTTGTCTAACAATTTCTGCTGCTTTTGAAGCTGCTAGTGCTACTGCAATTGGTTCAGTACAGCCCATTGCTGGTCTTACCTCTTTTTTTATCAATTTAATCAAAGCATCTTTTAATTCCATATATATTCATCACCTTTTTGATTGCTTTTTTGATTATATCATATTATTTATTAATAATCACTTTCAATAAAGACTTTTGACTGAATATATAACCGCTTTTTTGTTTTTATTACAATGAATTTAAGATTAATTTTATATTACTATATATTTAAAGTAAAAAAAGAGCAGTTATTAACTAACTGCCCTTACATTTATTTGCTATTGTTTATCTTTTACTACCTCAACTACTTCATCAAAAGCAATCCCAAGTTTTTCTAATGTTTCAATCTTTGGCACTGCGTCTTGTGTCCAGCCTCTTCTTTCATAAACTGCATCACAAAGTTTTTGATAGTTTTCTTCTCTAAACTGTCGCAACTTTTGCATTTTCTGCTCAGTTGTCATTCCTTCAACATCAATATTATATTGATCTTTAAGTTGAGAGTCATATCTTTCTACTCTAGATTCATATTCTTCAGCTGTAACAGGTCCAACTGCACGATAAGGTGGTTGGTCATGTTCTCTTGTTCCAAATCCACATCTGTGATTAAATACTCTTTGTAGATTATATACTCTAGCTGATTGATTAATCATTTCATCAAGATCAATCTTTTTACCAGTAACACCATAAAACAGATCTAGATAGTTTTCCACATGTCCTTCAATTAATGAAGGCTGTTCAGTTTCTGCATTATCTTCAGGTTTTATGTCATTCCAAGGCAACTTACATAACCCTACTAAGCTAAACCATGTTCTAAAGATTGGGAAGAAATAAAGTGCTTCCGCTTTGTCTTCAAAAGTTGGCCATAGCTTATGAATCATATCATCAAATATAACCCAAGCTTCATCATGTTGAGGTCCCTTGTTTGTTAAGCTGTATCCGCCTTGTTGAGCTATTGATTCTTTTGAAATATATTCAGAATATTCAAGTCCTTTATTTTCCATACCTGCATCTTTAATAAGTTGGATTTGATCTTTACTAAATCCACCAACTTCATTAATTAACCAATTCTTAACTTGTCTAACACCTTTACCAGCAATCTTACCAAAGCCTTCACCATGAGCTATTTGATGTAGCAATTCCATTGCGGCATCTTGGTTACCAAAGTTTAATTTTAGTCCACCAGTTAATTCATCAGTTAAGATACCTGCTTCATACATTTCCATATAAAATGCAGTTCCTGTTCCAAAGGAAATAGTATCAATTCCATATGTGTCACAATAGAAGTTATTTTCTAAAACATAATCTGGATCAAAGATTCCACAATTAGAACCTACTCCTGCAATTGTTTCATACTCTGGCCCATCAACTAATACTTTTTGACCTTTGTACGGTCCTGTTTTTAATTCAAAACCTTCTACAACTTTCGCACAAGCTAATGTGCATCCAAACCAACATCCATCACAATCTGATAAATCAAATATTCCTTTATATACTGATTGGCCAATTTGTTCTGCATCTTCATGCGAACCATATTTAAAGTTATTTGTTGGCAATAAATCAAACTCATTCATAATACCTACTAAATAAGATGTTCCACCTTTTCTCATTTGGTTTTGAACATCGTCAAACTTATTGATTTCTCTGTGGACTTTAACGCCAGCATCTTGAATTAAACCAAGATCATGTGGATGATTTGTATCACCTTTTAACCCTTCATACTTAACTATGAGGGCTTTAATATTTTTATTTCTAAATACTGTACCAATACCACCACGACCAGCTTGTTTTAGTCTAACTTTTCCTCTTCTAGGATCATAAAATGAGAAATTAAGCATTCCCCAATAGCTATTATCCGCACCAGTTCCTGTTGATACTACTGAGATATATTCTTTGTCTTTCTCTTCTAGTGCATACATATCTGTTAAAATTTCAGATAAAATATGACTATCTAGTGGTTCTTTTGGTGCTGTATCAATTCTAACTGTTCCTTTATTACCATCAATAAATACAACTACATCTTCTTTAGCTCTACCTTGGACCTTTAGAGCATCAAATCCTGCAAATTTTAAATAAGGCCCAAAATATCCACCAACATTAGAATCTATTGGCGCATGAGTTAGTGGTGAAAGTGTAACAACGTATGATTTTCCAGCACCTGGGTATTGTGTAACACCAGCAATTGGTCCAGCTGATATTATAATTTCATTATCTGCACTATCCCATTTTGTGTCTTTAGTAGTGTCTTGGAATAGATAGTACATACCATACCCTCGACCACCAACAAATTTATCTTTTATCTCTGGTTCTACTTTTTGCTCTCTCACTTCATTATTTGTTAAGTCTATATGTAAAACTCTATCTGTATATCCCCTTTGTACCTGACCTAAAT
>CAZCFQ010000061.1:0-11314 GCA_964497955.1 uncultured Clostridiaceae bacterium
ATGATTTAATAATAGAAGAGGGCAGTAGTCAATGGGTTAAAGCAGGGAGTGTTAAAAAACTTTTTAAGAAATCAAAAAAGAAGTTGCTTAAGTTTCTAATTGTAATTGTTATATTAGTAGCAATTGGCTTTGGAGGATATTACTATTTTAATAATAGAGATAGTACGAATATGGTCTTTGGTAAGACAACAGAGTTGATAAAAGAAACAGTAGCCCCAGAAGAAAGTAAATTAATTGAAGTTAGTAGTGGAGAATTAAGTGGTCTAAAAATAGAAATACCAAGTAGTTCTTATGAAACCTCTACAGATTGGAAAGTTGAAGTGAGTGAAATAGAGGAACATGATTTTGGTGAAAACTTTAATCCAATTACCCCTTTAATTTCAATTAATAATGGGGGTGAATATTCTAATGAATTAATTGAAGTTACTATTCCAATTGACCTCCCTGAAGGATATTTTGCAACAGTATTTTATTATGATAAAAAAACCGGAGAGTTAGAAGGAGTGCCAACCATTTCTCTTAGTAATAATGAAATGAAAATTGTTACTAGACATTTTTCAGATATTGTACCCAGTATTGTTCCTATTGAAAAAGTAACTAAAAATATAGATATAGACACAGGTTTTAGGCCTGGTTACGATGATTGGCAGTTTGTTAACAGAGGATCCTTTATTGCAGAAGGAGGGCATTGTTCAGGGCAGTCAATGAGTGCTTTATGGTATTATTATGAGAAAAAGATGATTGCAGGTGAAAGAGGCCTTTATGGAAGGTATGATAATAACGATAAAGGTTATGGTACGATTGATTTTTGGAGAGATGATTCTTGGGGATATAGATTAAGCTCTGTAGTCCAAGACGATGTTGATTTTGGTTCGTGGATAGCAAAAGCTTTTTTAGAAATGGAAGGATTTAATGACACGCTAACACTAGCGAATTTTGCATATTCAATGCTGATTACAGGAGAGCCTCAATTTCTAGGTTTAGCTGAGAGTGGGAAGCCAGGGGGACATGCAATAATAGCACATAGAGTAACTAATGATGGAATATATGTTAGTGACCCTAATTACCCTGGAGTGGAGAGATTGATAAGGTTTAATAACGGAACATTGGGTCCATACAACTCAGGTGCTGATGCTCAAGCCATTGCCAGCGGTAGAGAAGTCGCTTATGACGAAATAGGATGGTATGCTAAAAGTGCTTTAGTTTCTTGGAATAAAGTTGGAACAAGATTTAAAGAACTTGAAGATGAAACTATAGGTAATGATCTATTCCCGGATATTAAGTTGCAAGTTTATGTTAGAGATGAAGGTAAAGATGAAGATATATGGGTTAGCCTATCTGATAATATGGAGTTTGCTAGTGTAGATACTGCAAAAGTAGAGTTATATAAAAGTGGCCAAAGATATGATATGACTGGAAAAATTATGGTTAGGACAGAACCTAGATATGATGATGTTTACCTAAAGTCATACAAAGGAGTTAATGCTATTTCTGAAACCAAAACAACTCAAGAGTTTGGAATGGAGATAAGCTTAGAGGAAGGTATTAATGATATAGGGCTATATAGTTATCATAAAAATGGCAATAGAGAGAATTACATTAATTTTGAAAGGCTTAATTTGATTTTGGATGAACCAATAATTGAGGGAATATATGAGGGTCTTATATATCCAGAAGATGCTGGGGTGGCTATTGAGTTTATTATAGAAAAAATTGTGGAATGGATTGCTAAGGCATTTGATTTAGATCTCAGCGATGCTGATATGGATAGTATAGTAGAGGAAGCGGAGATTGATCCAGTTCCAGTAAGAATTGCGATTTCAAACTATGATAAAGATTCTGGAGATTGTGACATCAACGTTTATATGATTGAGGATGATGGTACTGAGTTTAGTGTTGATGTCAGTGGTAAGTATAAAAATAACATATTGAAATTTGACTTTAGGCATTATGATGGTTCAAAGATGTATTTAGAAGGCAATATGAACGGTGAGGCATTTAGTGGAGATTTTACTGTAACAGCTTGGGGATTTCTAAAAGATGCTATAACTGGAAGATGGAAAGTAAATAAATTAGAACAATAATTGTATGTAATTATTAATAGATCAGTTTAGACGCTGGTCTATTATTTTTGAATATACTGTATACAATGTACAAATAATGCTTGACAAAGTCTCCTTTAATAGATATTATTTTATCGATAAAAAAATATCTATTAAAGGAGACTTATCTATGTCTGATCATATAATATCTATCCCAGAACCAACATTGAGGAGATTACCTTTATATTATCAATTTTTGCTTAAAGAAAAACAAAGTGGTGTTGATAATATATCGTGTCCTAAAATAGCAAAAGAACTTGAGCTAACAACAATACAAGTTAGAAAAGATTTACAAGCAGCTGGAGCACAGGGTAAGCCGCGTATCGGATATGTGATTGATGAAATACTAGAAATATTGGCTAATCTCTTAGGTTATAACAATACTAAAGATGCACTTTTAATAGGTGTAGGTAATTTAGGACTAGCTCTTTTAGGGTATGATAATTTTAAAGAACGTGGTTTA
This sequence comes from uncultured Clostridiaceae bacterium, assembly GCA_964497955.1. GTDB lineage: Bacteria > Bacillota > UBA994 > PWPR01 > PWPR01 > PWPR01. The sequence goes on from CAZCFQ010000061.1 coordinate 2,566, forward strand.
AATATTGTTGCTGCTTTTGATATTGATAAAGATAAAATTGGCAAAGTATTTCATGGCAAAAAAGTTTATTCTTTAGATAGATTTAACCATATAGCCAAAAGACTTAATATTAAAATTGGAATAATAACTACACCAGCTAATGCAGCTAAACAAGTCAGTCAATTAATGGTTGAGTCAGATATAAAAGCAATATGGAATTTTGCGCAAACACATTTAAATGTAGATGAAGCAATTGTAGTAGAAGATGTAAATCTTACTGCATCATTTTCAGTGTTATCTAATAAACTAAAAGAAAAACTAGCAAGAAAGGGTTAAAAAGATGGATAATTTGAGGAAATTTTCAGAAGTAATGAGTATATTAGAAACTCATAATTTTGATGGTACAAACTTAATACCGATATTACAAGAAGTTCAACATGAATACAGATACTTACCAGAAGAGGTAATGGTATTCATAGCTACTTCTTTAGATATCCCACCAGCTAAAGTATTTGGAGTGGCTTCATTTTATTCTCATTTTACACTAAAACCAAAAGGTAAATATGTAATTAAAATTTGCGATGGAACAGCTTGCCATGTAAAAGGATCTAGTGAGATTATATCTGCTTTGAGAAGCCATTTAAGTTTATCAAAAGGTGAAGTTACAACTGGTGATATGCTTTTCACTGTAGAAGCTGTTTCTTGTCTTGGTACTTGTGGGTTAGCGCCAGCAATAGTTGTAAATGATGATGTATATGGGAAGCTTACAGAGGAAAAAGCTGTTGAGATTATTTCTAAGATTCAAGAAAAGGAAGGTATTTAAATGAGTATTAATTTGAATTTAGAAAAAAATAACTATCTTAAAAATAGAGAAAGTGTAGAAAAAAGAGTAGTCATATGCGGTGGAACTGGTTGCGTAGCACAGGGAAGCTTAAAAATTTTAGATAAATTTGTCAAAAGCTTAAAAGAAAGAAATTTACCAGTTATTACTGAGTTAAAAAAGTGTGATTCTGCTACACATGTAACTAAAAGTGGTTGTCAAGGATTCTGTCAAATGGGGCCACTTGTGACAATCTATCCAGAAGAGCTGATGTATTGCCAAGTCAGTATAGATGATGTAGATGAAATAATTGAGAGTAGTATTATTAAAAATGATGTAGTTGATAGATTAGCATATGAAAATCCTACAAATCAAAAAAAATGCGTTCATATAAATGACATTCCTTTTTATAAGAAGCAGCATAGATTCACTCTAAAACAATGCGGTCATATAGATCCAGATGATATTAATGAATATATTGCTAACAATGGATACTTTGCTGCAAAAAATATATGTTTTAAGTATAGTAGTAAAGAAGTTTGCCAGTTCTATATTGACTCCAACTTAAGAGGTCGAGGAGGCGGTGGATTCCCAACAGGTCTAAAATGGGAGTTTGCCAGAAGAGAAGAATCTCAACAGAAATATGTTATTTGTAATGGTGACGAAGGTGATCCAGGAGCATTTATGGATAGGAGTTTGATGGAGGGTAATCCACACTCAATTATAGAAGGAATGATAATAGCTGGAAAAGCTATAGGAGCCGATTTTGGCTATATATATGTAAGAACAGAATATCCATTAGCTGTTAAGAGAGTAAAAAAAGCAGTAGCAGATGCAAGAGATGCCAATATATTGGGCGAAAATATTTTCGGTAGTAATTTCAGTTTTGATATTAAAGTTATGGAAGGTGCTGGAGCATTTGTATGTGGTGAAGAAACTGCTCTAATGGCTTCTATTGAAGGTCAAAGAGGAATGCCAAATCCTAAACCACCATATCCTTCAGAAAAAGGACTTTTTGGTAAACCAACAGTAATAAATAATGTAGAAACATTATCCACGGTACCATTAATATTTAATATGGGATTGGATGAATATAAAAGTGTAGGAACAAATAGTTCAAGCGGTACAAAGACATTTGCACTAACAGGGCATGTTGCAAATACTGGTTTGATAGAAGTTCCATTTGGTACAACATTACGACAAATTGTTAATGATATTGCTGGTGGAGTAGTAGATGAAGCTGGTAATATAGCTGGCGTTGATTTCAAAGCTGTTCAAATTGGAGGCCCATCTGGTGGATGCTTAACCAAAGAACATTTAGACTTACCACTTGATTTTGACAGTTTAAGTTCTGTAGGTGCTATGGTAGGTTCTGGAGGGTTAGTTGTAATGAACCATAGTACTTGTATGGTTCAAATTGCTAAATTTTTCATGCAATTTACACAACATGAATCTTGCGGTAAGTGTGTTGTTTGTAGAGAAGGAACAAAACAAATGTTATCTTTACTTAATGACATTACTCAAGGTAATGCAACTATGGGTACACTAGATTTACTCAAAGAGTTAGCAGAGGTTGTACAAAAAGGTTCTCTTTGTGGACTTGGGAAAACTGCGCCAAGTCCAGTATTATCTACTCTGAAATATTTTGAAGATGAATATATAGCACATATTCAAGATAAAAAATGTCCTGCAGGAAAATGCAGTGAATTATTGCAATATTATATTAACGAAGAATGTATAGGGTGTGGTATGTGTAAAAGAGTTTGCCCAGTGAGTGCCATAAAAGGTGAGAAAAAACAGATACATAAAATAGATAAAGACAAGTGTATAAAATGTGGCGTATGCTTAGAAACCTGTAAGTTTAGTGCAATAGAAAAGAGGTAGGAGAAAAATATGATGGATAATATTATTATAGATAATCTAGCTGTTTCTATTAATGGTGAAAGCAATTTATTAGAACTAATTAGAAAAGCAAATATCGATTTACCAACATTTTGTTATCATTCTGAGATGAGTGTGTATGGTGCATGTAGATTATGTATGGTAGATGTAAAAGGAAAAGGATTGCAGCCAGCATGTTCTACAAAACCAGAACCTAATATGGTTGTAAAAACTAACACAAGAGAAGTCAGAAAAATGAGAAAAATGATAGTAGAATTATTACTAGCAGATCATGATGTATCATGTCCAACTTGTGATAAAGCGACTAATTGTCAATTACAATTATTATCTCAAAATCTTGGTATACAAAATGTTAGATTTAAAAAAACAAGAGAAGAAAAGCCTCTTGATTTATCTTCCAAAGCGATAATAAGAGATCCCAACAAATGTGTTTTATGCGGTGATTGTGTCAGGATGTGTAATGAAATACAAGATATTGGAGCTATAGATTTTGCTTTTAGAGGTGCAGATTCGACAGTTGTTCCAAGTTTTAATAAGTCACTAAAGGATGTAGAGTGTGTCTATTGTGGACAATGTGTTAGAGTATGCCCTACTGGTGCTTTGATGCCAAAAAATAATATTGAAGAAGTATGGGATGTAATTGATGATGATAATAAATATGTAGTGGCTCAAATTGCTCCCGCTGTTAGGGTTTCACTGGGTGAAGCTTTTGGACTAGAACCAGGAAAAATTACAACTGGTCAGATGATTACTTCTTTAAGAAGAATGGGATTTGACCAAGTTTATGATACTTCTTATGCAGCTGATTTAACTATTATTGAAGAGGGAAACGAGCTGATTGAAAGGTTAAAAAATGATGATAATTTACCTCTATTGACTTCATGCTGTCCAGCATGGGTAAAATATGTTGAACAATATCATCCTGAACTGATTAACAACCTCTCTAGTTGCAAATCTCCTCAACAGATGCTTGGTGCTATAGCTAAAGAAAAATATGAAAAACACGATGAGTTAAAAGAAATAGTGATGGTTTCTATAATGCCTTGTACTGCTAAAAAATTTGAAGCAGCTAGAGATGAGTTTAACGACACTAAAAATAGTGATGTAGATTATGTTTTAACTACACTTGAACTTTCAATTATGATTAAAGAAATGGGATTAGATTTTTCAAATCTGAATGTGGATTCATTTGATTTACCCTATGGGTTCAAAACAGGTGGTGGTGTAATATTTGGCAACAGTGGTGGAGTGACTGAGGCTGTTTTAAGATTTGCCAAAGAAAAGCTAAGCGGAAAAGTTGAAGAAGAGTATGTTTTTACAAGTGCTAGAGGAGAAGATGGTGTCAAAGAGTTAGAACTTAAATTAGATGATAAAGTTTTAAAATTTGGTATTGTTCATGGTTTAGGAAATGCAAAAACTCTTATTAACCAAGTAAAAAATGGTGATAAGCAATATGACTTTATAGAAGTCATGTCTTGTCCTGGGGGTTGTATAAACGGTGGTGGTCAACCAATAAATAAGGATTTAGAATTTGTTAAAAAAAGAGCTAAAGGTCTTTATGATAATGATAAAATGTTACAACTACATAAAGCACAACAAAATCCATATATTAAAGATTTATATACATCAATGCTTAAATCACCTGGAAGTGATGAGTCTCATAGGCTTTTGCATACAAAGTATCATCATAGAAAAAGAATTAAGACAGAAGATATTAATTTGAATGAAGAAGTAAAAGAAAATCCATTAGTGGTAACTATTTGTTTTGGGACGAGTTGCTTTGTTAAAGGAGCAGAAGCAATTTTCAAGAGAGTCAAGAATTTTATAGATGCTAATAACTATAGCGAGTTAATAAATCTAAAAGCAACTTTTTGTTATGAAAAATGTGAAAAAGGGCCTGTAGTTAAAATAGGTCATAAAGTGATAGAAAAATGTAGCGCAGAAAAAGCTATTGAGCACATCAAAAAATTTCTAAAAGTGAAAGTTAGTTGAAAAAAATGAAAAAACAAGAGCCAATAATCAATACATTAAATGCAAGATGTAAGGACTGTTATAAATGTGTTAGAGTATGTCCTATTAATGCTATTGGCATTGAAAACAATCAAGCATATATAGATCAAGATAAATGCATTCTTTGTGGAACTTGTGTAAGAGAGTGCCCTCAAGAAGCTAAAATATATAGAAGTGATGAAGAAAGAGTTAGTAAATTATTAGAAGAATATGATGTGGTTGCCAGTGTGGCTCCTTCTTTTAGTGCATTTTTTGGTGCTGACTCGAAAAGAGTTCCTGCTGCATTAAGGAAGCTTGGATTTAAATATGTTTGTGAAACTTCAGAAGGTGCACATAAAGTAACTCAAGAAGTGGTGAAAATAAACGACTCATTGTGTGGCATTTCATCAGCATGTCCTGTGGTAGTTAATTATATTGAAAAGTATAAACCACAACATATTGAGAACTTAATGCAGTTTGTTTCACCAATGATAGCGCATGGAAAAATTTTAAAAAAAAGATTTAAAAAAGATACAAGAGTTGTTTTTATAGGTCCTTGTATAGCGAAAAAAGAAGAATCTGAACTTAAGAAAAATATAGGTATAATAGATGCAGTAATAACCTTTGATGAGTTAGAGAATTTATTTGCTGAAAAAAGCATTGAAATCAAAAATTGTCCCCTAAGTGAGTTTGATAATAAAAGCTATATTGGGTCTGCCAAGTTATTTGCACTTCCAGGTGGAATGTTAAAAACAGCTAACAGAGATGTAGATATTGGTAGTAAGGTGATTCATACAAGTGGCCCAGTAAACATAAAAGAAATATTTGCTAATAGTGTAGAAGAGTTATCACCTGAAACAATTGAACCTTTGTTTTGCAAAGAAGGATGCATTAATGGACCAGGAGTTACTTCAAATAAAAATATTTTCAAGAGAAGAGCAGATTTAATAAGGTACGCATCTTCTCATAAAGATTTAATTGAATTAAGCAATGAAGTTGTTGATTTAGAAACTAATTTTGTCAATAAGTTTATCAACGAAGAAGAGATTAAGCAGTATGAGATAGAAGAAGTATATAAAGAAACTAATAAATTAAGTCTTGAAATGCAGCTAGACTGTGGTGCATGTGGTTATTCTTCATGTTTAGAACAAGCTAAAGCAGTTGTTAGGGGTCTTGCTCAAAATAGTATGTGTATGCCTCATATGCGAAGACTAGCTGAAAGCAGAACAGATGAAATATTGAAAAATAGTCCTAATGGAATAGTAATATTAAATTCAGATTTAGAAATAATTTCAATAAACCCAGCATTTATGGATTACTTCACATGTAATGAGTCTGTTATTGGTAAACATATTTCTTATCTTGTTGATGCAGAACCTTATGAAAATCTTTTGTCAAATTCTAACAATAAGGTCGAGGTAGTTATAAACTCTTATGGTAAGAAGTTTCATCAAATTGCTTATAGATTACCTAATGATTCAAACTTTGTAGGAGTTTATAGCGATATTACTAGTATTCAATTAACTCAAAAAAAGTTAGCTAATGTAAAAAACAAAACAGTTAAACAAGCTAAAGAACTTCTTGATCACCAGATAGAGATGTCTTTACATATTGCTAAATTTTTAGGTGAAAGTACTGCTAAAAGTGAAGAATTAGTTGAGAGGTTATTAAGTGTTTATGAGAAAGAGTAAAAGACTTTTATATGTAGATAACACTACAAAGCAAATAACTAAGCAAGCAGAAAATTCCTGTGGAGATTACAATATTATAAAAAGAACACACGATCATACTATATACATATTGTGTGATGGAATAGGTTCAGGCATAAAAGCAAGTATAGCTGCAACAATGTGTGCTAATAGAATTAATCGTTTAATTGATTCTAAACTTCCTTTACCAACAATCACAAAAAAAATAACAAAGTTAATGAGTAGAGCAAAAGTTGAGAATATTCCTTATTCTACTTTTACTATAATTAAAATTCTAAATAGTGGCCAGTTTAATATTTATAATTATGACAATCCTTTTCCATTTTTAATAAGTAAACAAAAATGTTTGTCTTTCGATATTGATTATAAATCTGAAGGTAAAGAGATGATTGGGCATGCTGCAGGAAGATTATATGAAGGAGATTCTTTGATAGCTATGTCTGATGGGGTTTCTCAAGCAGGTTTAGGAAGAGTATCTGGGCTTGGATGGGGAGTTGAAAATATTAAAAACTATATTGAGCATTTAGTGCAAAAAGGAATGTCAAATAAAGATTTAATAGACTCAATTTCTAACATTGTAAGAGACCTTTCAGGTGGAATTTTTAATGATGATGTGACAATAACAAAGTTAACTATAAGATTTGCTAAAACATTAAATATTATTACTGGCCCTCCAAAAAGTAAAAAAGACGATAAAGAGTTTGTTAAATCCTTTTTATCAAGACCGGGTAAAAGAATTGTCTGCGGATCTACTACAGCTGAGTTAGTTGCACGATATTTAGATGAAGAGATAGAAGTTATAGAAAATGCACCTTCTTTATCTAATCCACCTCAATATAGTATCAATGGGATTGATTACGTTAGTGAAGGTGCAGTAACGCTTAATCAGATCTATAACTTATTGGATTCAAATTTAGAAAATTATGACAATGAGAACAATGTTATGAAAATTTCAAAGTTAATTAAAAATTCAGATCATATAAGTATTTTTTGGGGTACATCTGAAAACATTGCTCATAAGGACACTTCATTTATTCAAATGGGAATATTAGAAAGAAAAATCATTCTATCGTTAATTATAAAGAAACTAAAAGCGTTAGGAAAGACACTAGACATAAATAAATTTTAGCAATTTAAAATGTTAAAATAGATATGTATCTATGATATAATTATAGTAACTCAAATATAAGGAGGATACTATATGAGTGAAAGCAAATGCCCGGTAACTGGTAAAACAAGTAAGAAAGCAGGTAATAAAGGGACCTCAAATCAAGATTGGTGGCCTAATCAATTAAACTTAAGTATGCTCCACCAAAATTCAGAGATGAGAAACCCTATGGATGAAGATTATAATTATGCAGAAGAATTTAAAAAATTAGATTTAGAAGCAGTAAAACAAGACTTATACAATTTAATGACAGATTCTAAAGACTGGTGGCCTGCAGACTATGGACATTATGGACCTTTATTTATTCGTATGGCATGGCATAGTGCCGGAACATATAGAATGGGTGATGGACGAGGTGGAGCTAGTACAGGAAATCAAAGATTTGCACCTCTTAATAGTTGGCCAGACAATGTTAATCTTGATAAAGCACGTAGATTATTATGGCCAATTAAGAAAAAGTACGGAAAAAAGATATCTTGGGCTGACCTAATGATTTTAGCAGGTAATTGTGCTTTGGAATCAATGGGTCTTGAAACCGTTGGATTTGCTGGTGGTAGAGAAGATATTTGGCAACCTGAGGAAGATACATATTGGGGATCTGAAGAAGAATGGTTAGGTGGAGAAAAGAGATACTCTGGTAATAGAGAATTAGAGAATCCATTAGCTGCAGTACAAATGGGTTTAATATATGTTAATCCAGAAGGTCCAGATGGAGAACCTAGTGCATTGAAGTCTGCTAAAGATATCCGTGAAACATTTGCAAGAATGGCTATGAACGATGAAGAAACAGTAGCGTTAATTGCAGGAGGACACACATTTGGAAAAACTCATGGAGCTGGTCCTGCAGATAAATTAGGTCCAGAGCCAGAAGCTGCACCAATGGAAGAACAAGGTTTAGGTTGGAATAGTAATTATAAGTCTGGAAAAGGTGGAGACACTATATCTAGTGGAATTGAAGGAGCTTGGACACCAACTCCAATAAAGTGGGATCACAGTTTTTTAGATACCTTATTTAAATATGATTGGGATTTAACAAAGAGCCCAGCTGGTGCTCATCAATGGACTCCTGTGAATCCAGAAGCCCAAAAAGAAGTTCCAGATGCACATGATCCTGAGAAGAAACATCCTACAATGATGATGACTTCAGATTTAGCTTTAAGAATGGATCCAAAATATAAAGAA
>CAZCFQ010000062.1:0-1894 GCA_964497955.1 uncultured Clostridiaceae bacterium
AACCTACTACAGTAAAAATTCCTCCTAAAATAGGGCCACTAAGTTGTCCCTTGACTAACAACACATACCCAGTTGTAATAAATCCTAGTAGTGCCATATTAATCAGAGATGCACTAAACCCATCTGAGCTTACAAAGTCAGATACTAACCTTCCAGGTTGTCTAAAAATATTAAGTAGTTCTTTCTTTGTATCATAGCTTAAAAATAACCCTACTAATAGCAGCATTGAAAACAATATTACCAAATAGAATGTAAGCACCTTATTATAACCACTGGCTACAATAAGTGTTGATTGATTATTAAAATTAAATGCCCTCAAAACAGACATGAAAAACATACCAACTATACCACATGAAAATCCAATATTATATAGGTTAAATCCTTGATGAAAGCTAACAAAATGGTTAGCTAAAGGAGGCAAAATAAAACCAGCTGTTAACCCTAGTAAGATGCTTAAAACTATTGAGATTTCTACTGGCAAATTTAGCCCAAAAGCAACTTGACTAACTAATGGACCTAAAGCTGTGCCAAAAAAAGCTATTAACAAGTATTTACTAAATTTTTCTTTTTGAAATGACGCATATGTATAAACTCCAAAAATTACAGGCCAAATATTAAATATGTTTTTCCCAAAGAATGAAAAACCTGCAATTGTAAATATAGCTGCTATTATTGGACCGTTCATATTTATTTTATTATAATAGCTTATATAAGTTGCTATTAACATCAGAACCCCTGCATTAAACATAGCAGCGCCAATATTTCCAATAACAAAATAGTCTGAAACTAAAATGCTTCGAGCTACTATTATTCTTCTTATACCCTCATAGATTTCACCTGGAGTATTAAATAGAAAAGAAGATCCTAGTATTAAAAGGCCAATTATAAAGATAATCTTGTATTTAATTTCTTCACTTACTACTACAAATCCTTTCTTCTCGTCATACTCTAATGATGCTAATGAATTCTTCCTTATTGATAAAACATAATTTAAAGTCTTTTCCATACATCTACCTCCATCGATATGATTCTAAGTAATTGTATCATATGAATTGACTTATCCATTAAACTTTTTATCATAATAATTAATTTTTTTGCAATCATTAAAAATAGCAAATTTTTCAATCCTGTTATTTATCAACTTCAACTTATCTTTTTTATCTTCAATTTCTTCTTCCCACCAAAAGTTTAGTACATCTAGTGTTTTGTCTTTTCTTATTGCTTTCAACTCAATCCTTCCAATAAATTCTTCTTTATATAAAACTGGTAATACATAATATCCATACTCTCGCTTTTTAGCAGGAGTATACACTTCCCATCTATAATAAAATGAAAACAAGTTATTAATTAAGTTTCTATCCCACATCATATTGTCTAAAGGTGCTAAAAACTCAACCCTATCATTTGAAAATGGTGTATAATCCAAATAATGCTTGTCTTCTTCTGTCATAAATAGCTCTCGCTTTAACCCTTCAACTTTACACTTTATTAATCTCTTCTCTGCAATCAAACTATTGATTGCTTCTCTTCTTTCTTTAGCTTTTAAACCTTTTATACCTAACCATGCATCACTAGATAAATTATAAACTAAACCAATTCCTTTAATTCTTCGATATACATACCATTTGAAATAATCTTTAATACTTTGGTTTGGATCAGCTGCTTTTAATATTTCATTGTCGATATGCTTACTAGCTATATCATAATACTTCTTTGTATTATTTTTGTAAGCAACTATTATCTTCCCCTGATAATAAAGAGTTTCTAAAACCGCACGAGACAATCTGGTTTTAGACCAAGACCAATCAACTTTCTCATCAAAATCCAACTCATTAGAGGACAATGGTCCTTTTCTATCAATTGTTTCATATATTTCATCAATTGCATCTAAAAC
>CAZCFQ010000062.1:1994-11072 GCA_964497955.1 uncultured Clostridiaceae bacterium
TTACCTAATCGAGGAAAAGGTGTTCTTGATTGAGAATAAGCTTTAGATTCTTCAGTAGTAGGTCTTCCTGTTAGAATTCTTGCTGGAGCAACAGCGTTACATATAATATAATCTTTTGCATAATCAGCTGCGATTTGCCTAGTCAAATATACTAAACCACTTTTACTTACTCCATAAGACATATTGTTTAAGGCTGCTACCATGCCATGCTGCGAAGTTACATTAACAATTCTACCTCTTGCTTCATTAATTACTTCTTGAGTCATCATTTGCTTAATTGCTCTTTTAGATCCAAAAAAAGCACCTTTTAAGTTAACATCCATTGCTCTATCCCACTCTTGCTCACTAGTTTCTAATAAAGGCAAGCCTGCTCCCATATAAGCTGCATTATTTACATATATATCTAACTTATTATAGCGATTGACTGTTTCTGTTACTAAACAATCAACTTCATCCCAATTAGAGACATCTGTCTTTATAAAGACTCCTTCTCCGCCTTGATTATTAATAACTTCAACAGTGTTTTGACCGCCTTCTATTGGTTCTTCTCTTATATCAGCAACAACTACAATTGCTCCTTCTTTAGCATACTCAATTGCAATTGCTCTTCCTATTCCAGAAGCTCCTCCAGTTACTATAGCTACTTTTCCTTTTAATTTCATAATTTCATCCTTTCACTGCGTTATTTAAAACTATACTTTATTTAAATAAACTAGGCAATCAATTTTAGTTGCTTTTATTGTTCTAAAATAAAGGAATCTTGAAGTATACATAGAATTAATTAATAAAGGAGATGAAATAATGAAAGACAAGCATAAATGGGAACTAGACGCTAAACAACCTAATGAATATCATAGTTGTGAAACAAGGAGAGGTAGAGAGTTTATTTTAAGACTAACAACCGGAGCTGATCCTATTTTAGCAATTAGACAATTTGCAATTGATCACGGCATAAAATTTGGCAAAGTTCATGCTAGCTTTATGGGAGCATTCCAACCTACACATTATGATAAATGGGTGCCAAATGTTAATGACCTTACTGATTGGAGTAATGAGATTACAGCAGTTAATACTAATTTAAGTATGCTTTGTTCACTAAGTGGTATGATTAGTCAAAGACCAAAAAAAGATGGAGAAGATGAAACTTTTGTTGCAATGCACTTTGTTTCAGGCGGTGCTTGGGATAGCGCTACTTTTGGTGGACATCTAGAAGAAGGAACTAGAGTAAGTGGAGTTATGTGTGCTTTTGTAACTGAACTTCTTGATATTGATGTTGAGTATCAAGCAAATGTAAAACCAGGAGATAGATATCCTGAAAATTTCTACATTAATGTTAAAGATAAATAATTATTAAACTCTTTAATTAGGTTAATATAATGAAGCTAATTAAAATATTAACAAAACCAATTCTTAAAAATTCAAGAATTAATCTCTTATTTATTTTTATCGTTTTTATAGGGTTGAATGCTTTTGATTATTTCACAAATAATTCTATAAACTTTGATAGTAATATAATTTTTGCTATTACTCTTTCTTTTTTGATATATCTATTTGAGCAGCTAATTTTAGTATTAATCAATAAATTTATTAATAGGAGATAAAAAAGCTCTGAATAACTCATACTTAGTTATTCAGAGCTTATATGTTTACTTAATTAGCCATATTTCTTTTTGAGGTTCTGTTAAGAATTTACATCCATCTTTTGTAACTACAATATTTTCTTCTTGAGAAACATATCCTTTAGAGGTTTTAATTCCAAACTCTAGTGTATAAACTTGGTTTTCTTCAATTTTCTGATAAGGCCTATCTCCATATCTTTCCCATCTGGGTCCTAAAATACTTCCTCCATCATGAGCCCAAATTCCAACTTGATGTCCTAAAGCGTGTTCATACTCTTCGTATCCATACTCTTTAAGTGTATCTCTAGCAATCTGATCAATTTCATAACAGATTACACCAGGTTTTATTGCTTTTGCAGCTCTTTGTATTCCTAATTGAACAACCTCAAAAGCTTTCTGAACTTCTTCTGGCGGTTTGGCTTCTCCTTCTTCTAAAACATACCATATCCTTTGCAAATCAGAACTATACCCTTGATATTTCACACCAAAATCCAAATGTAATACATCACCTATTTTAAGCTTTGTATCTCCAGGAGGCATATGCCCTCCCAAAGATTCTGCTCCGCAATTTACTCCTGGGTCATACTCATAATCCCAAGAAGCTTCTAGGTTAAGATCTTCCATCTTTTGATGCATATAATCAGACACATCTTTTTCTGTAAAACCAACTTTTACATCTTTTGTAAGTTGATTAAAAAGATCTACTGTTAGATTAACTGCCTTTTGTATTCTTCTTAACTCTTCTATAGTCTTTCGCCCTCTAAGTTTAGAGTAGAGTTCATCTGCAGATATTAATCTATCTATATATTTAGTATTTGCTAAAAACTTCTTAAGTCTCAAATACATTCCATGACTTAATCCATCAGCACTAACATTATCAAGTGAGTAATTGATTGCAATTTTATTAGGATCAATTTCTTTTATTACATTAAGTAAATCATTCTTTATACTTTCAGTATATGGGATAACTTCGTCATACACTTCTAATCTTTCGATATTACCATGATCTCCCTTTCCTGTTATAGCAAAGGTCTTCCCACTTTTAGTTATAATGAATGCAGCTTGCCAAACAATATTTGTACCGGCAACAAAATGCATTGCAGGATCATTATTCTCAATTGTTTCCCTAACATATGTAAGCCACATATCAATATCTAGTTCTTGCATCAAGCTTATTGCTTGGTTAACTTTTTCTTTTATTAATTTAGCCATATACTTTAACCACAAATAAGATCTTTCAATTCTCTTGGATAGTGAGTTACAATTTCAAAACCATCTTCAGTTATTACACCTGTATCAGAGTGTCTAAATCCTCCAAGACCTGGTACATATATTCCAGGTTCTACAGACACAACCATGCCTGGTTTCATAATTGAATCATCACCTATATCGAAAAACGGCGCTTCATGGCCCTCAAGACCAATATTATGTCCTTGATGATGCCTCCAATTTTCCCAAAGATCATGTTTATCAAAGAAGTCTCGTACTACCTTGTCAACTATGCTATATGGTTCACCTGGTTTAATATTATCAAAAGCAATTTGTTGTGCTTCATACATAAGATTAAAATATTTCTTTTGCTCTTGAGATGGTTTGCCAACAAACATTGTGCGCTCTAACTCACTATGATATCCTCCAAGATCTCCTCCAGCTCCAGTAACTAATGTATCACCAGGTTTAAAAATAGCATTTATTGTTTGAGAGTGTGGTAAAGCTGAATGAGGTCCTATCTGACCCCGATATCCTGCACTAACACCTCTTCCTCCCATAGCTACATACTTATCTCCTAAATTTTCAATCATTTCACGTGTTGCTTCCATAGAAGCCCTCATAGATACTTGGATTTCACTTACTCCTGGAACAGTATATTTTTGCAACAACTCATGAACTCTATCTCCCCATTTTGCACTTGCTTTTATTAGCTCTATTTCATTCTCTGATTTAATCATTCTCATTTCAACTATATAATAAGCAATATTTTCAGTTTCAATATTTGGTAACATTTCTTTTAGTGATGGACCTTCATATCCAAAAATGTGAGGATAACCTCCAGCATCTACTCCGATTTTTTTATTATCTAAATTAAGTTCTTCTATCAAATCTTTAAGAGTATAAATAGAATGTCTTTCACCTGGATACTCAGGATATGAAACTGAACGATCTAAAGCAGTTCCTAATAAACAATGTTCTTCTTCTAGTTTTGGCACAAACATAACTGCTTCATCTTTTGTTAAAACAAATGCCATTGGTCTTTCTGTTGGTATAAAGTTAAAACCAGTTAAATATTTAATAGCTGTGCTACCAAAAAGACAAGCACCCTTAAGGTTTCTTCTATCTAATTCTTCAAGTAATTTTTCTTGTCTACTTCTATGTTCTTCTATACTAATACGTAATTTTTCCATATATATTACCTCCTTATTCACAGATTAGATTCTTTAATTCTCTAGGATAATATGTTAGTAATTCAAAGCCATCTTTAGTTATTACACCTGTATCAGAATGTCTAAATCCTCCAAGGCCTGGGACATAAATGCCTGGTTCTACAGATACAACCATTCCTGGTTCCATTATTGAGTCATCACCTATATCAAAGAATGGTCCTTCATGATAATTAAGCCCAATATTGTGGCCTTGATGGTGTTGCCAATTTTCCCATAAATCATGTTTATCAAAAAAGTCTCTAACTGCTTGATCTACAATGCTATATGGCTCTCCTGGTTTAATATGATCAAAGGCAATTTGTTGTGCTTCATACATCAAGTTAAAATACTTTTCTTGTTCTTCAGAAGGTTTTCCAACAAACATTGTTCTTTCTAACTCACTATGATAACCACTTATATCACAACCTGCTCCAGTGACTAAAACATCACCTTTTTTCATAGTTGCATTTCTTGTGACTGAATGCGGTAGTGCTGAATGTGGCCCAATTTGACCTCTAAAGCCAGCACTTGCTCCTCTTCCAGCATATTCACTACCATAATGATTCATAAGTTGCTCAGTAGCTTCCATTGATGCTCTCATAGATACATAAATTTCATTAGCACCATCTTTTGAATATTTTTGTAATAATTCATGTGCTAAGTTACCCCATTTAGAACTTATTCTAATAAGGTTTATTTCTTGCTCAGATTTAATTTTTTGCATCTCAACAATAAATTTAGAAATGCTTTCAGTTTCAAGTTTTGGCATTAGATCCAATAAAGAAGGTCCTTTATATCCATTAACTGATGGGTATCCATTACTGTCAACTGCAATTTTCTTATCATCCAAGTTCATTTGAATAAATAAATCTTTTAATTGCTTCATTGGATGAACTTCACCTGGATACTCTGGATAAGATATAGCTCTATCTACTTTTGTATTAATAACACAATGTTCTCTCTCTAACTCTGGCACAAACATAACTGCTTCATCTTTGGTTAGTACTAGCGCCATAGGTCGCTCTGTAGATGAAAATTTAAACCCCGTTAAGTAATATATAGTCCTATTGCTAAAAAAGCACGCTCCAGCTAAATCTCTCTTATCTAATTCTTCAAGTATTATTTCTTGTCTTTTTTGGTGTTCAGCTAAGCTAATCTGTAGCATTTAACTACCTCCTTGTTATATTTAACTTATACTTAGGTATTCGAAGAAATATTTAAAATCCCTGCATTTAAATAATATTTTTACTTAATTTGAAAGTAAACAGAAAAAGACCCTGAGAAGGGTCTTAATCATATTATTTTTCAAAAACTAATTCTCCAGCAATATATACTTTTTCAACAGTAGTAAAATAACTTAATGGATATCCATCATGAATAACTATATCAGCATCTTTACCTACTTCTAAACTACCAACTTTATCATCCATACCAATTAATTTTGCGGGATTGATTGTAATAGCTTCAAAAGCACTTTGCTCTTTCAAGCCATATCTCATTGCTAAACCAGCATTCATAGCTAAATATTTGGTATGAGAAGTTGGACTAACTGCATCCATAGTAATTATAACTTTGGCACCAGCTTCATCCAATACAGCTGGAGTAGACATTCTTACATCCCAAATTTCTTGTTTATATGGGCCAATTATTAGTGGTCCAATAACACAAAAACAACCCTTTTTAGCTAATACTTCTTTGACATGATAGCCTTCTGTACAATGTTCAATTGAATAATCCATATCAAACTCTTCAGCAATCCTGATAGCTGTTATAATATCATCAGCTCTATGCGCATGAATTCTAGCCATATATTCATGTGTTAAAACTTTAGAAAGTTCTTCAAGTCCTAAATCTCTTTCGAAAAACTCTCCCTTTTCTTTAGCTTCTTTTTCTTTCCTTAAATAATCTTTTGCCTTCATCAATGCTTGTCTCATTACAGCTGCATTGCCCATTCTTGTACTAGGCATTTTATTTTTTGATCCATAAGCATTTTTAGGATTTTCGCCTAATGCGAACTTCATTGCTTCTTTTCCTGGAATTACCAAATCATATACAGTATTACCTTTAGTTTTTATTACAAGACCTGTTCCGCCTATTACGTTTCCACTTCCTGGACCAGTATACGCAGTAGTAACACCTGCTTCTAAAGATGCCTTGATAGCAGCATCTTGTGGGTTTAGAGAATCTATTCCTCTAACATATGGGGTTACAGGATTACTCATTTCATTTCCATCAGCAGTAGCTGGAACTTTAACTTCCCCAAATAATCCTAAATGAGTGTGAGCATCAATTAAGCCAGGAGTTACTTCTTTTCCACTTGCATCTATAATTTCATAACTTTTTGGGATTTCTAAAGTATGATCTCCAATTGCTTCAATTAATCCATCTTTAACTAATACGATTCCGTTCTCTATTATGCCTTTAGTTATTGTATATACTTTTGCACCTTTAATAGCTAGCAACATACCATCTCCTTTAATAAATTAATACCTTTTTATATTCAACTTCAAATACAAAAATCCTTTTATCATACAATAATTTATAAATAATAAATAAACACTTGCTAATTGATTTTGCTTTTTAGCTTATTTTTTACTACTTCATTTAATTGATTTTCTACTTTTACTTTAGAAAATATTATCTTATTAATTCTTTTTAAATATTTTCTTAAAAATATTATTACTATAGATATTATTGTATGTTTTTTTACACATTTTTAACTAGTTTATGTAAGAATATACTAATTAGCTTAATATATTTATAGTATAATATATATACATCGAATTAATCTAAAAATGATTTGATGAAAAAATGGTAAGGAGAATTACTATGAGTAATAAAATAGCAGTTGTATTTATGATTGGTTTTCTCGTCTTTGCTGTTATTTCTATATTAAATGATGATTCTGTTGTCAATAACAATTCATCAGCTTTCATTCAAGCTGATTATTCTCAAAGTGACTATGAGACAATTTATTTTGCGGGTGGCTGCTTCTGGGGAGTTCAAACATATTTTGATAACATATTAGGAGTTGTATATACCGACGTTGGTTATGCAAATGGTAACTCTGAAAATACTTCCTACTTTTATCTAAAGGATACATTACATGCTGAAGCAGTTCAGGTCGTTTATGATAAAGATAAAGTGTCACTAGAAACTCTAGTAGAAGCTTTTTATAGAATAATTGATCCTACTGAACTTAATAAACAAGGTGCAGATGAAGGAGTTCAGTATAGAACTGGAATATACTACATAAATGAAAGCGATTTAGAAATAATAGAAAAAGTAACTGAAAAAGAACAAGAAAAATATAGTGAAGACATTGTTACTGAAATTGAACCTTTTGAAAATTATGTCATAGCAGAAGTAGAACACCAAGATTATTTAATAAAAAATCCTTCTGGTTATTGTCATGTTAATCTAAGTAGCATACCCAATGAAAAACCAAGAATTGATACAAGAGACTATACTATACCTGAAGAAGAAATCTTAAGAGAAAAACTAACAGATCTGCAATATATGGTAACTCAACAAGACGACACAGAACCTCCTTTTGATAATGAATACTATACCAATGAAGAAGAGGGACTTTATGTAGACATTGTTTCAGGAGAACCCTTGTTCTTGTCTCTGGATAAGTATGAATCAGGAACAGGCTGGCCAAGCTTTACTCGTCCTATATCAAGAGAAGTAATGACTTACCAGTATGATTATATAATGGATTATCCTAGAATTGAGGTAAGAAGTAGAATTGCAGACTCTCATTTAGGTCATGTTTTTGATGATGGCCCTAAAGATGAAGGTGGTTTAAGATATTGTGTAAATAGTGCAGCTTTAGAGTTCATACCACTAGAAGACTTTGAAGAAAGAGGATATGAAAAGTTTGCCGTTTACTTTGAATAAGACTAAAAAAATAGGTGCTTCAAATTGAAGCACCTATTTTATATTTCTCTTAAGGTTGCATAGCACCAAAAAGAACAAGCCACGCCAAAATTGATTTAGCAACTAGGCTAAGAATTATATATACTCTTTCACCATATAGATATTCTTTCCATTTTCCTACTCGTTTATACTGTAAAATCATATTAATCGGGAAAGTATTAAAAGCAACAAAGTATGTACCCACTATTGCCCAAACAAACCAAGGTACCATATCAAAGTTCCCAGTTCCAAACATGTACATAAAAATTGCTATCCAAGGTGCTATACCAGCTATACTACCCCAAATAAATGGTCCCCATTTAACTTTTTTCTTTTCAGCTCCAGCATTAAGCATCTCCATATCTAGTCCAAAGAGATTCATAGAAGCATTAACTAAAAATATTAAAGTAAGAGTTGCTAAATCATAGATTCCAAAAAGAGTAGATATTAAAACTATCATTATTGAAGAACTAGTTGCATATTCAAACCATCTATACTTATTAATTCCTTTTTTTAACCCTTCAAAATATTTGTCACTATTTAAATAAATAATTAAGTGTGCTAAAGCTGATACAAATAAGAATGATGCTACTAATACACCAAAGGGTAGTTGAAATAATTCTCTACTAGCTGCTTCTAGTGATTGTGTAGTTGGATTATACTCTAAAAAAAAGAGTTTAATAGTAGGTTGAAACTCACTTATAGTCTGTATTACGCTGGTTGCTAAAAATAGCATTATCAAAGCTTGCACAAAATGTAGAGCTCCCATTACAAGATTAAATTTTTTAAGTTTTTGTAGTTTTGTTTCCATTACAATCATTCCTTTATAATTATTAATATATAAACTTTACTGCTTGTTTTCTATAATCAATATTATACCAGATTAATAGTTATTTTTGTTATATTTGTATAAAATTTAAAGTAAATTTTATATTAAGTTAATATTTTCTTAATATTAATTCACATACAACTTTTCTTTGAGTAGATATAAAATCTCATAATTGTAACACTAAATATATCATGTGCTTTTTTAAAAACTAATTAGCTTTTCTGAATTTTACTCTATATGTTAGAATATAGACATAAGTCTCTTCATATCACTATTCTAAATCTATATA
>CAZCFQ010000063.1:0-10741 GCA_964497955.1 uncultured Clostridiaceae bacterium
TGGTACTTAAAAATGGAGAAGTAGAAAAGGAGGTTTTAAATAATCCAAGTATTTATTTGTCTAAGCCAAGAAAAGTACATACAATTATAAATGTAAGTTCAAAAGAAGCAATATTCTTATGGGTATCCACTCCACCCATTTACTAGAGGAGGAAAATATGAGAAACATAATTCTAAAAATGGACAATGTATCAAAAAAATATGGTAGCAACTTAGTTGTAGATAGCTTTTCTATGGAGGTTGAGAGAAATCAGTTTATTACTTTATTAGGCCCAAGTGGTTGCGGAAAAACTACAATCTTAAGAATGATAGCTGGATTTGAAGGATTAACTGAGGGCAATATTCTTTTTGAAGGATTAGAAATTAATAATGTTCCACCGTACAAAAGAGAAATAAATACTGTGTTTCAAAATTATGCACTTTTTCCTCACCTTACAGTGTATGAAAATATTGCTTTTGGATTAAGACTTAAAAAAATAAATGAATCAGAAATAAATTATCGTGTAAAAGAGTCTTTAGAGATGGTTAAGTTAGATGGCTATAGTAAAAGAAATATTGATGAACTAAGTGGAGGCCAGCAACAAAGAGTAGCTTTAGCAAGAGCTATTATAAATAGACCAAAGTTACTTTTGCTAGATGAACCTTTGTCTGCACTAGATTTAAAATTGAGACAAGATATGCAATATGAAATAAAAGATTTACAAAATAGATTGGAAATAAGCTTCATCTTTGTAACACATGACCAAGAAGAAGCTTTAACAATGTCAGATAAGATTGTAGTTATGAATGAAGGAAAAATTTTGCAAGTAGGTACACCAGAAGATATATATAACGAGCCTCAGAATAAGTTTGTAGCATCCTTTATTGGTGAATCTAACATAATGAATGGTCAATATCTTGGAAATCACAGAGTTTCTTTTTTAAATGCAGAATTCAGATGTGTAGACCACTTCCCTAAAGGAGCTAGTGATGTAGAAGTAGTCATTAGGCCTGAGGATATAGAGGTAGTACAATCTGAAGAAGGTCAAATAAAAGGTATAGTAGATGACATTGTTTTTAAGGGTGTTCACTATGAGCTAAGTGTTATAACAAATGACAAAGAATTAATTATACACACCCTTAAGAGCCCACAAATCAATGAAGAGATTGGCATAAGAATTGGACCAGAGGATATACACTTAATGAGGTTTAATAATGAATAAATTACAATTTTTTTCTAAACCTTATAAGTGGATAATGATTGTTCTAGTAGGCATACCAATTATCATTATGATAATACTTGCTTTTAGTAAAACTATAGGTATTGACTTTACTAATATTTATTTTACATTTGAAAACTTAAATAAGCTGAAAGAAAATATTTACATGTTAGCCATATGGAACTCTTTAAGCCTATCTACATTAGCTACTACTCTTTGTTTATTAATTGGATATCCCATAGCTTACTTAATTACAAAGCTACAAGCTAAATATAAATGGTTTGTTTTAGTAATGGTTATAAGTCCTATGTGGTCAAATATGTTACTTAGAATAATAGCTTGGGAGCAATTATTTAAACCTAATAGTTTACTAAATTCAGCTGGAATAAGCTTAGATATTTTAGGAACCAAAACTGCAATTGTTATAGGAATGATTTCAATCTATCTTCCATTTATGATTTTTCCTATATACAGCGTTTTAGAGAAGATGGACAAATCTCTCATTGAAGCAGCAATTGATTTAGGAGCTAGTCAAAAAGAGGTTTTTAGAAAAATAATTTTACCTTTATCAAAAGGAGGAGTAATTAGTGGTATCATGATGACGTTTTTACCAAGCGCAACTGCTTTTGCTTTACCTCAGAGATTAGGTAGTGGAAAAATATTATTAATAGGTAATGTTATTGAGAATTTATTTAAAAGAGTATATAACTTCAATCTAGGTAGTTTACTATCTTTATTGGTGATAATAATAATTTTTGGAAGCATGAAAATTGCAAAACGCGATGATGGAGAGTTAATAATATGAGTAAGTACATTTTGAAGATATCCAAAATACTATTAATACTTATAACTTTTTTTTTATTATACTTTCCAATATTCATTGTAGCTATACTATCTGTTAATGAATCTCAAACCGCTCATTCTTTTAGTGCATTTTCATTAAAATGGTATAAAGAGATTGTCACTAACACAAGTTTAAGAACTGCAATAATAAACACATTTACAGTTGCATTAATATCTACTGTATTTAGTACTATTGTAGGAACAGCAATAGCAATTGGTATTAATGCTAGTAATAAGAAAGAAGCTAGTAAAGTATTATTTTTAAGTAACATACCAATAGTGAATCCGGACATAGTTACCGGTTTATCTTTAATGATAGTATTTTCTTTCATAAAACTTAATTTTGGATTCCAGACCATGCTTTTGTCACATATTTTTTTCAGCATTCCTTTTGTAATACTTAGTGTTTTACCTAAACTTAGATCATTGGACAGAGACTTGTACTATAGCGCTTTAGACTTAGGATGTAACCCATTTCAAGCAGTGATAAGGGTAATTGTACCTGCTATTAAAGTAGGGATTGTAACGGGTGCTTTAATTGCTTTTACAATGAGTATAGACGATTTTGTAATTAGCTATTTTACTACTGGTAATGGCTATTCGAATTTTTCTATTTGGCTATATTCTAGATTAGGTAGGAGAAGCTTTTCACCAGCTGCATATGCTTACAATACTTTAATTATTATTGCAACCTTTGCCACTATTATGGGAATCAATATAAAATCATATCGAAAGGAAAAAATCAAATGAAGAAGTTTATAATCGTTATCTCGCTTTTATTGTTAATGCTTAGTTTAACAGGATGTCAGGAGGAAACAACTCTTTATGTGCTAAACTGGGGTGATTATGTTAATCAAGATGTTATTGATTCCTTTAGTGCTGAATTTGGTGTAAATGTTGTTTTAGAAGAAGTAGACTCAAATGAGGCTATGTATGAAAAAATTAAGTCTGGCAATACTAATTATGACATAGCTATCCCAAGTGATTATATGATAGAAAGACTTATTGAAGAAAATCTTATAAAGGAGCTAGATAAAACAAAAATGCCAAATTTTGAAGATGGGATTTTTGAACCTGCGGTTTATGAATTAATGACTAAAGCAGGTATTAATAAGTATGCAGTTCCGTATTTTTACGGATCTATAGGTCTTATGTATAGAAATGATATGGAGGAATATGTAAAAGAGCATGGCTTTGGAGTACTATTTGATAAAACTACAACACCAGATGATACTAGGATTGGAATGTACAATTCTAGTAGAGATTCAGTAGCATCAGCTTTGTTGTATCTGGATTATGATGTTAATACAATGGATGAAAATAAGCTCAATGAGGCTGAAGAATTATTATCTAATATGGATTATCAGGTATGGGGTGATGATAATCTTAAGACAGAAATAGTTGCTGGTAACCTTGACATAGCTTTAGTTTATTCTGGAGATTATTTTGACTCTTTTTATATTGCATTGGAAGAAGAAGCTGATATAGGATTTAACTACATGACTCCAAAACACACAAATATCTGGGTAGATGCAATGGTTGTACCAAATTTATCTCATAATAGTGAATTAGCGTATGAGTTTATAAATTATTTTATTAATCCAGAAAATGCTCTTACTAATGTAGAATATGTTGGTTATACACCTGTTATTACTGAAGTCTATGAAACAATGGTAGAGGATAATGAGTGGGATGATATAACAAAAAATATATACTTTAGAGATATATATTATCAAGATGGTTTTAGCGGACAAATGTATACACATACAAACTTAGATCATTATCAAGTTTTAGAAGAAATTATGATGAGAGCAAAAGCAGAGTAGTATTTAAACTCTTAAAACAGTAATTACAAATATTGTTTTAAGAGTTTTTCCATTTTTAAAGATAAAAAGTATTTAATGTGTAAAAGTATTGATAAAAGAGATTATTGAATGTAAGATTTAGATAACTACTAGAATTGCAACCCAGAATAAATAAAGGGGGGTTGATAATGTCTATTAATGAAAAGGTTATTGAAAATCAGATCAGAGATATTATTAAAAAGTACAGTGATTTGCTCAATTTTTTAGATATTGACATATTTTTGTTAGTCAAAGAAAGCGAGAGTTTTAAGTTCTTAATTAACGAAGGTCCAATTGCTGATATATTAGGTATTAATACAAAAAGAATTGAAAAGGGTATAGATAAAGTTATTGGTACTGAGTTTACTAGAAAATTAAGTTTATATTATGTCAAAGCTTTTGAAAATAATAAAGTGAAATATAGAGTAAGAATGAAAGGTATAGTATTTGAAACATTGCTCATCCCCTTAATTGGAGAAAATGGAAATGTTATTCGTGTTTTAGGAATTTCAAAAAATATTACAGAAAAAGAGAATCTAAAAAGATTAAATAAAAAAACTACCGAAGAAAAAAATAGAGTTGAGCAGAAAGATTGTATTGTTGATGCTTATAATAGAAACACTTTAAAACTAATTCTTACAAAAGAAATAGAAAATATTACAAAAGATCGAAAGCTTGCTGTGGTTTTGTTTGATATTGATCAATTAAATAACATAAACGATGTGTATGGACATACTATTGGAGATAAAATTTTAGTAGAAGTGTCAGGCTTGTGTTGTAAAAATATTAGAAAGTCAGATTATTTTGGAAGATGGACTGGAGGACAGTTTTTAGTTATTGCACCATATTCATCAGAAGAGGGTATAGCTAAGCTAGCTGAAAGGTTAAGACATAGAATAGAAAATCATGAATTCATTAACCACATAAAAGTAACTGCAAGTTTTGGTGTGATAGTTTGTGTCGAAAAGACTAATTATGATAAATTAGTTTGGAATGTTGAAAAAGCAATGCAGAAAGCAAAAAGAATGGGTAAAAACAGGATTAACTATGAGAGTATTAAGTAGGTGAAAGAATGACAAAGAAACAAAAGATTCTTTTTATCATCATGTGGATTGCTGCAATAGCTGCATTTTTGTTTTTTAGTGGAGGAGAAAATGAACTTAACCTTACAATAAGATTTCTTTGGAGTGTGATTTAATGGATGATTATGTTTTATATTGGATGCAACAGTCTCAAAGGATGGAATACAATAAAGCGCTTTCTAAAGCGACTAAGATAGGAAATGAGTTGGGTAAAAAGGTAAAAGTATTATTTTGTCTAACAGATGATTTTAAGGATGGTAATTTAAGAAGCTATCAATTCATGCTAGAAGGCATACTAGAGACAAGAGATAGACTACTCAAAGAAGGGTATTCATTTGACTTGGTAATAGGTTCTATTCCAAACTCACTAAAACCATATATAAAGAATTCTTGTCAGGTTGTCTGTGATGTAGGATATTTAAGATTTCAAAGAAAATGGCGTGATCAAGTTTTATCCATGTGCAAAAAATTTGAGAAAAAATGTCATTTAGTTGAAACAGATTTAATCATTCCAGTAGAAGAAGCTTCAAATAAACAGGAATATATGGCTTGGACATTTAGAAAGAAAGTGAACAAGAAACTAGACAGATATCTAACTCCTGTTGATAATACTGATCTTATATACAGATCTAAACCAAACGATGATACTAAGTTGAACTTGGATTATTTAATTTCGAAGTTGAATATAGATAAAAGTGTTAAACCAAGCAAAAAATTAGTAGGGGGATACTCTAAGGCAAAAAAAATGCTGAATCATTTCATAGTTAATAAATTAATTGATTATAATAGAAGTCAGTCCCCAGCACTAGAACTCACTTCACTGATGAGTCCCTACTTACATTTTGGCCAAATAGCTGCACTAGAAATAGCATTAGAAATCAAAAAGATAAAGCAAGTGTCAGATAATAAAAATATGCTTGAATCCATTGAACAATTCTTAGAGCAATTAATAATTAGAAGAGAGTTATCTTATAACTTTGTATACTATAACAAAAAATATGATTCATTTAATCATATAACAAGCGATTGGGCATATAAAACTATGTCCAAACATAAGACAGATAAAAGAGAATATATATATAACTTAAAACAATTAGAAGCATGCCAAACTCATGATAAATATTGGAATACAGCTATGAAAGAAATGATAAAGACAGGTTATATGCATGGTTATATGAGGATGTATTGGTGCAAAAAAATAATTGAATGGTCTAAAGACTATCAAACAGCATATGATAACGCATTGTATTTAAATAATAAATACTTTATAGACGGAAGAGATGCTAATTCTTATGTAGGAGTAGCTTGGTGTTTTGGGCTACATGATAGAGCATGGAAAGAAAGAGATATTTTTGGGAAGTTAAGATATATGAATAAGAATGGGTTAGAAAGAAAGTTTGATATGAAAAAGTACATTCAAAGGATTAACGAATGATATATTTTTTGATATGTTAAATTTGTGATATTATTAAATAGATAATATAGTCCGAGTTTAGTTTACTTAAGGTTTTGCATGAACTTTAAGCAATCTAAGCCGATAGGGTGTTGATGGTGACTTCAATGCCTCCCATTGTGGAAAGGAGTGCAAAAATGCATTTAAAACTCCTTTTAAAGGAGTTTTTTGTGTTTAAAGAATTATGAAAAAATTTATAAATAGATATTCGATTTTAGAAATTATAATTATAGCACTAATGGCATCCTTAGGTTTAGCAACCAAACCTATTATAGTGCCAATAACTCATATGATTACTGGTCCTTTATTTATACCTGGAGGAGCAGTTGCTGGTGGTTTTTATATGATGTGGATCGTTTTGAGTGCTTCTTTAGTTAATAAAAGAGGGGCTGCTACACTTACTGCATTAACACAGGCATTAATAGTAATGTTAAGTGGATCTTTTGGATCTCACGGAATAATTAGTATAGTTACTTATTCTTTACCTGGCCTTATGATAGATATTTTTTTGTGGATCTTCAAGAGAAATTTTTCTTCAAAAACGGATTTTTTCGTAGCTGGTATAGTTGCTAATATTAGTGGTAC
This sequence comes from uncultured Clostridiaceae bacterium, assembly GCA_964497955.1. Classification (GTDB taxonomy): domain Bacteria; phylum Bacillota; class UBA994; order PWPR01; family PWPR01; genus PWPR01. The sequence continues at coordinate 7,006 of CAZCFQ010000063.1, forward strand.
ATACTTGTCAAACTTAGTGTTTTTTAGATTGCCTTTGATTCCCTTAGCGATTAGCCTTTTAAGTGGTAGCATATCTGGTGGATTAGGTGGTTTAGTAGCATATTTAATAAATCAACAACTGAACAAATTTGGGATTGAAGATTATTTAAATGTTAATAGAGGAGTAGAAAATGAATAAATCAACACAAAGTATTTTTATTATCATTTTGATATTAGTAGTTTTGCTTGCTATTTTTTTGTATTTAAATAGTGACAACTTAGATAAGTCTAAATATCTTTATACAGGACAAATTGTTGAGATTTCTCATAATGATAATACATTAGAGTATGATTTTGAAAGTATTAAAGAGTTAAAAGAGTATACATTTTCAGCATTATTAAATGAGAGTGGAAAAGATCCGGTTAATAAAGAATATACTGGTGTTTTGTTAAAAGAGTTAATAGAAGATGCAAATATTGCTAATAATTATAGCGCTGTAATTGTAAGTGCAGTGGATGGATATACAGTAATGATTGAAAAAGATAAAATATTAGAAGATGATAATGTCTATCTTGCTTATAAACAAGATGGTGAAAGATTAAAGTCAAGAGATGAAGATGGAGTAGGACCATTTTTAATGGTTATATCAAAAGATCAGTTTAGTCAATATTGGTGTAAATATGTAACAAGTATTGAAGTGATAGATTAATATGAGTAATAGTGAAGTTGAATTAAGAAATGTAAGTTTTTATTTTGACAAAGGCAAACCTATTTTACAAAACCTAGATCTATGTGTTCAAAAGGGCGAAATAATTGGCATTATGGGGAAAAGTGGAATAGGTAAGTCAACTATTTTAAAATTAATAAATGGATTAATACCAAAAAGAATTTCTGGAACAAAGGAAGGTAAAGTGCTGATAAAGGGAAAAGATGTTGAGAACATGACTTTAGCTGAAATTTCTATTATTGTAGGTATAGTTTTTCAAAATCCAGATGATCAGATTGTCTTTCCTGTGGTAGAAGATGAGCTAGCTTTTGGTTTGGAGAATTTATGCTATCCAAAAGAAGAAATACTAAAAAGGATTAGACTTATTTTAAGTGATTTAGGTATTAGTCATTTGAGAGATAAAAACCCTAATAATCTTTCGGGCGGCGAAAAACAATTAGTGAATATAGGATCAATTTTAGCTATGGGAGTAGATATTTTATTATTAGATGAATCATTATCATTTTTAGATTTTGAAGGAAAAAAGAGAGTCAAAAAAGCATTAGTTGAGATTAAAAAAGCAAATAAGACTGTTATTATGGTTGACCATGACTATCAAAATCTTGATATTGCAGATAGAGTTTATTTTCTAAATAATAAAAGACTATTTAAGGAGAACTTTTATGAGGAGTAACTTTATTGAAGTAAATAATATTACATATTCTTATCAGAAAAACAAAATATTCAATAATGCTTCTGTCAATTTTCAAAAAGATAACATTTCATTTTTAATAGGGCCAAATGGTAGTGGAAAAACTACTTTAACTAAGCTTATACTAGGAATTCTAAAACTAAAAGACAATCATGGTAGGATCCTAGTAAATGGAGTTAATATCAATAGTTATAATTTAGCTGGAATAGGACAAAGAATAGGATATCTTTTTCAAAATCCTGATAAACAACTCTTCAACCCAACTGTAAAAGATGAGTTACATTTTTACAATAAATATGTTTCTACAAATAAAGCAAATTATGAAATGGATGTTATAAAACTATTGCAGTTAGATAACATAATGAATCACAAAGTGATTAACTTAAGTGAAGGTGAGAAAAGGAGATTAGCTTTAGCTTGTATAATGCAAATGAAACCACAATATTTAATATTGGATGAGCCTTCATCAGGATTAGATAATGAAAATAAGGAAAAATTAACTGGCATATTGCATGCGCTAAAAAAAGAGTATTTTATAGGCTCATTAATAATCAGTCATAATAAATTTTTTATTAATAATTTAGCAGATGACATCTACAAGATTAAAGATGAGAAGATAGAGCATGAATAAAAATAACATTGATCCGAGATCAAAAATATTAATTGTAATATTGTTGTCATCTTTAATTATTGTTTTGACTAATATTTATGCGATGATATCTGTTTTTCTTATTCAAGTCTCAGTAGCAGTATATTTAGGAGCAGATATTGAAAAAATAATTAAGAAGTTACATAGATTTTTAAAAATATTTGTATTTTTAATAGTAATTCAAAGTGTTTTTAATCAGCAAGGAGTACCTTATATTACAGTAGGTAATGTTAAGCTAATAACTGATGTTGGTATAAGATTGGGGATATCTTACCTATTAAGACTTTTTTCTATTTTATTATCTGGAGCAGTTCTTTTAACAAGCAAACAGAAGGAATTAATTCAAGCACTTATTGAGTTCAAGGTTCCTTATGATCTTGCTTTTATGTCATTAATTGGGATACGTTTCTTGCCGTTATTGATGAATCAGATGCAAGATACTTTTATAGCTATTCAACTTAGAGGCATTGATATTAATAGTTTGAAATTGTCTGAGAGGGTTAATATGTATGCATACATTTTCTCACCAGTTATAGTCTCAACTTTAAAAAAGGCTAAAAATTTATCTATGTCAGTAGAAATGAGAGGTTTCAGAGTAAAAGATAGTAGGACTAGTTTAATTGAATTAGAAATGAATAAAAAAGATTATTTACTATTGAGTATTTTAGTAGTAATGATAATTGGGATAATTGTTTTATTTTATTAATTCTTAGGAGGTTGAAAATGAAAGTATTTAATGTAATGGGTTATACAAAAACTGGAAAGACTACTACGATTGAAAAGATAATTAAAGAATTAAGAAATAGAGGGTATACCGTGGGTAGTATTAAAGATATTCATTTTGAAGAATTTGCTATTGATACACCAGGAACAAATACTGATAGGCATAGAAAAGCTGGCTCTCAGCTGGTAACAGCTAGAGGGCTTTATGAGACCGATATATTATTTCCTAGGCAATTGAACTTATATGAAATAGCTAAATTTTATAACCATGATTTTTTAGTTATAGAAGGTTATAGTAACTCGAATACACCAAAAATTTTGACTGCAGCAACTATAGAAGATATTGAAAATAAAATAGATGAAACTGTATTTTTAATTTCAGGCAGGATTGCTGATGAGATAAATACATATAAAGGGAAGCCTGCTATAAGTGCTCTAAAGGATATAAATGCATTAGTTGATTTAATTGTAGAGAAGACATTTGAACTATTGCCTGATTTTGATAAAGATTGTTGTGGTAAATGCGGATATAGTTGTAGAGAGCTATGTGTAAAAATCATTAAAGGTGAAATGAAAAGATCTGATTGTATACTGGATAGACAAAAAGTTACGCTAACGATTAATGGTAATGATGTGAAAATGGTACCTTTCGTTCAAAATATTTTAGCAAATGCAGTTTTAGGAGTAGCTAAAGAGCTAAAAGGATTTCAGGAAAAATCTGATATAGAAGTAAAGATCCATGGAAGTCGTTAAAGAATTTTCTTCAAAGAAGAATAAGGTTAAATTAGTAAGAATAAATGGTAAAAACATAGTATTGAAAAGCTTTATCGAACCGGAGGGTTTCTTTAGAGAGCTTTCAGTATACAATAAGATTACTATATGCAATGGATTTATCCCTAAAGTCTTTTCATACAATATAGAGAGCAAAGAGCTTTTCCTAGAATATTTAGATGGAGTAACTTTACT
>CAZCFQ010000064.1:0-10705 GCA_964497955.1 uncultured Clostridiaceae bacterium
ATAGTTTTGAATCGATGTTTATAGGGCTTGCTTCTCCAGAAAAGATCAGATCTTGGTCTATGGGAGAAGTTAAGAAACCTGAAACAATTAATTATAGAACATTAAAACCCGAAAAAGATGGCTTATTCTGTGAAAGAATATTTGGACCTAATAAAGATTGGGAATGCCATTGTGGAAAATACAAAAGAATCAGATATAAAGGTGTTATTTGCGAAAGATGTGGTGTAGAAGTTACCAGATCAAGAGTAAGAAGAGAGAGAATGGGTCACATTGAGTTGGCTGCTTCAGTATCTCATATTTGGTATTTCAAAGGAGTACCTTCTAGGATAGGTTATGTTTTAGACATGTCTCCTAGAGCTTTGGATAAAGTTTTATATTTTGCTTCATATATAGTACTTGACTCAGGTGATACTACACTATCGAAGAAACAAGTATTAACAGAGTTAGAATATAGAGATGCAATAGATAAGTTTGGCTATGGCTCATTCAAAGCAGGAATGGGTGCAGAATCAGTTAAGAAATTATTGCAAGAAGTAGATCTGAAATCAGAAGAAAAAATGCTTAAAGATGAAATTGCTAATAGTTCAGGGCAGAGAAAGCGTAGAGCTATTAGGAGACTTGAAATTATAAATGCATTTTTAACTTCAGGTAATAGACCTGAGTGGATGATTATAGATGTAATCCCTGTAATACCACCTGATCTAAGACCGATGGTTCAACTAGATGGTGGAAGATTTGCTACTAGTGACCTTAATGATTTATATAGAAGAGTAATAAATAGAAACAATAGACTGAAAAGATTACTAGATCTTGGAGCGCCAGAAATTATTGTTAGAAATGAAAAAAGGATGCTTCAAGAAGCCGTAGACGCACTGATAGATAATGGCCGAAGAGGTAGAGCAGTAACAGGACCTGGTAATCGACCACTTAAATCTTTAAGTGACATGCTTAAAGGAAAGCAAGGAAGATTTAGACAGAACCTATTAGGTAAACGTGTTGATTACTCAGGAAGATCTGTTATCGTTGTTGGACCTGAGTTAAAAATATATCAATGTGGATTACCTAAAGAAATGGCACTGGAATTATTTAAGCCATTTGTTATGAGAGAACTTGTTAATAATGGAAGTGCAACTAATATAAAAAATGCTAAGAAAAAAGTTGAAAGAATGCATCCTGACGTATGGGATGTACTAGAGTACGTTATAAAAGACCATCCTGTGCTTCTTAACCGAGCACCTACTTTGCATAGATTAGGTATTCAAGCTTTTGAGCCTGTGCTAGTAGAAGGTAAAGCTATACAAGTGCATCCATTGGTTTGCTCTGGATATAACGCTGACTTTGATGGTGACCAGATGGCTGTACATGTACCTCTTTCAGCTGAAGCAATAGCAGAATGTAGAATACTGATGTTGTCAGCTCACAATTTGCTTAATCCAAAAGATGGAAGCCCAGAAGCAGTTCCAGGAAAAGATATGGTATTGGGCATGTATTATATGACAATTGTCCGAGAAGGCTCTCTAGGTGAAGGTAAATACTTTAAAGATTATGAGGAAGCACTTTTAGCTTATCAAACTGGTTCGATACACTTACAAGCAAAAATATATGTAAGAGTAGCAAGTCCTACAGATCCAAGTATCAAGGATATTGTAGAGACATCAGTTGGAAGATTAATACTAAATGAAATAGTTCCTCAAGATTTAGGTTTTGTTGATAGATCAGATCCAAAAATGATTTGCGAACCTGAGATAAATTTTGATGTGAGAAAAAAACAAGTTGGAAAAATTGTTAATAGGTGCTATAGAAAGTATGGAAATACAAAAACAGCTGAAATTTTAGATGAACTTAAGAGATTAGGCTTTTACTATGCAACAATGTCAGGCGTTTCAATAGCAATAGATGATGTTGTAATCCCTGAAGAGAAGCATGAAGTAATAGCAAAGGCTGAAGAAGAAGTAGAAGGCATTAAGCGTGCATACAGAAGAGGTCTTTTAAGCGATGACGAAAGATATCGTAGAATTATTGAGATCTGGCATAGTGTAAAAGATGAGGTTACTGAACATTTAAAGGGTGCAATACCTAAGTTTAATAATTTAAGTATTATGCACACTTCCGGAGCTAGAGGTAATATATCTCAGTTGACTCAGATGGGTGGAATGCGTGGACTAATGGCAGATCCATCAGGAAGAGAAATTGAGTTGCCTATTAAGTCAAACTTTAGAGAAGGGCTAGATGTTTTAGAGTACTTCACTTCAACACACGGAGCTAGAAAAGGTCTTGCTGACACAGCTTTAAGAACTGCTGACTCGGGATACTTGACAAGAAGACTTGTAGATGTTTCACAAGATGTTATTATTCGTGAAGAAGACTGTGAGACTACTACAGGGACTTATATTAGTGATATTATTGATGAAGATTCAGTTGTAATACAGTTAGAAGAAAGAATCGACGGTAGAACAGCTGCAGAAGATATTTGTGAGCCAATTTACGTTGATCCTCAAACTGGTAAACTAAATGACAAAGAAACTATTATAGTAGCAGAGGGTGATACAATTAGTTATGACCAAGCTAAATATATTGGAAACTTTGGAACTTTGGAATCGCCAATTGGAGGAGAAATAAAGGTTAACAAGAAATACATTGAAATTAGCAATGGCTATGAGAAGGAAAAGATATATTTATCTGAAGATCATGAGTTATTAGTTGAAAATGAAGACGAAGTCTTTGCAGGACAAGCACTCACAAAGCGTCTTATTGATGGAGTATATATTAGGACAGTTCTTAACTGTAGGTCTAAAGAGGGCGTTTGTGCTAAGTGTTATGGTAGAGATCTAGCTACTGGTAAACATATAAGTGTGGGTGAGGCCGTTGGAACTATAGCAGCTCAGTCAATAGGAGAACCTGGTACACAGTTAACTATGAGAACATTCCATACAGGTGGAGTAGCTGGTAATGATATCACACGAGGACTACCTAGGGTTGAAGAGCTATTTGAGGCAAGAAATCCCAAAGGTCAAGCTACAATTAGTGAGATTGATGGCGTAGTTTCAATAAGTGAAGAACGTAAGAATAGGCTGATTACAGTAAAAAATGAAGAAGGCGAACTTGCGACTTATAAAGTCCAGTATAACAAAAGATTAAAAGTAGAAGAAGGTCAAGAAGTTGAAGCTGGAGACCCTCTTACAGAAGGTTCACTAAATCCAAGAGAGCTTCTAGAAATAAGAGGAATTAGAGCAGTTCAACAATACTTGTTAGCAGAGGTACAATTAGTTTACCGAATGCAAGGTGTAGACATTAATGATAAACACATTGAGGTAATAATTAGGCAGATGTTAAGAAAAGTAACTGTCGAAGATGCAGGAGACACTTCTTTACTACCTGGTTCATTGGCTGATATATTCACTTTTGAAGAAGAGAATGAGAAAGTTTTAGAAGAAAATGGTGTACCAGCAACAGCAAGACCAACATTGCTAGGTATAACAAAAGCTTCATTAGCAACCGAATCTTTCTTATCAGCAGCTTCTTTCCAAGAAACTACTAGAGTCTTGACAGATGCAGCACTTAAAGGTAAAGAAGATCCATTGTTTGGATTAAAGGAAAATGTCATCATCGGTAAGCTTATACCTGCTGGCACTGGTTTGAAAAGATACAGTGGCAAGTTAAGGTATGATTATGATGTTGAGGTAGATGAACAACATAGCTTAGATGATGTAATAGAATTAGATGAGTAAAAGTATGGTCAAAGCTTTTGCTTTGGCCATATTTGTTTTATTGTTGACACAATGAAATTTTGATGTTAAAATAATCAGGCTGCAAAAAAACATGTCACAGTTGCTTGTGACTTAAAAAGAGTTGCGGCACTGTTATTATATTTTAAAGAAACTACCAGGGAGGTGTAGGGATGCCAACCATCAATCAATTGGTTAGAAAAGGTCGTCAGACTACTGAAAAGAAATCAATGTCTAGAAAGCTAGGCGGATCGCCACAGCGAAGAGGCATGTGTATTCAGGTTAGAACGATGAATCCTAAAAAGCCTAACTCAGCTATTAGAAAAATTGCTAGGGTTAGATTAACAAACGGCGAAGAAGTTACAGCGTATATTCCTGGCATAGGCCACAATCTGCAGGAACACTCTGTTGTATTAGTGCGTGGTGGTCGTGTAAAAGACTTACCAGGTGTAAGATTCCATATTGTACGTGGTGTACTTGATACTGCAGGAGTTGAAGGCAGAAGACAAGGACGTTCTAAATACGGTACTCGTAAACCAAGAGAATAAAATAAAGTAAGTAGTAGAGGAGGTTACAATATGCCCCGTAAAGGACCTATTCCTAAGCGAGATGTATTACAAGATCCAATATATAAAAGTAAGCTTGTAACTAAGTTTATTAATAAAGTCATGTTGGATGGCAAGAGAGGTATTGCTCAGCGTACATTTTATGGCGCTATGGATTTGATTGCAGAGAGAACAGGCGAAGAGCCATTGCAAGTATTTGAGACTGCTTTAGAAAATGTATCTCCATTATTGGAGGTAAAGTCTCGTCGTGTCGGTGGTGCTACATATCAGGTACCACAAGAAGTTAGTCCTCACAGACAAACTATGTTAGCTATTAGGTGGATTGTTGCATACGCCCGGCAACGTGGTGAAAGGACAATGGTAGAAAGATTAGCAAAAGAACTACTAGATGCTTATAATAACACAGGTGGAAGTATTAGAAGAAGAGAAGAAACCCATCGTATGGCAGAAGCTAACAAAGCATTTGCACATTATCGTTGGTAATTTAATTAAATTCGGAGAAAGGAGGCTTCGGTATGCAAGAACGTGAAAAATTAAGAAGTGTGAGAAACATAGGTATTATGGCACACATAGATGCTGGTAAAACAACTACCACTGAAAGGATATTGTTCTATACAGGCAGGGTACATAGATTGGGTGAAACTCATGATGGTGCTGCTACTATGGACTGGATGGTCCAAGAACAAGAACGAGGTATTACTATTACATCAGCAGCTACTTCTTGTGTTTGGAATGGAAAGACAATTAATATTATAGATACGCCCGGCCACGTAGATTTTACAGTGGAAGTTGAGCGTTCACTTCGCGTACTAGATGGCTCCGTAGCTGTTTTTTGCGCAAAAGGTGGGGTAGAACCTCAGTCTGAGACTGTTTGGAGACAGGCGGATAAATATCGCGTACCTAGAATAGCTTACGTAAATAAGATGGATACTTTAGGCGCAGATTTTTATAATGCAGTTAACATGATAGAAGAAAGATTGAAAGCTAACGCCTTGCCAATTCAAATGCCAGTAGGCGCAGAAGAGAATTTCTCTGGTATCATTGATCTCGTTTCAAAAAGATATTTATATTATAAAGATGATTTAGGACAAGATATTGAAATATTAGACATACCTGAAGATCTTAAAGAGGAAGCACAAGCAAAAAGGGTAGAAATGTTAGAGCTTTTATCTGATTATGATGATGAGTTTATGATGGCATATTTGGAAGGCGAAGAGTTAGAGGTAGAGAAGATAAGGCAATTAATAAGAGATCTTACTGTAGATAATAAGATTGTTCCAGTATTATGTGGTTCATCTTATAAAAACAAAGGAGTTCAACTATTATTAGATGCTATTGTTGATTATTTACCATCGCCACCAGAAGTACCACCAATCATTGGTATAAATCCAGATAATGAAGAAGAAGTGACTAGAGAAGCTGATCCAGATGGCCCATTCGCTGCTTTGGCATTTAAAATTATGGCAGACAGTTATGTTGGTAAACTTGCATTTTGCAGAGTATATTCTGGTAAGCTTGAAGCTGGTTCTTACGTTCTCAATTCCACAAAAGATACTCGGGAAAGAGTAGGAAGAGTTTTAAGAATGCATGCTAACCATAGAGAAGAACTTGATTCAATAAAAGCGGGTGACATAGTTGCTATAGTAGGTCTTAAAAATACATCTACAGGTGACACCTTATGTGACGAAGATGAAAGAGTTATTTTAGAATCTATGGAGTTTCCAGAACCAGTAATTAGACAAGCTATAGAGCCAAGAACTAAGGCTGATGAAGATAAATTAACATCTGCGTTAGTGAGATTAGCTGAAGAAGATCCCACATTCAAAGCTTATACAGATGATGAAACTGGACAAACTATTATTGCAGGTATGGGAGAATTACATCTTGAGATTATAGCTGACAGATTGTTAAGAGAATATAATGTAAAAGCTAACATAGGAAAACCACAAGTTGCATATAGAGAAACAATTTTGGGTGAAGCTCAAGTTGAAGCTAAGTTTGCAAGACAGTCTGGTGGTAGAGGTCAATATGGACATGTTATTATTGACGTTAAACCTATGGAGGATCATGTTGGATATGAGTTTGAAAGTAAAATAGTTGGTGGGGCAATACCAAGAGAATATTGGAAAGCAGTAGATGCTGGTATACAAGAAGCAATGCTTAATGGTAATATTGCTGGATACCCAGTAACTGGTGTAGATGTAACTTTAGTAGATGGTAGCTATCATGAAGTTGATTCATCTGAAATAGCTTTTAAAGTTGCGGGCTCTATGGCCTTAAAAGAAGCACTAAAACAAGCTAATTCAGTTTTAATGGAACCAATTATGAGGGTTGAAGTAGTAGTCCCAGCAGAATATATGGGAGATATTATTGGTGATATAAATTCTAGAAGAGGTTCTATTGAGAGCTTAACTGATAGATCAGGAGTTAAAGTAGTAACAGCAAAAGTTCCACTATCAAAAATGTTTGGATATGCAACAGATATGCGTTCTAAAACACAAGGACGCGGATCATATTCTATGGAGTTCCTAAAATATGAACCAGTACCAAAAAATATTGCTGAAGAAATCGTAGAAGATAATAGATAATATTAGGAGGTCAGAAAATGGCAAAACAGAAGTTTGAAAGAACAAAACCACACGTTAATATTGGAACAATAGGGCATATTGACCATGGTAAGACAACATTAACAGCAGCGATAACATTGGTGTTATCAGCAAACAGTGAGACAAAGTTCACAATGAACTTTGAAGATATTGACAAAGCACCAGAAGAGAGAGAACGTGGAATCACAATAAATACAGCACACGTTGAGTATGAGACAACAAAGCGTCACTACGCACACGTAGACTGTCCAGGACATGCTGACTATGTAAAGAACATGATTACAGGAGCAGCACAGATGGACGGAGCAATCTTGGTAGTATCAGCAGCTGATGGTCCAATGCCACAGACAAGAGAGCACATACTATTAAGTCACCAGGTAAACGTACCACATATCGTAGTATTTTTGAACAAAGCAGATATGGTAGATGACGAAGAGTTAATTGAATTGGTAGAGATGGAAGTAAGAGAATTATTAGATCAATACGAATTCCCTGGAGATGACACACCATTTGTAGCAGGATCAGCGCTAAAAGCATTGGAATGCGGATGCGGTGAAAGAGAATGTGAATGGTGCGGAAAGATTCTTGAATTGATGGATGCAGTTGATGAATATATTCCAACACCAGAGAGAGATACAGAAAAGCCTTTCTTCATGCCAATTGAGGACGTGTTCTCAATAACAGGAAGAGGAACAGTAGTAACTGGAAGAATTGATCGTGGTGTAATCAACGTAGGCGATGAAGTAGAGATCGTTGGAATGATGGACCAGCCAAGAAAGACAGTATGTACTGGAGTAGAGATGTTCCGTAAGTTAATGGATCAAGGAATGGCAGGAGACAACGTAGGATGTTTACTACGAGGAATAAAAAGAGATGAAGTTGAAAGAGGGCAAGTATTAGTAAAGCCTGGAAGTGTTCAACCACATACAAGCTTTGATGCAGAGGTATATGTATTAAAGAAAGAAGAGGGTGGAAGACACACACCATTCTTCCCAGGATACAGACCACAGTTTTTCTTTAGTACAACAGATGTAACAGGAGTAATTGATTTACCAGAGGGAGTAGAAATGGTAATGCCTGGAGACAATATTCAGATGAGTATTGAACTAATTACACCAATTGGGCTAGAAAAAGGAACAACGTTTGCGATTCGTGAAGGCGGACGTACTGTTGGTGCAGGTATTGTTACTGGTATTAGAAATTAGTATCAAATATTAGATTTAATTAATGCTTTGATGTAGAAGGTTGCCACTTAATTCAGTGGGTAATTTCTACGGAGCTTATGTCCCAGAGATGGACAAGGAGGAATATTAATGGCAAAACAAATAATAAGAATTCGTTTGAAAGCATTTGATCATACAATTTTAGATGCGTCAGCGAAAAAAATTGTTGAAGCAGCAAATAGAACTGGCGCTTCAATTTCAGGTCCAGTTCCATTGCCAACAGAGAGACACTTGTTCACAGTTTTGAAATCTACATTTAAGAGTAAAGACAGTCGTGAACAGTTTGAAATGAAAACACACAAAAGATTAATTGATATCAATGAGCCAACACCTCAGACAGTTGATGCGCTTATGCGCTTAGACTTACCTGCAGGCGTGGACATTGAGATCAAATTATAATGGTTGACGGGGAGGTGCCAGAGCATTGAAAAAAGCTATACTAGGCAAAAAAATAGGCATGACCCAGGTTTTTGCGGATGATGGGAATCTAATTCCTGTAACAGTTATTCAAGCAGGACCTTGCGTAGTTACTCAAAAGAAGACAGTTGAGAATGAAGGTTATGCATCAGTACAATTAGGTTTTCAAGATATACCTAGTCATAAGACAACAAAACCACTAAAAGGTCATTTCGCTAAAGCCGGAGTGAAACCAAAGAAATACTTGAAAGAGTTTAGATTAGAAGATTCAGATTCTTATAATATAGGACAAGAGGTTACTGTAGCTTTGTTTGCAGATGGTGATATTGTAGATATTACATCAGTTTCCAAAGGTAAAGGTTTCCAAGGTCCAATTAGAAGACATGGATTTTCAAGAGGTCCAATGTCTCATGGTTCTAAGTACCATAGAGGTGTAGGTTCTTTAGGAGCCTCAGCAGGTATGAGCCGAGTACAAAAAGGTAAAAAGATGGCTGGTCGTATGGGTGGAGAAACTGTAACAGTTCAAAACCTTGAAATTGTAAGGGTTGACAAAGATAAGAACCTAGTTTTAATTAAGGGTGCTGTTCCAGGCGCTAAAGGCGCATTAGTTCACTTAAGAGACGCTATCAAAAGCCAAGGTTAACGTTTAAAATAAGGAGGCGTAGCAAATGCCTACATTAGATGTAAGGAATATGCAAGGGAAAAATGTCGGTAAATTAGATTTGTCTGAAGCTATATTTAGCACAGACATCAATGAAAGTCTAATGCATCAAGCCGTAGTAACTTATCTTGCAGCTCAAAGAGTTGGTACTGCTAAGGCTAAAAGCCGCGGAGAAGTTCGTGGTGGTGGAAGAAAGCCATGGAGACAAAAAGGTACAGGCCGAGCAAGAATAGGAACAATTAGGGCTCCGCATTGGACAGGTGGAGGAGTAGTATTTGGACCCACACCAAGAGATTATACAAAGAAGATTAACAGAAAAGCTAAAAGAGTTGCTATTAGATCAGCATTATCAGCTAAGCTAGCAGCAAATGAAATAATTGTTGTAGACAAGCTTGAGTTTGATAAGCCAAAGACTAAAGAGATGGTTCAATTTTTAAGTAATATTGAAGCTGGAAAGAAAAATCTATTAGTTTTAGCTAAGAATGACAGTAATGTAGTTTTATCTGCTAGAAACATTCCAAATGTTTATACTATTTCAGCAGATACCATTAATGTATACCAACTTCTTGACTGTGAGTCTTTAGTAATGACTCAAGATGCAGTAAAGAGAGTTGAGGAGGTGTTCGCATAATGCATATAAGAGACGTAATTATTAAACCAATTATTACTGAGCGAACTTCACTTCTAATGGAAGAAGATAAATATACTTTTCAAGTAGCTGTAAACGCTAATAAGATACAGATTAAGAATGCTGTAGAAGAAATTTTTGATGTTAAGGTTGCTAAAGTGCGCACAATGCGTATGCAAGGTAAAATGAAGAGAATGGGCGTTCACATGGGTCGCAGACCATCATGGAAGAAAGCTATCGTGTCATTAACACCTGATAGCAAACCAATCGAAATTTTTGAAGGCGTTTAATACTACTAGATAAGGAGGGAATAGACAATGGCACTAAAGAGTTTTAAGCCAACCTCTCCAGGTCGTCGTACAATGACTGTTTCTACATTTGAGGAAGTAACCCGCCGAGAACCAGAAAAATCTTTGACCGTAGCGTTAAAGAGAAAAGGTGGTCGAAACAATCAGGGAAGACTGACTGTTAGACACCAGGGCGGTGGACATAAAAGAAAGTATCGCATAATTGACTTTAAGAGGAATAAAGATAATATTCCAGCAAAAGTAGCTCACATTGAGTATGATCCAAATAGGACAGCAAGAATTGCTTTACTAAATTATGTAGATGGAGAGAAACGCTATATTATAGCTCCTGTAGGTTTACAAGTAGGACAAGAAGTAATCTCAGGACCAGAGGCAGATATTATTCCTGGTAATGCCAAAAAGTTAAAAGACATGCCTTTAGGTACTGTAGTACATAATATTGAGCTTAAACCTGGTAAGGGTGGACAACTAGTTCGCTCAGCTGGTTCATCAGCACAAATTATGGCAAAAGAAGGTAAATATGCTCAAGTTAGACTTCCATCTGGTGAAGTAAGAATGGTTTTACTAGATT
>CAZCFQ010000065.1:0-10687 GCA_964497955.1 uncultured Clostridiaceae bacterium
GAAAAAAGATGCAAGTGCTCAAAAAATACAAGTTGCAATAGATGCTTTATCATATTCAGAAGTTCAAGCAGCTAAACATATTTTAGATAATATTGATCAAGAAGAAGGATATGTAGTAGCGTCAAAAGTAGCTGATGAGTTTGATATTACAAGATCAATTATTGTAAATGCTTTAAGAAAATTAGAAAGTGCTGGATTATTAAAATCGAAGTCATTAGGAATGAAAGGGACTCATATAAAAATACTGAACAATGATCTTAAAAGGATATTAAATATTAGAGACTAGAATGCTTGCTAGTAGTTGTATCCTATGATATAATTACTCGGGTATAAAAACACACATTCATTGATAGAAGGGCGGGTGCTCATTAAGTTGAGTTGCTTGACTAGTAGATATGAATGGAGGAAAAACCAAGGAGGAATTTATTAATGTCAGTTGTAACTATGAAGCAATTACTTGAAAGTGGTGTTCATTTTGGACATCAAACTAGAAGATGGAATCCTAAAATGGATCGTTATATCTTTACTGAAAGAAATGGTATCTATATAATCGATTTACAACAAACTGTTAAAATGGTAGAAGACGCATATGAGTTTATTAGAAATGTAGCTGCAGAAGGTGGAAAAGTACTTTTTGTTGGTACAAAAAAACAAGCTCGAGATAGTATTGAAGAAGAAGCTCAAAGATGCGGAATGCCTTACGTAAGCCAAAGATGGCTTGGTGGCACATTAACCAACTTCCAAACTATTAATAAGAGAATTACAAGACTACACCAGTTAAATGACATGGAAGAAGACGGTAGTCTAGATATTTTACCTAAAAAAGAAGTTGGAGAATTATTAAAAGAAAGAGATAAGCTTGAGAAATTCTTAGGTGGCATCAAAAACATGAAAGGTCTACCACAAGCAATTTTCATAGTAGATCCTAGAAAAGAAAATATTGGGATTAAAGAAGCAAGAAAATTAGGAATCCCTATTATAGCAATTGTTGATACAAATTGCGACCCAGACTTGATTGATTATGTAATCCCAGGAAATGATGATGCTATTAGAGCAGTTAAGCTATTCTCATCAATTATGGCAGATGCAGTACTTGAAGGAAATCAAGGAGCTGCTGCAGATGAGCTAGAAGATAATCAAGAAGTCAATGAAGACTTTATAAAAGAAGCAAAGTAATAGATAATAAAGAATATACACGGGGGTTTAACAATGGTAACAACAGAAATGATTAAAGAATTAAGAACTTTGACAGGTGCAGGCATACTTGATTGTAGAAATGCACTTAGAGAATGTGAAGGCGATATAGAAGAAGCAGTAGACTTTTTAAGAACAAAAGGATTAGCTTCTGCAGCAAAAAAATCAGGTAGAATTGCAAGTGAAGGTATTGTCACTTCATATATACATGGTAATGGTAAAATTGGTGTCTTAGTAGAAGTCAACTGCGAAACTGATTTCGTAGCAAAAAATGAAGACTTTCAAGCACTAGGTAAAGATATTGCTATGCAAATTGCAGCTAGTAAACCTGAATATGTAAAAAGAGAAGACGTTCCAAGTGAAGTAGTAGAAAAAGAGCGAGCAGTAATGAGAGAAATGACTCTTAATGAAGGTAAACCTGAACATATCGTTGATAAAATTGTTGATGGTAGAATGAATAAATTTTTCAATGAAATTTGTTTACTAGAACAACCTTTCATTAAAGATACTGATAAATCAGTTGAAGAACTAATTAAAGAGAAAATAGCTACTATTGGAGAAAATATTCAAGTTAGACGTTTTACTCGATACGAGATGGGCGAAGGTATTGAGAAAAAGACTGAAGACTTTGCTGATGAAGTAGCATCAATGATAAAGTAGTAAATTAGGAACACACTTTTTGTGTTCCTTTTTTTAAACAATTTAGAGAGGGATTTAGACATTTTTGTCGAAGCAAAATATTTGGGAGGTGCTCTTTATGGCAAGTAGTCAGTACAATAGAATTGTATTAAAGCTTAGTGGACAAGCATTAGCAGGTAATGGTTA
Organism: uncultured Clostridiaceae bacterium; assembly: GCA_964497955.1. Classification (GTDB taxonomy): domain Bacteria; phylum Bacillota; class UBA994; order PWPR01; family PWPR01; genus PWPR01. The sequence goes on from CAZCFQ010000065.1 coordinate 2,020, forward strand.
TGGTGGAATTGATCATGATGTTATTAGTAATATTGCCAAACAAGTGAAAGAAGTAGTAGAATTAGGTATAGAAGTTGCTATAGTAGTAGGCGGAGGCAATATCTGGCGAGGTGCCACTGGTAGTGCTAGTGGTATGGATAGAGCAACAGCAGACTACATGGGGATGTTAGCTACTTGTATTAATTCACTGGCATTACAAGATGCACTAGAACACATTGATGTTGTAACCAGAGTACAAACTGCTATTGAAATGCGTGAAATTGCAGAGCCTTACATCAGAAGAAGGGCAATTAGACATTTAGAAAAAGGTAGAGTTGTCATTTTTGCTGCAGGCACTGGAAATCCTTTTTTCACAACAGACACAACAGCAGCTTTAAGAGCCGCAGAGATAGAAGCTGACGCTATATTACTAGCTAAAGGAAATGTAGATGGTGTTTATGATTCTGACCCACTAGAAAATCCCGATGCTGTAATATTTTCTGAACTTTCATATATCGAAGTCATTAGAAGAGGCCTTGGTGTAATGGATTCAACAGCTACTTCACTTTGTATGGATAATCAAATACCAATATTAGTCTTTGGTCTTGCAACTGAAGGAAATATTAAAAAAGTAGTACTTGGAGAAAAAATAGGAACGGTTATAAGGGGGAAAACTGATGCTTAACGCAATATATAAAGATTGTGAAAAGAGAATGAAGAATGCTGTAGATGTTTTAAAGGATGAATATAAGACAATTCGAGCAGGAAGAGCAACACCTTCACTTTTAGACAAAATAACAGTTGAATATTATGGATCTAATGTGCCTTTGAAGCAAGTTAGTAATATTTCTGCTCCAGAAGCAAGATTATTAGTTATTCAACCTTGGGATAAATCAGTTATTGGAGCTATTGAAAAAGCTATTATGACATCAGATTTAGGTCTTACACCCAATACTGATGGTAGTATCATCAGATTAAATATTCCACATTTAACAGAAGAGAGAAGAATAAAACTCAATAAGCTAGTATCTCAAAAAGCAGAAGATACAAAAGTAGCAATTAGAAATGTAAGAAGAGATGCTAACGAAGAAGTTAAGTTTTTAGAAAATGAAAGTGAGATTTCTGAAGAAAATGCTAACAGAGCATATGATAATATTCAAGAAATGACAGATGAGTATGTTAAAAAAGTTGATGAGGTCTTAAAAGCTAAACAAGAAGAAATAATGGAAGTATGATCAGCAAAGAAATTTTAGGGTTAAAACTAGATCAAGCAGAGAAAGTATTAAGTAGTCATAATATAGATTATAAAATTATTAATTATGAACTAGAAAACCCTAGATTTGATTTATCTAAGCAAAAAAGGGTAGTAAAAGTAATAAAAAATAGCTTTTATGAAATTTATGTAGCTTTTGAACAAGAGCCACTGGTTTAATTTAGCCCCCTCTGTGAGAGGGGGTTTGTAACATATGGAGGTAATTATGGAAAAAAAATTGCAACATGTTGCTATCATTATGGATGGTAACGGTAGATGGGCAAAACAAAAAAATAGACCAAGATATTATGGACATCAAAAAGGTGCTGAAAATATTTTAACTATTTCTAAATTACTAAATGAAAAGGGTATAAAATACTTAACTCTGTATGCTTTTTCAACAGAAAACTGGAAAAGGCCACAAAAAGAAGTTGACTATTTAACTAAAGATTTACCATTTATAATCTATAATAGATTTAAATCGCATCTTGAAAAGAGAAATATGAGATTCTTTGTTTCTGGAAGAGAAGAAGGTATCCCAAAAAAGACCTTAGACTTATTAAGAGATTTAGAAAAAGATTCTAGTACTAATGAAGGACTAGAAGTTATATTTGCCTATAATTATGGAGGAAAAGCTGAAATTTTAGACTCAATAAATTCTTTGATTGATAGTGGTGAAAAAAATATTGATGAAGAAAAATTAAGATCAAACTTTTATGCTCCACACGTCCCAGATGTTGATCTGTTAATTAGACCAGGTGGAGAGAAAAGATTATCAAACTTTTTATTATGGCAATTAGCTTATGCTGAACTATATTTTTGTGATACTTATTGGCCAGATTTTAATGAAAAAGAGTTAGAAATAGCAATAGATTTTTACTATAAACGTAATAGGAGATTTGGGAGTATTAATTATGAAAAGTAGAGTCTTAAGTGCTTTAATTGCATTACCTATATTTTTTTTAGTAATATACTTTGGAAAAGACATTCTTTTTTATGCATCTTTATTTGTTGGAACAATTTTAATCTATGAACTTCATAGAATGGTTTATGAAAAGGACAATATACACATTCTTATTGTTTCGATTGTTTTTATATTATTAGCTTTTCTTACAATTAGGTTTAAACCAAGTTTTAATAGTTATTTAATCCCTTTATATATTTTCATAGTTTTATCTTTAGAAACTGTCTTTAAAGATGCTTTCGAATTAACTAATATATGCATATACATCACTTTTTCAACCTATACAATTATTCTTATTCCTCATTTATATTTGCTCGATCAGTTTGGCCCATTTATAGTTTTTCTCCCATTTTTAAGTGGTTGGGCTTATGATACTTTTGCATATATAAGTGGTATTACTTTAGGTAAGAATAGACCCTGGAAGAAGCTAAGCCCTAAAAAGAGTATTGAAGGATTAATAGGAGGAAGCTTGGCATCAATAATATTAGTTATGATATATGGTAACTATTTGAATTTAAATTTGCTTTATCTACTAATTTATGCCATATTAGCAGTAATTATTGCTCAATCAGGAGATTTATTAATTTCAGCATTAAAAAGATTTACTAATGTTAAAGATTCAGGCAAAATAATGCCTGGTCATGGTGGTCTGTTTGATCGTTTTGATAGCGTTATGCCTGTTTTTGCTCTAGCATACTTTTTTGCCAATAACTATTTATAACTGAAGGTGTTTAAATGATTAAAATAGCAATACTGGGAAGTACAGGTTCAATTGGAACTCAAACTTTGAATGTAATTAGGGAACATAAAAATGATTTTTTAGTAATGGGTTTGACAGCTCACTCAAACATAAATTTATTAAAGAAACAAATCAGTGAATTTCAACCTAGAATTGTTGGAATAAAAAATAAGTTTCAAAACAAAAATATTGAAATACTTTATGGGCAAAACTATGTAAAAGAATTTATAAATTTAGTAGATGCAGATATTTATGTTAATGCAATAAGTGGTATATATGGACTTGAAGCATCTATTGAAATACTAAAACAAGGTAAAGATCTAGCACTAGCAAATAAGGAATCTATAGTTAGCTTTGGAGGATTACTAAAAAAAATAGCAAAAGATAATTGTGCTAATATATACCCAATAGATAGTGAACATTCTGCTATTTGGCAATGTCTTAATGGAGAAGATAGAAAAACTATTAAGAGATTATTAATAACAGCTTCTGGAGGACCATTTAGACAGTTTAGTCTGAAACAATTAGAAAAAGTTACTCCAAAGCAAGCCCTTAAGCATCCAACATGGTCAATGGGGCAAAAAATTTCTATTGATTCAGCTACACTTATGAATAAAGGGCTTGAAGTTATAGAGGCATCAATACTTTATGATGTTCCTTATGAAAAAATATCTGTATTAGTCCATCCACAAAGCATAGTTCATTCATTAGTAGAGTATTTTGATGGTTCACTTATAGCACAATTAGGCACAACTAATATGGAAACAGCTATTCAATATGCTTTGTACAGAGGTAAAAGAGTAGCTACAAATCGAGAAGGTCTTGATCTATTAGAAGTTCAAAAATTAGAGTTTTTTAAGCCAGATTATCAAAAGTTTAGATGTCTTGAACTAGCATATAAAGTAGGTAGAGCTGGAGGATTGATGCCAGCAATAATGAATACAGCTAATAATATCGCTGTTGAAAAGTTTTTAAATGAAGAAATTGAATTTTTAGAAATACCAATATTTATTGAAAAAGTTATGAACAAATTTGAAAATAAAGAAGTCGAAAATATAAATGATGTTTTAAATATACAAAAAGAAGTAATAACTATAAGTAAGACGATTAATGTCTAGGAGGATCCGTGATCATGGTAACAGTAATTTTAACAGTTTTTATATTAGGAATTTTAGTCCTATTTCATGAGTTAGGCCACTTTTTGGCTGCTAAAGCATCTGATGTATGCGTTCATGAGTTTGCAATAGGAATGGGTCCAAAAGTAGTAAGTAAAGATATGGGAGAAACTACCTACAGTTTAAGAGCTTTGCCTATTGGTGGATTTGTCAGAATGGCAGGCGAAGAACCAGATGATGAATATCATCCAAGAGGGTTTGACACCAAAAAGCCTCTAACAAGAATCTTTATCTCTATCGCAGGAGTTTTAATGAATATTTTTCTTGCTATTTTAATTTTTGCTATTGTAGGTTTTATGCAGGGAGTTCCTAGTGAACAAGCTATTGTAGGCGAGGTAATCGAACAAACCCCTGCAGAAAGCGCTGGTTTACAATCCGGTGATAAAATAGTTGCAATTGATGGTAATGAAATTAACTCTTGGGAAGAAATTACACAACACATTAAGCCTAGTGCAAATCAAGAGAAAATACTAAAAATTGATAGAAATGGTCAAACTATTACATTAAGTATTACTCCAGAAGAAGACGAGTTAACTGGTGAAGGAATTATTGGTATAACCTCTAAACTTGAAAGAGGAAGTCCACTAAAATCTATATTTGCAGGAATTGAGCAAACTTTTTACATGATTTCTTTAATTATTACAGCACTTATATCTATGATTACTGGTCAAACTGCTGCTCAAGGAGCAGGACCTGTCGGAATAGCACAAATGGTAGGAGAAGTAAGTCGGACTGGTTTAATTAACACAATGTCTTTTACAGCAATGCTTAGTCTAAATGTAGGTATTTTTAACGCTTTACCTGTTCCACCACTCGATGGTAGTAGGATATTATTAATTATAGTAGAAGCAATAAGAGGAAAGCCTTTAGATCCAAAAAAAGAAAACTTTATCTTTATAGTAGGCTTTGCATTATTAATAACATTAGCAATCGTTGTTACCTATCAAGATATAATAAGATTAGGACAGTAATATGAAAAGCATTAGAAAAGTAAAAATTAAAGATTTATATTTTGGTGGAAACAAAATTTTAATACAAAGTATGACAAATACTAAAACCACAGATGTCAATTCCACAATAAAACAAGCAAGAGCGCTTTTTACTGAAGGTGCTGATATAGTAAGAATTTCAGTTCCAGATAACAGTTCAGTAAAAGCTTTAGCATATATTATTAAAGAAGTTAATAAACCAATAGTAGCTGATATTCATTTTGACTATAAGCTTGCTATACAATCACTTGTAGTTGGTGCAGATAAAGTTAGAATAAACCCTGGGAATATTGGTAGCTGGGAAAATGTAATCAAAATTTTTCAAAAAGCTAAAGAATTGAATAAGTGTGTTAGAGTAGGAGTTAATAGTGGATCACTTGAAAAAGAAATCTTAAATAAATATGGCCATCCAACAGCCAAAGCTTTAGCAGAATCTGCACTTAATTATGATAAAAAACTCTTAGATAGTGGTTTTGATAATTTTGTCGTAAGTATTAAGTCATCCTCTGTTTTAACTACTATAGAATCAAACAGAATTTTTCGTGACAAATCTAATACTCCACTTCATATAGGAGTGACAGAAGCCGGAACTTTTGTCCAAGGAACTATAAAAAGTTCCATTGGTATTGGTAACCTTTTACTTGATGGTATTGGCGAAACAATTAGGGTTTCTTTAACTGATGATCCACTAAAAGAAATTATAGTTGCAAAACACATTTTAAAGTCAATTGGCCTTTTAGATAAAGGTGTTGAAATAATTAGTTGCCCTACATGTGCAAGGACAAATGGTAATCTGATTGAGATTGTCAATAAAGTAGAAGAAGAAATCTCTAATATTGACAAAAGTTTAAAAATAGCAATAATGGGCTGCGTCGTTAATGGTCCGGGTGAAGCTAAAGAAGCTGACTTAGGCTTAGCTTTAGGGAAAGGAAAAGGCGTTTTATTTAAAAAGGGTAAGGTTTTTAAGACAGTATTAGAAAAGGATTATTTAAGTGTCATTTTGGATGAAATTAATAAAATGGCAACTTCTAATAACTAACTTGCAAGAACGTTACTTTTTTGATAAGATAGCTTTAGGTGTTTATAGTTATTGAAAAAGAGTGGGTCAGCCCACTCTTTTTACTGTTATATATCAAGGAGTTATGTACAATGAAGAAAAAACAAGCCATAAAACTAATCGAAGCTAAAGCTATTGAGTTAGCTAACAAGCATGGTGTTGAATTTTTTAATTTAGACACAGTAACAAAAGGTGGAAGTATGATTATAAGTGTTAGGGTGTATAGTCCTGATGGTATTGATCATGACACCTGTTACTCTATCCATCAAGATCTAGATCAATACTTAGATGAAATAGATCCTTTTGAAGAACAATATTTTTTAGAAGTGTCTTCTCCAGGACTTGATGCAAAACTAAACAATACCCATACTCTCAATTTGTGTATTGGAAAAGAAGTTAAGTTTAACACATACGTTGCAGGTGAAACCTGGCCCAAAACTGCAGTCGGAATTTTAACAGAAGTAAATAAAGACAACATAATAGTTGTTAGTGGTGCGGAAACTTATAAGATCGATAGAAAAATGATCTCATCTATAAGACTGCATTTTAGTTTTTAGGAGGGAGATAGTTTTGAATAAAGAATTTATGAAAGCAATTAAGGATTTAAGTGAAGACAAAGGAATAGATGTTGAAATCCTTTATGATGCAGTAAAAACTGCTTTAGCAAAAAGTTATTCAGAAAGACATGGCAATGAAGCTGAAATAAATATCCAAATCAATACTGATAATGGAGAGGTTAAAGCATTCAGAAGATATATTGTAGTCAAAGAAGTGGAAGATGAAGAAAAAGAAATTAGTTTAGAAGAAGCTAAAGAAATAAGAAAAGAAGCTAAGATTGATGATATAATTAATATAGATATCACAACAAAAGATTTTGCAAGAAAATCTGCTAGAGCAGCTAAACAAATGGTTGTACAACGTATTAGAGAAGCAGAAAAAAGTGCTATATTTGATAAGTTTGTCGATAGAACCGACGATATCATCACAGAAACTCTTTATAGAACTGATGGTAGAAACTTCTATGTTGATTTAGGTAATACTGAAGCTATATTACCTCAAACTGAACAAGTAGACAATGAAACTTATTTAGTAAATAAGAGGATGAAGTTTTATATAGCAGAAGTTAAAAAGAGCAATAAAGAGCCACAAATAGTAATCTCAAGGACTCACCCAGGATTAATTAAAAGGCTTTTTGAACTAGAAGTACCTGAAGTCTTTAGTGGTGTAGTTGAAATAAAATCAATTGCTAGAGAAGCTGGTAGTAGGACTAAAATTAGTGTAAAATCCAATGATGAAAATGTAGACCCAGTAGGAGCATGTGTTGGGCCTAGAGGATCAAGGGTGCAAGCAATTGTAAATGAGCTTAGTGGAGAGAAGATTGATGTAGTAGAATATAGTGAGAGCCCTGAGGAGTATGTTAAAAATGCTTTATGTCCATCACAGGTATTAGATGTAGTAATCCAAGAAGAAGACGAGAGAAAAGCCAATGTAGTTGTCCCAGATAATCAATTATCCCTTGCTATAGGAAAAGATGGACAAAATGCAAGACTTGCAGCTAGATTAACTTCTTGGAAAATTGATATAAAGAGTGCAACTCAAGCAGGTTTTTCTATGGAGGGGGAGACTAGTGAAAAGTAGGAAAAAACCTCAAAGAATGTGTGTGGCTTGTCGAGAGAAGAAAGACAAGTTTGATTTAGTGAGAATAGTTAAAACTCCAGAATCAGAGGTTTTGATTGAAACTAAAAAAAGAGTAAATGGTAGAGGGGCATATCTTTGCAATAAAATCGAATGTATTGAAAAAGCTAAAAAAACTAATGCATTAGGTAATGCTTTAGATATCAAAGTACCAGAAGAAATATATGAAGATCTTAAAAGAAACATTAAAGAGTAACCCCAAAAGAAAATTGCGGAGGTGTAATTATTGAGTAAAGTAAGAGTTTATGAGATAGCAAAAGAATTTGATATTCCTAGTAAGGAATTAGTGGATGCACTTAATCAGGTAGGTATAGAAGTGAGTAGCCATATGAGCTCACTTGAATCTGATGTTGCAAACCAAATTAGACAAATGCTAAAAGAAACACAGAAAAGAAAACAAGAAGACAAAAAAGAAAAAGCTAAAAAGGAAACACAAAAGAAAAAAGTGGTAAAAGAAAAACCAGATCAGACTGCAAAGTCTAAAGAAACAACTACAGCAAAACAAGAGAAAACTCAAGAACCAGTTAAAGAAACAAAAGAAGAGAAAGAAAAGAGATTGAAAGCAATAGAGATGTTGAAATCAACTGCTAAAGATCTCCCAGAAGAGATTCCAGATGAGCTAAAAAGTGATTATACAATAATTAAACACAGTGAAAGTGTTGAAGAAATCTGGGAACAAGAAATAGAAAAAGAAAAAAGTGAAGCAGCTCGTAGAAGATCTAAGACTGGCAAAAGAAGCAAGTCTCAAGGTCGACAAAAATACGAACAAAGACCAGATGAAATTGAAATTCCTGAGTATATTACTGTAGGTGAGTTAG
>CAZCFQ010000066.1:0-7392 GCA_964497955.1 uncultured Clostridiaceae bacterium
TATTCATCTTGCTACTATAACAGAACTTAATATTTGGGATGCATTTAATCCTGGACGTCTAGACCAGCATCTGTATCCTTTTTATAAAGCTGAAATTGATAAAGGCGCGATTAAAAAAGAAGATGCTCTTGAACTATTAGAATGTTTTTTCATAAAATTTAATAATCATCCAGCACCTCCAAAGGTTGGTGTTACTGCAGAAGAAAGCGGTACATATAATGACTTTACCAACATTAATATTGGTGGGTTAGATAAAGAAGGTAATGACGGAGTAAACGAAGTTTCTTATTTACTACTTGAGGTAATCGAGAATGTACACTTATTACAACCAGGAACCAATATTCAAGTTAGTAAAAAAAATAGTAATCATTTTATTAAAGAAGCAATTAAAGTTATTAAAAAAGGATATGGATATCCTTCAATATTTAATAACGATATGGTCATAGAAGAAATGCTAAGAGCAGGCAAAACAATAGAGGATGCTAGAACGGGTGGTGTAAGCGGTTGTATTGAAACAGGTTGTTTTGGTAAAGAAGCCTATGTCTTAACAGGTTATTTAAACCTTCCAAAAATTTTAGAAATAACTTTGAATAATGGATATGATCCTATCAGTAAAAAACAGTTAGGGATAAAAACTGGCAAAGTAGATTCGTTTAACACATTTGACGAGCTCTTAGAAGCTTATAAAAAGCAACTGCATCACTTTGTTAATATAAAAGTAAAGGGTAATCAATACATTGAACGTTTATATGCAAAAGAGTGCCCAGCTCCTTTTATGTCAGTAATAATGGATGACTGTATTAAAAAGGGTATGGATTATAATGAAGGTGGCGCAAGATACAATACCACATATATTCAAGGTGTAGGGATTGGATCTATTACTGACAGTTTATCAGCAATAAAAACACATATATATGAAAAGCAAAGTTTTGATTTTAGTGAATTATTAAAGTCTCTACATTCAAATTTTGAAAACGAGGAGTTTATGAGATTAACTTTAACCAATAAAACACCTAAGTATGGCAATGATTTAGATCAAGCTGATGATATTATGGTAAAAATATTTAATGCTTTCTTTAAAGAAGTCGAAGGCAGACCAAATACTAAAGGTGGAGAGTATCATATAGATATGTTGCCTACTACATGTCATATATATTTTGGATCTGTAATGGGAGCAATGCCTGATGGAAGACTTGCTCATATGCCTTTATCAGAAGGAATTTCACCCGTACAGGGAGCAGACAAAAATGGACCAACTGCTGTAATAAAATCTGTAGGTAAAATGGACCATGTAAGAACTGGTGGTACTTTACTCAATATGAGTTTAATGCCTTCTTTAGTTTCTGATGATAAAGGAATTGATAATTTAGTTAAATTAATAAGAACACATTTCAAATTTGGTGCTCATCATGTGCAATTTAATATAGTAGATAAAAAAGTATTGTTAGATGCTCAGAAAGAACCAGAAAAACACTGTGACTTGTTAGTACGAGTTGCAGGTTATAGCGATTACTTTGTGGATTTAGGTGAGTCACTACAAAATGAGATAATTTCAAGGACGAATATAAAAAGTTACTAAAAAAGGAATGGTTTTAATTAATAATTGTAAAATTTGCGGATCAGATACAGAAAGTTTTTATAGTGATGCATTAGATGTTACATATCATCATTGCAATAATTGTGAGTTTATTTTTAAAAACAGAAATGAATTATTAAATGAAAAAGAAGAGCTTGACAGGTATCTTTTACATGAAAATTCTATTGAGGATGAGGGATATTTAAACTTTTTTAGAAAGTTTCTTGATAAAGCAGTATTTAAACATGATTTAATAGGTTCAAAAGCACTTGATTTTGGGAGTGGACCAGAACCTGTGCTTAAGCATTTATTAGAAACAGAGTACAACATGGAAGTAGATATCTATGATTTATATTTCTCACCAAAAAAAATTTATCAAAATAAAGAGTATGATTTGATTGTATCTACAGAAGTAGTAGAGCACTTAATTGATCCCTTAAAATATTTTAGACTATTTAAGAAGCACTTAAAGGATGGTGGACATTTAGCTATTATGACTTTATTTCATAATAATAATAAAGATAGATTTTTGAATTGGCACTATATACATGATCCTAGCCACATTTCATTTTTCAGTTCTACAACTATGAAATATATTGCACAAACTATAGAACTAGAGCTAACTTATGTAGATGATTATCGATATACTGTGTTTGAAAAGGGAACAATAAGATAAATTAATGTAATATTATTCGTTTTATCTTGGCAAAGGTGTGGCTTTTTGCTATAATTTTTAGAAATTGTTAGGAGGAGTAGGATGGAAAGACAACTAGTACTAATTTTTGATTTTGGTGGTCAAACCGCTAAACTTATCGCTAGAAGAGTTAGGGAACACCATGTATATTGTGAGATTGTTCCGTTTAATAAAAGTTATGAAGAAATTAAAGCTAAAAATCCTGCAGCTATTATTTTTTCTGGAGGACCAAAAAGTGTTTATGATGAAAATGCTCCAAAGATTGATAGAAGAATATATGATTTAGGTGTGCCAATTTTAGGAATATGTTATGGTATGCAGTTGTTAACAATTGACTTTGGTGGCAATGTGGAAAGATCTGCTAAAAGAGAATATGGACTTGCGAAACTAGTAAACATGGATGATCAATCTCTATTATTTACAGAAATAGAATCTGGTTTTAATATTTGGATGAGTCATGGAGACAGTATTGTAAAGCTTCCAAAGGGATATCAAATTATAGCAAAGACAGAGAATACACCAGTTGCTGCTTTTATTAATAAAGAACGAAATTTTTATGGAGTCCAATTCCATCCTGAAGTCGAACACACTGAGCTTGGAAGAGAGATAATTGGAAATTTTCTATTCAATGTTGCAAAGTTAGATGCTGACTGGAAATTAGACTCCTTTATTGATGAACAAGTAGAGAAAATAAAAAACTTAGTTGGAGATAAAAGGGTTGTTTGTGGTTTAAGTGGTGGAGTAGACTCTTCAGTAGCAGCGACAATTGTACACAAAGCTATAGGCGATCAACTCACTTGTATTTTCGTCAATCATGGATTATTAAGAAAAGATGAAGCAAAGCAAGTAGTTGAAACTTTTGGTAAACAAATGGGTATGAAGTTGATATATGCTAATGAAAGTGATAGATTTCTATCTAAACTAGAAGGTGTAAGTGATCCAGAGAAGAAAAGAAAAATTATTGGAGAAGAGTTTATTAGAGTTTTTGAAGAGAAAGCTAAAGAAATAGGAAATGCAGTTTACTTGGTCCAAGGCACGATATATCCAGATGTTATTGAGAGTGGTACAAATACAGCGGCTTTAATTAAAAGCCACCACAATGTAGGTGGATTGCCAGAAGATATTGACTTTGAATTGATTGAACCTTTAAGAGAACTTTTTAAAGATGAAGTAAGGGAAGTAGGTTTGGAGTTAGGATTACCAAATGAGATTGTTATGAGACAACCATTTCCAGGACCTGGATTAGCCATAAGAATTATGGGAGAGATAACAAAAGAGAAAATAACTCTACTTCAAGAAGCAGATGCAATTTTCAGAGAAGAAATTTTGAAAGCTGGTTTGTATAATACTATATGGCAAGCTTTTGCTGTATTACCTGGAGTAAGAAGTGTTGGCGTTATGGGTGATGAACGGACTTACTCTAATCTAATAGCTTTAAGAGCAGTTGCCTCAACAGATGCAATGACAGCAGATTGGGCAAGAATACCTTTTGAAATTCTTGCAAAAATATCAAATAGAATTGTTAATGAAGTTGATGGGGTTAATCGTGTTGTTTATGATATAACAAGCAAACCACCAGCCACAATAGAATGGGAGTAGAATATTCTCCACTTATTAGTATATTGCTAATAAGTGGATATTTTTTGTTTAAATTAAAATGTTTTTTTGTTGTTAATAAAGCAATTTCATAATAAATTTATACATTGTAAAATTAAGCTTATTATTATAATAATTAATATTTGAATATCCTATAATTAATAAAGTATATTTTAAGATTGTACATTTTAATTATAATGTAGAATTATATAAAAGTTTATGTTATCATATTAGGCGTGTATACAATATGTAACGGAAATAATTAGAGGTGTAATAGATGGAGTTAAAAAGAATAGTAGATAAAGTGGATGGTCAAGTTGTCTTTGGAGATACATTCATGAAAACAGAAATTGATAGTGCTTGTGGAGCGGATTTAATGAGTGATGTATTGGCATGTAATATTAATCCACATACACTTTTAATAACATCATTAATTAATATTCAAGTTATGAGAACAGCTGACATAGTTGATTTGGCTGCTATTTTATTTGTAAGAGGCAAGAGTCCAGTTGATGATGTAATTAAGCTAGCAAAAAAATCAAGCATTCCTTTGATAGTAACAGATTTAGACATGTTTGAAACCTGTGGTAGACTCTTTGAATTGGGTTTGAAAGGGAGCTGATTAGGTGGATCAAATGGAATTAACTTTCGCAGTTTCTGGTGATGATTTTATTTCAGCTGGAGAAGCATCAACAAAAATAAAGAAAACTTTAAGACAGATTGGTATTAACGCACAAATAATAAGAAGAGTAGCAATAGCAGTTTACGAAGCAGAAATGAATGTTGTAATTCATGCTGAAAGTGGAAATATATTTCTTGAGGTTTTAGATAACGAAATTTTTATAAAAGTTATAGATAAGGGACCAGGAATAGAAAATATATCACTTGCCATGAAAGAAGGTTACACAACAGCTTCAGAAGAAGCAAGAAGACAAGGGTTTGGGGCAGGAATGGGCCTACCTAATATAAAAAGAACAGCTGATGATTTTCAAATCACCTCAGAGGTTGGTATTGGAACAAAGTTAATTATGTCTTTCTATTTATAAAATTTTAATTGAAGGTGAATAAAATGATTGAATACTTTCACTCAGTTAGATTAGATCAAACTAAATGCAAAGGATGCACAAACTGTATAAAAGGATGCCCAACCGAAGCTATTAGAGTTAGAAATGGGAAAGCTCATATATTAGAAGAAAGATGTATAGACTGTGGAGAGTGCATACGTAATTGTCCTGAACACGCTAAATATGCAATAACAGATCCTTTACAGAGAATTGAAGACTTTAAAATATCTGTAGCAATTCCCGCACCATCTTTTTTTGGTCAATTTAGTATATATAGTGATTTTGAGATAGTTGCTACTTTAAAATTGATAGGTTTTGATGAGGTTTATGAGGTAGCTTTAGGTGCTGATTATGTATCTATGGCTTATAGAAAATATTTTGAAAGAGAAGATATAGTAAAACCTTCCATTAGTTCAGCATGTCCTGCTGTAGTCAGATTAATACAAGTTAAATTTCCTTCTTTAATACCAAACATCATACCTATAGAGTCACCAATGGCTATCACTGCCTATATCGCTAAAGATGAGTTATCACAAAAATTTAATATAAAGTTTGAAGATGTAGGAGTTTTCTTTATAAGTCCATGCCCTGCAAAAGTTACAGCAACCCAGCAACCAGTTGCCGGGTCAGAGCATGTCGACGGAGTTATATCTATGGCAGATATGTATGGATTGGTTATAAGAAATATCCAAAATCTTAAAAATCACCCCCAATTAATAAAAGAAACTAAACTTAAGGGTTCTTCTTATGGACTGAGATGGGCTAGACCAGGTGGAGAATCGATAGGTTTTGCTGAAAATATTACTCATGTTCAAATACAAGGAATTTCTCATGTTAGTGATGTGCTAGAAGAGATAGAAATGGGCAAGTTAAAAGATGTTGATTTTTTGGAAATGCAAGCATGTACTGGAGGTTGCTTAGGGGGTCCTTTAGTAGTTGAGAACCCTTTTGTTGCTAGAGTTTTTTTGAATAAAAGAGCTAAAGAAAGAAGTAATGATAACAATATTCCTGAAGCTACTTATAAAAAATTAGTAGAGTCGGGTGAGTTGTTTTTTGAAGAAAATATTACTTCTCGAGAGATAATGAAATTAGACGACAATATAAAAGTAGCTTTACGAAAAATGAAGGAAGTTGAGCAGATTGCTAATGAGTTGCCTGGATTAGACTGTGGAGCATGTGGTGCACCAACTTGCAGAGCTTTGGCAGAAGATATAGTTCAAGGTGAAGCTTCAAGGACTGACTGTACAATAGAATTAAGAAATAATGTTCAAAATATAGCAGAAGAATTATTGAGTCTAGCTAAACATCTGCCACCTACTATGAAAGAAAGAAAGAATGATAATGATGAAACTAAGTAATATAGTTAAAAAGCTGCCATTAAAAATTATAACAGTTTCTAATGATAATTTAGTTACTGGTGCATATACTTCTGATTTATTAAGTGATGTTATTGCTAAAGCAGAAAAGAATCAGTTATGGATTACACTTCATAGCCATCAAAATATAGTAGCAGTAGCTTTACTAAAAGACTTGTCTGGCATAATTATAACAGGTGGACATAAGCCTGATGATAAAACTATTGAAAAAGCTAGAGAAGAAAATTTACCAATTTTTATAACTGAGATGAACAGCTTTGAAATAAGTGGTCTTCTATATCAACTATTATCTAAAAATGAATAGTACAAAATATTATCCAATTGATTTACATATCCATTCATGTTTATCTAGCTGTGCTAGTAATGATATGACTCCAAAAAATATTATTGAACATATTTTGAATTTAGGGATAAAAGTTATGTCAGTTACAGATCATAATAGTTGCAAAAACCTTGAAGAGGTTATTAAAGAATCTAAGGATAAAGACGTAGTAGTAGTTCCTGGTATAGAGATTGAGTCAAAAGAAGGGGCGCATGTGTTAACCTATTTTGAAGACTTAGATACATGTCAAGTTATGGAAGACATAATAACTAATAATTTACCAGATGTTGAGAATAGTATAAGGTTTTTTGGCAATCAAACTATCATAAAAGATGGCAAAAAAAAGGAGCACCCTTACTTGCTATCACAAGCAACAAGCCTTTCAATTTTAAAAATATGTAGTATTACTAAAGAATTAAATGGGGTATATGTACCTGCTCATATTCAAAGAAAAGCAAACGGATTAATTTCAACTCTAGGATTTTTGCCTAAAGACATTGAATTTAATACTTTAGAAATTTCAAAGATAAATTTCTATAAATATCACAAAAATTATCAAAATTGTAATGTTATAACTAATTCGGACGCGCATGAAATTGAAGATCTATATAAAAGTCCTACTACTGCTATAAGAATAGAAAATAAACTAAGTATTAATAAAGTATTAAGTGCTTTAAAAAACCAAAATTGTCAGAGTTTTGTGTTTTTTTAATATGATTAAGCGAAGAAATTTGTGAGGAGGGCAACTATGAAAGAGAAACTAA
>CAZCFQ010000066.1:7492-10621 GCA_964497955.1 uncultured Clostridiaceae bacterium
CGTTGCATGAAGTACAAAAGATTTTTGGTTATTTACCAAAAGAAGCACAAAAGCTCGTTGCATTAGGATTAGATATCCCTGTATCAGAAGTTTATGGCGTTGTAACTTTTTATTCATTGTTCAATACAGAACCAGCAGGTGATTATATCATAGAATTATGCATGGGAACTGCTTGTTACGTAAAAGGTGCTGTAGATGTACAACATGAGATTCAAAATCAACTAGGAATATCTATTAATGAAACTACGAATGATGGTAAATTTACACTACGATTTAGTAGATGTGTCGGAGCGTGTAGTTTAGCGCCATTTATGACGATTGGTGATGATGTATACGGAAGAGTCAAACAAGAAGATGTTCAAAAGATACTAGCTAAATATTATAGATGAGAGAGCTATCACTACACATATTAGACATTGCAGAAAACTCGTTAAGGTCAGGAGCTAGTCTAATAGAAATTAAAATTAATGAGGATAGTGACAAAAACTTGTATCAAATAATAATTGAAGATGACGGATGTGGTATGAGTCAATGCTATCAGGATAGAGTACTGGATCCTTTCGTTACAGAAAGAAAAACAAGAAATGTTGGCTTAGGTTTGCCATTGTTTAAACAAACATCTGAGATGTGTTCAGGTGAGTTAATACTAAAATCTGATTTAAACAAAGGGACTATAGTAGAAGTCAATATGAAACGCAATCATATTGATATGCCTCCTATGGGTTCGATAACAGACACAATTATTTCTCTTATCTTGGCTGAAGAAGAATGTGACATTTGTTTTGTGCATAAAGTTGATGATTATGAATATACTTTTAGCACAAAAGAGATAAAAGAAAAAATTGAAGATGTAGATTTAAATGATAGTCAAATAATTAACTGGATAAAGTCGTATTTGGAGAATAACGAGAATAACTTAAGGGAGAAAGGAGCTTTATTATGAAATCATTAGAAGATTTAAATAGAATAAGAGAGAAAGCTAAGAAAAATTTAGAAATTAGACAAAAAGCTAATAGAACTCAAGTGAAAGTATACATGGGTACTTGTGGAATTGCTGCTGGAGCTAGAGAGACGATTAGTGCCATCATCGATGAGCTGGGAAATTTAGATATATCCAATGTTGAAGTTACTCAGAAGGGATGTATTGGTCTTTGCGAACAAGAACCCTTAGTAGAAGTAGAGACTAAAGATGGCAACTCCACACTATATGGAAATATAGATTCCGATCGTGCAAGAAAAATAGTAAAAAAACATATTATGCGTAATGAAATTCTCGATGAATGGATCGTAAATCGTGATTAACCTAGGAGGAGAGAATAATGCAATTATATAGAGCTCATGTACTAGTTTGTGGTGGAACTGGTTGCGTTACTTCAGGTTGTAAAGAAGTACAAAGCGAATTAGAAATGCAGATTAAAAAAAGTGGATTAGAAGATGAAATTAATGTAATAGTAACAGGATGTGTTGGAACATGTGATTTAGGGCCAATCATTATGGTTTATCCTGAGGCTGTATTCTATCAAAAAGTACAAATTGAAGACGTATCAGAGATTGTTGAAGAACATTTATTAAAAGGAAGACCAGTAGAAAGATTAATGTATCAAGATAATACTTCAGAAATTACAAAATTTATAGAAAAGTATTATGACATTAACTTTTTTAACCAACAAACTCGAATAGTTTTAAGAAATACAGGAATAATTGACCCTTCAGTTATTGATGAATACATAGCAAGAGATGGCTATCAAGCTTTAGCTAAAGCTTTAACTGAAATGGAGCCAATTGAAGTAGTTAATGAAATTAAATCCTCTGGTTTAAGAGGACGTGGAGGTGGAGGGTTCCCTACAGGAATCAAACTTGAATTAGGGCATAAAGCTAGTTCAGATCAAAAGTATATTATTTGTAATGCAGATGAAGGAGATCCTGGAGCGTTTATGGATAGATCTTTATTAGAAGGAGATCCACATGCAATAATTGAGGGCATGGTTATAGCAGGATATGCCATGGGAGCCACTCAAGGCTATGTATACGTTAGAGCAGAATATCCGTTAGCTGTAGATAGATTAAAACTAGCTATCAAGCAAGCTAAAGAATATGGGCTTCTTGGCAATAATATTTTTAGTTCTGGATTTGATTTTGATTTAGAAATTCGTGTCGGTGCAGGAGCTTTTGTATGTGGAGAAGAAACAGCTTTAATGCACTCTATCGAAGGCAAACGAGGAGAGCCTACCCCTAAGCCACCGTATCCAACTGACGCAGGTGTTTTTGGAAAACCTTCAGTAATAAATAATGTAGAATCTATTGCTAATATTGGTCAAATAATATTAAACGGTTCTGAATGGTTTAATAGGTTTGGTACAGACAAAAATAAGGGTACAAAAGTATTTGCAGTTGCGGGGAATATAGTTAATACTGGTTTAGTAGAGGTGGAGTTAGGTACTACTCTAAGAACTCTGATATATGATGTGTGTGGAGGCATACCAAATGGTAAGAGATTTAAAGCAGTGCAAATAGGTGGGCCTTCCGGAGGATGTATTCCAGCTGACCATTTGGATACACCAATTACATACGATAGCTTAACTGAACTAGGTGCAATGATGGGTTCAGGTGGATTAATTGTTATGGATGAAGATACTTGTATGGTAGATCTAGCTAGGTTCTTTTTAGACTTCACTCAAGAAGAAAGCTGTGGAAAATGCACACCATGTAGAATAGGTACTAAGAGAATGTTAGAAATTTTGGATAGAATCACATTAGGTAAAGGAGAACCTGGTGATATAGAGAAGCTTGAAGAGCTAGCTTATGCTATTAAAGACTCAGCTTTTTGTGGTTTAGGAAAAGCTGCACCCAATCCTGTTTTAAGCACTTTAAGATTTTATAGAGATGAGTATGAAGCACATATATATGATAAAAAATGCCCTGCTGGGATATGCAAAAATCTATTAGATATAAAGATTGATACAGAGATTTGCCGTAGCTGTGGTATTTGTAAACGTACTTGTCCTGTAAATGCGATAAGTGGAGATAGAAATATATTGTATGCTATAGATCAAGAAGCTTGTAATCGCTGTGGATTATGTATAGAAAGTTGTCCATTCGATGCTATTAATAAGATATAAGCGTTTTAAA
>CAZCFQ010000067.1:0-10526 GCA_964497955.1 uncultured Clostridiaceae bacterium
TTTTTAATGGCAGTTGTAGCATTTACTCCTTTAAACAGATTTGTATTTTTAAATCTTATTGGAATAAGCGAAGATTTATTGCCTGAGACGATAAGGGCTTTTACGATACTGATTTTTATTCCTTTGTTAGCAAGTGTTAGATCTATGTATGAAGGAATGATAACCCTTAAAAGAAAAACATACTTACTTACAGTGATGACTACAACCAGAGTAGTTGTTATGTTTGGGCTTGCAACTTTCATAACTAATACACACATTATATCTGGTGGATCTGTTGGATCTGTTCTAATGGTAATGGGGATAGGGTCAGAAGCGCTAATTGGATTCTTGTTTGCAAAAGACTATAAAGAAGATTTACCAAAAGTTAATAACGATTTCTCAAGTGAGACTTATAAATCTTTATTGATATTTTTTATACCACTAATAGCAGCTAGATTTGCTATGACTTGGGGAAAACCTTCAATTAATGCGGGTTTAGCAAGGGCTATCAACCCTGAGGTTTCAATTGCTGCACATGAGGTCGGAAGAAGTTTTGCATGGATATTTATAAGCATGTTTGCTAGGATTAATCAGATAGTATTAGTTTTTGTAAAGAGTAAGTTGGCTTGGATAAGAGTAAAAAAGTTTGCTTTAGGCTTGGGAGTAATAATGTTTATGTTGTTGCTTACTTTAGCAATAACCCCTTTGGGGGACTGGATATTAACGAATGTTATCGGTGTAGAAGAAGAACTTAAAACTATGGCATTACAAGTTATTTTGGTATTATCTCCTGTGCCCATAGTAAAGTCATATAATGAAATATTAGCAGGACTATTAATGAGGCATAATCAAACACCAATTATAACAGTAAGTAAGTTTATTAATATTATATTTATTGTAATAAGTATTTTTATTTTGGCAAAATTATACCCAAGCATGGGTGCTGTTATAGGTAGTTTTGGAACTGTTATTGGCTATGTTGCTGAGTTTGCAATCCTATTTATAATGTCTCGTAGATATGTAAATAATTTTGAATTTAAATAAATTTTTGACTAGGCTATGCCTAGTCTTTTTTGATTTAACGAAGTAAAAGTATATGGTATAATTGTATTCAGACAATAAGTCTAAAAAGGGAGGTACTTCAATGAATTGGATGCTTATCGATATTGGAAGTGTTCAAACCAAAGTGACTTTGTTAGAGAAAAATGAAATATGGAATATTTTAAAAACAGTTAAGACAAAAACAACAATAGAATCAGAAGATAAAAATGCTTATGTTGGGGTTAAAAGAGCAATTGAAGAAATACTTAAAGAATGTCAGCTCAATATAGAAGATATTAATAAAGTTGTAGTTGGTTCTACTGCTGGTGGAGGACTTCAGATGGCAGTAGCAGGAGTTGTTAGAAATATGACTGCTGAAAGTGCATGGAGGGCAGCGTTAGGTTCTGGAGCTTTAGTAATTGACATAATTAGTGGTGGTAGCCCTGTAAAGCAGCCTGAAAGGTTAAATCAGTTTAAAAGCATTAAGCCTGATATTATACTTTTAGCAGGAGGAACAGAAGGCGGAAATGTAAAACAGGTTTTAGGATTAGCTGAAACAATTAATGCTGCAAATACTAAAACACGATGGGGAGACGAATATGCTTCAGTAGTGTTTGCTGGTAATAGCGAAGTTAGAGAAGAAGTAAAAAGCTTTTTAAGTAATAAGATAGATTTAAAAATAGCAGAAAATATAAGACCAGAGTTAGAATTGGAGAAGATAGACACAGTAAATGAAACAATCCAAAATTTGTATATGGAAAAAGTATCTAAAAATGTTAGTGGATTTAGTAATATTAGTGAGGAATATAACACAGAGATAAAACCTATCGCTCCAAACATGAGATATCTAGTGAGTCAATATTCTGAATTTAAGGATATTAATACAATAATTCTTGATGTTGGTGGTTTTACAACAGATATATATTCAAGCATTGAATACATTAGGAGAGCTTACAAAAGATCTGTTGAAGATGGAGGAGAACATATAAATACAGGAGTTGGGGTAGTAAAAGAGAGAAAAAGTTATACTTCAATAGCAGCAGATGCTGGTTTAAACTACAGCGCTCCAAGACTTGTGAACAAGATAGGAGTAAGCAGTATTCTTAAGTGGACAAGTGGTTTAAATGAAAAAGAAATTCTTAATTCTGTTTTTACAAGGATGGTCAATCCATTAAGTGAAGATATTTATAGTGATAAGTTGAATAAAGCTTTATTTGCTTCAGCTTTAAAAGTAGGATTTTTAGAGCACCAGCAAATTGCTTCTAAGTTGCATGGCGTAGGAATTGTTAGAAGTATGAATGAAACTTTTGCACAAGAAGCTGTTAGTGAAGGAACTATAGCGGAATGGGAAGCTTTTGACAGAGCTATATTAACAGGTGGAGTTATAGGAAGTTTTAGTGAAAAAGAAGTAATTCAAATTTTCAATGATTCTTTACAGCCTCTAGGTTTAATTAATGTAAAACTAGATAAAAATGACTTTTTAAGCCAGTTAGCATTAAAAGAAAACTTAGAAGAAAGTTATTTAGATTTTATCGATAGTCAACTTACTAGTTTAGTAAATATAATTGCGCCAAAGAAAATTGAGGCACTGTTAATTCGTAATATAGCAACAGTTACTCTGGAAAGCAAGTATGAAACAAAAACATGTGATGTAATTAAAAATGAGATTGAGTTTATCAAAATAAAAGGTGATACTATAAAAGTGACAATAAAGCCACATAAAAAAGTAGATTTTGGATTTGGTATAGGAAAACCAATTACAAAAGATATTGAAAATGCTTCATATGGATTTATTCTAGATGGCAGAAGACCTATAAACGATGAGTTTAATGAAATCAAAGTAAATGATTGGTATGGGAAGGGTCTTAGCCGCTTAGAAAGAGGTGAGCATAATGAGTAAATTATATTACAATAAAGAGATAATTAGAGGATTAAACCTTCCTTATCCAGGAAAAGTATTTGTAGAAGTTGGACAAGAAGTTAAGCCAAGTACTTTAATTGCAAAAACAGAATTATTAGATGTTCAGCCAGGGTATTTTGCAATAGATGATTTTTTTAATAAAGATTTTACTATTCAAGAAGTTAAATCTGTAATAAAGGTTGCAATTGGAGATTATGTAAAAAGAGGAGATTCTTTAGCTGAATATAATGGCATGATCTACAAATCTCCATATTATGGTTTAGTAGAACATGTTTCTGAGAGTGGCCAATATATACTTATTAGACAAAAAGTTAGTGAAGATGAAGAGCCCTTAGTAGTGGATGCTTCGAAAGAGATAGGTATTAGCCCAAGAGCAATTATGAATACTTTGCAAGTAACAATAGGCCAAGAAGTTTTAAGAAGCCAGGCATTAGCTGGTGATATTAAGATGGTATATACACCTATGACTGGTACTGTTGATGATATAGTTGAAGATGAAGGTAAAATCCTGATAAAACCATATTATCAACCTAAAACTTTATATGCTAATATTTACGGTGAAATAAAAGAAATAGATAATAATCAAAATATATCAATATTAACTAATGTCGATTTAGTCCAAGGTGAGTTTGGCATAGGCAAAGAAAAGACAGGAACACTAAAAAATATAAATGCAGACTTTGAACAAGGAAACATTATATTTACTAATAAGAAGATATCAAAGCAAGAAATGGCAAAAGCAATTGAAGATAAAGCTAGTGGTATAATTGCCCCTAGTGCAGATGCAGATGATTTAATTGATATTTTTGGAGAAGAAATTTATACAGGTGTTACAGGAGTAGAGAAGCATCCAGTATCAGTATTACTAACGGAAGGCTTTGGAGATAAAGTTATGCTAAATGAGACAGCAAATTTATTAGAAAATTATATTGGTCAAAGCATTACGATTATACCAAAAACAAACTTACAAACACCTAAAAAACTTCCAGATATTTATTTATACAAAAAGTAAAAAATAATTTTAAGTTAAAACCCAAAGTCTATAACTGGATTTTGGGTTTTAATCATTTTAAGACTTTTTTGCTTTTATAAACCAGACAAAAATAGTATGATATAAATAGAGAGTATTATTCAATCATGGGAATAGTAGTTGTTGACTATCTAAAGTATAAAATATAGAAT
Source organism: uncultured Clostridiaceae bacterium (assembly GCA_964497955.1). Lineage (GTDB taxonomy): Bacteria > Bacillota > UBA994 > PWPR01 > PWPR01 > PWPR01. The sequence goes on from CAZCFQ010000067.1 coordinate 4,124, forward strand.
ATATATGTGATTTTGAAAGGAAGGTATAAAATGAATATTTCAAAAAGAGCTTTAAAGATTCCTGCTTCTCCAATTAGAAAACTGATACCATATGCTGATGATGCTAAAGAAGAAGGAGTAAAGGTTTATCATCTCAACATAGGGCAACCAGATATTGTTACTCCTGAACAAATGTGGTCGAAGATAAAGGAAGTACAAGATAAGGTTTTGAGTTATGGTCCTTCAAATGGTTTATTAGAATTTAGAAAGAAGTTAAGTAATTACTATGAAAAGCATGATGTTGACATAGCTTCAGAGGATATAATTGTCACTACAGGTGGTAGTGAAGCTATTTTGTTTGCAATGATGGTATTATGTGATCCTGGTGATGAAATCATTATTCCAGAGCCATATTATGCAAACTACAATGGGTTTGCAAGCTATGCACAGGTTAATGTAGTTCCTTTACCTACAAAAGCAGAGAATGGTTTTAGATTGCCGGATAAAAAGGCAATTGAAAGTTACATTAGCAATAAAACAAAGGCCATTGTATTTTCAAATCCAGGGAATCCTACTGGAGTAGTATACACAAAGGAAGAATTAGAGATGCTTCTGGAAATTGCTAAGGAAAATGATCTCGTTTTAGTTTCAGATGAAGTTTATAGTGAGTTTGTTTATGAAGGAGAGTTTCATAGTATTTTAAGCTTAGAGGGAGCAGAAGAATATTCAGTAATCACTGATAGTATTTCTAAAAGATATAGTGCTTGTGGAGCAAGAATTGGTTGTTTGATTAGTAAAAACGTAGAATTAATAGCTGCAGCTATGAAATATGCCCAAGCTAGGTTATGTCCACCAACATTAGAACAAAAGGGTGCTATTGGTGCTTTAGATGTTCCAGATTCTTATTATCAAGATGTTGTAAATGAATATGATGGAAGAAGAAAAACCCTTATAGAAAAAGTAAACAGTATAGTGGGAGCTTTTTGTGAGCCACCTAGAGGAGCTTTTTATACCATAGTTAAGCTTCCTGTAGATGATACAGAGAAATTCGCTAAATGGATGTTAACAGACTTTAGAAGCAATGGAGCTACAACAATGGTTGCACCAGCAGCTGGTTTTTATGGAACTCCTGGTAGTGGAAAAGATGAAGTTAGGTTAGCATATATTTTGGAAAAAGAAGAGTTAGCAAAAGCTATGGATATTTTAAGAGAAGGCGTTTACGCTTATCAAAAAGAGTTCAATCTCAAATAAACTCTAAAACCTCTTGGCATGAACTTATTGAAATGCCAAGAGGTTTTTTTTAATCTAGTAATCTATCTACTTTTTTTCTTATATTAATTCCCATATCTTTTGCTAAGGATAAATCATCTAATCTATCTTCCATTTTAATTTTGTCTGTCTCGTAAAAGATTAGATTATCTAATAACTTTGTATTAATTGATTTAGAATACATTTCTAAAACAGGGTCCAATGCTTGAGGATAGTTCTTTGACTTTGGCGCCCCTCCTGTGCCTATAAAGACACCAAATCTTTTTTTGTTTCTATCAATAGTTGGCTTTTCTAAAATGTATTTGCTTGCCCAAAAAGCTTGAGTCCGATCAATTGCTCCTTTTAGAAAAGCTGAAACAGTAAAGAAATATATAGGAGATGATATAATAACAAAGTCAGCTTTATCATAATCATCATATAATGGTGTGATATCATCCCTAAGTACACACCGACCAGTTTCATAGCATTTGTTACATCCTATGCAAGTACTGTAATTTAAGTTTGCTAAATGGTAAGTAATAGTTTTATCTTTATCCTTCTTAAAGCCATCTAAAAATGACTTTATAGTTAAAAATGTATTCCCATTTATATGAGGGCTGCCATTCAAAATTAAAATTTTCAATACTATACACTCCTTTTAATCATTTTATTAATTATAACTTAATAAAATGATTAAACCAAATTATAAATGATTATAGAAATACTTGAATCTATGTGTTAATATTGAAGTCGGTTGATAGGAGGGACCTATATGGAACTTAAATATAATGAAATATTAAATAGATTACAAGATCATTATGGATCTCCACAAACAGCATTAAATTTTAATAATCCTTTACAACTATTAATTGCAACAATTTTGTCTGCACAGTGTACAGACGAAAGAGTGAACTTAATAACACCTAAGTTATTTGAGACCTATCAAGATGCTAAAGCTTTTGCAAAAGCTGATATAAAACAACTACAAGGGCTTATCAAGACTTGTGGCTTATATCGTAATAAGAGTAAATTTATTAAATCAGCATGTAATGATATTGTTAATAAATATAATGGTGATGTACCAGATAATCGGAAGGATCTAGAGAGTTTGGCTGGAGTAGGAAGAAAAACAGCTAATGTAGTATTAGCAAATGTATTTGGTAAACAAGCAATTGCTGTTGATACGCATGTTTATAGAGTGTCCAAAAGACTTGGATTCTCAGATGGTAAAAATGTCTTAGAAGTTGAAAAAGATCTTATGGAAAAAGTCCCAAAAAACTTATGGGCAGATGCCCATCACTGGTTGATTTATCACGGAAGAGAAATATGTAAAGCAAGAAAACCTAAGTGTGATTCATGTTACTTAAATGATTTATGTAAATATTATAAAAATAGCTAATTTGAGGTAAAGATATGTCAGTTTTAGAGGTAAAATCAGATATTTCACAAAAACAACTTAGAAAAAACATTTTTAGTATGTTATGGCCAGCTACTATGGAAAGCGTCTTGCAAATGATGGTAGGGATAGTCGCTACAGCAATGGTCGGTAGGTTAGGTGCGATTGCTATAGGATCAGTAGGTCTTGGTAATCGCATTTCACATCTTGTATGGGCAATTTTTAGAGCGATAGGTACGGGAGCAACTGTTTTAGTAGCCAGAGCAATAGGAAAGCAGGATTATGAACTAGGTCGAAGAGTAGCTTTACAAGCAATGTTGGTAGGAGTTTTTTTTGTAGTTTTAATCACGGTATTGATTTTTAGTTTTGCTAGACCTATATTAAATTGGTTTGGTGCTGATGGTGAATTATTTGAAATTTCAATTGGATACTTAAGACTTATAGTTTTTGGAATGCCTTTCATGGCTATTATGCAAATAGTAGGTGCTATTATGAGAGGTGCTGGTAATACTAAAACACCTATGATAGTAGCATTAATAATGAATGTAATAAATGTAATAGTTAGTTATACATTAATCTTTGGTAAATTTGGATTTCCAAGTTTTGGAGTAAAAGGAGCAGCATATGGTGCAATTATAGCTCAATCTATCAGTGCTGTAATAGCATTATGGATTATATTTAGACCTAAACTAGTAATTTCATTTAGTCTGATAGAAAAGCTTAAGATAGATTTTTATGAAGTAAAAAGATTGTTAAGAATTGGCACACCTGTAGCTGGAGAAAGTTTGTTTTGGCAATTTGCTACTATTATTTTAACGAAATGGATTGTAGGATTTGGAGCGGTTTCTCTTGCAGCACATCAACTTGGTTTACAAGCTGAATCACTATCATATATGCCTGCTGCAGGATTTTCAATAGCTGCTACAGCTTTTGTAGGACAAAGTTTGGGTAAAGAAGATCCAGAACTAGCAACAAGATATACTAATGAAATATTTAAATGGTGTGTGATTTTTACTTCAATAACAGCTGGATTGCTCTTCTTTTTCCCAAAACAAATATTAGCAATCTTTACAACAGAGGTTGAAGTTATAGAATTAGCTAAATACTATTTGATGTTAATGGCTTTAATACAAGTACCTCAACAAATAACTAGTTCTATGATTGGTGCTTTAAGAGGAGCAGGTATGACAAAGCCACCTATGATAAATACTGGAATAGGTATTTGGTTAATCAGGTTGCCATTATCTTTTGTTTTTGGAGTCGTTATGGGTTATGGAGTAATCGGAGTATGGATTGCAATTACTGTTGATATTATAGTGAGATTTTTCTTAAATCTCAGACTATATCGTAAGGGTGATTGGAAACATGTTAGAATCTTATAGATGGAGTGTTTAATATGGAGATAGGAAAGATACCCCCAGAAATGTTAAAAAGAGTAGTACTTAATAAACTCACTGAAAGAAGAAAAGAAGTTATTGTAAGAAGTGAAACTGGTCAAGATAGTGTTTTTATTGATACAAATAATCTACCAATTGTCACTTCTACAGATCCTATTACCGGAGGAGTTCATAACATAGGTTGGTTTGCTCTGCATATTGCATGTAATGATTTAGCAGCAAATGGAGCAGAGCCTATCGGTGTTCTAATTACCATTATGTTACCACCAGGGACAAAAGAAAATGAGCTTGAAAAGATAATGGAAGATGCATCAAAAGCTGCAAAAGAACTCAATATTGATATTCTAGGAGGACACACAGAAGTTACACAGGCAGTGAATAGAACTATTATTTCAACTACTGCTTTTGGGAAGCCAATGAGTGATAACTTAGTAATTTCAAAAGCAGCTAAACCCGGGATGGATATAGTATTAACTAAAGGAGCGGGCATTGAAGGGACTGCGATTTTAGCAAGTGTAAAAGAAGGTTTTCTAAAAGATAAGCTATCCTCTGATGTATTATCTCATGCTAAATCTCTAGAAAAGCAGATTAGTGTTGTACCAGAAAGTAAAATTGCTACAAGAATTGGAACAGCTGCTATGCATGATGTCACTGAAGGTGGAGTTTTAGGGGCATTATATGAAGTCGTACAGGCATCTAAGTGTGGTTTTATTGTAGATTATGAAAAGATTCCAATACTAGAAAGTACAAAAGAAATATGTAGAGTTTTTGCAATAGACCCTTTAAGGCTAATTTCAAGCGGTTCAATGCTTATTTTTACTAATAATGGTGAAGAAATAGTAAAAGAACTAGAAAATCAAAATATTTATAGTGCTATTATTGGAAAAACTATTGATAAAAATCAGCATATTTTAATAAAAAATAAATCTCATATAGAAATTAATGAGCCACAAAGTGATGAACTTTGGAAAATTATTTAACGAAGGGGTTTGGCTATGAAAGACTACATGGTTAGAGGGCTAGCTTTTAATGATACAGTTCGTGCTGTAGCAGTAGATTTAACAAATACAGTTTCAATTGTGCAACAAAAACACAACTCGAATCCTACCGCTACAGCTGCTTTAGGTAGATTAATGACAGCAAGTGCTGTAATGGGTGCTAATTTAAAAAATGGACAAAAATTAACATTAACAATTAAAGGTGACGGTCCGTTGGGAGATATTAATGTACAAATAGATGAAGAAGGCAATATGAGAGGATATGTGCAAAAACCTTACGTAATTATAGAGCCAATTACTGAAGATAAACTTGCAGTAGCAAAGGGTGTTGGCAAAAACGGTATGTTATACGTAACGCTTGATTATGGTTTAGAAAACCCTTATCAAGGTTCTGTAGAATTAATATCGGGAGAAATTGCGGAAGATATTGCTTATTACTATGTTAAAAGTGAGCAACTTCCAACAATTTTTGCTGCAGGAGTATTGATTGGTAAAGAAGGAAGAGTTAGAAGTGCTGGAGGGTACTTAATTCAAGTTTTACCAGATGCAACTGAAGATACTATAGATAAGTTAGAAGAAATAATGAAAAATATTAGACCTGTATCTAGGCTGCTGGATGAAGGAAGCAACCCTGAGGAAATTCTAAAATATATATTAAGTGATTTTGATTTAAGATTATTAGAAGATAATAAAAAATTTCAATTTAAATGTAATTGCAATAAAGATTCAATAGAGGCCGCTTTAATCACTTTAAGCGAAGAAGATTTAGAAACTTTTTTGGATATGGAAGATGCAGAAATCTGCTGCCAATATTGTAGTACTTGTTACAGTTTTACAAAAGAAGAAATCTCAAAAATTGTAACTAAAGTTGAAGAGAATTAAAATGAGAGAAATTAATGTTAAAGTTGTAACTGAAGTAGTTAAAGAGTTATTCTTAAAAGCAAATGTAATTTTACCAGATGATATTTTAGAGAGACTAAAAGAAGCATATGGTAATGAGACTAATAGTAACTCTAAATTTATGCTTAAACAAATAATAGATAATAATAAAATAGCAGTTGATAATAATTGGCCAATTTGTCAAGATACAGGAATGGCAGTTGTTTTTGTTGAAGTAGGTCAACAAGTATTATTTATTGATGGTAATATAAATGAAGCAATAAATGAGGGAGTCAGACAAGCTTACAAGGATGGCAGATTTAGAAACTCTGTAGCTGATCCATTAACAAGAGTTAATACAAATGATAATACACCTGCAATTATTCATTTTGAATTTGTTTCTGGTAGTAATGTAAAAATCTCTGTTGCACCTAAAGGTTTTGGTAGTGAGAATATGAGCAAACTTTATATGTTAAACCCTACTGATTCAAGGTCAGAGATTATTA
>CAZCFQ010000068.1:0-10492 GCA_964497955.1 uncultured Clostridiaceae bacterium
CTTCTTGTTATTTCTTTTAGACTGGCCATTATCCTCTAACCACCAATTAATGAGAATATTGTTGGAAGAAGTTCTCTACTTCTTCTTTCAACTCTGCTCTTATCTCATCAGTAAATTTCTTTTCATATTTAAGTTTAGATAACAACTCTGGGTTCATCTGATCAACATAATCTGCCAACTTATATGATACCCCTTGTACTTCATCAACTGGAATTCTATCAAAATATCCTTGTGTTCCGGCAAAAATCTGTACTACTTGCTTACCAACCTCTAATGGTTCATTCTCTGGCTGTTTAAGTAATTCTGTCAATCTCTCACCACGAGTTAATCTAGACTGGGTACTTTCATCTAAGTCTGCACCAAACTGAGCAAAAGCTTGTAGTTCTCTATATTGAGCAAGATCTAATCTTAAACTACCTGCAACTTTTCTCATGGAATTTACCTGAGCTGCTCCTCCAACACGAGATACTGAAAGTCCTACATTTATTGCTGGTCGTACACCTGCAAAAAATAGGTCGGATTCAAGATAAATCTGTCCATCTGTAATAGAAATTACATTAGTAGGAATATATGCTGATACATCACCTGCTTGAGTCTCAATTATAGGTAAAGCTGTTAATGATCCTCCACCTAAATCTTTATTAAGCCTTGCAGATCTTTCAAGTAAGCGAGAATGTAAATAGAAAACATCTCCAGGATATGCTTCTCGGCCTGGTGGTCTTCTTAATAGTAGTGACATAGCTCTATACGATTTAGCATGTTTTGTTAGATCATCATAAACCACTAAAACATCTTTACCTTGCCACATAAACTCTTCACCCATTGCACAACCAGCATAAGGTGCTAGATATTGTACTGGTGGTGATTCGCTTGCATTTGCAGCTACTACTATAGTATAATCCATTGCTCCCTTTTCTTCTAAAGTCTTAATAACTCTAGCAACAGTTGAAGCTTTTTGTCCTATAGCAACATAAATACAAATTACATCTTCACCTTTTTGATTAAGAATTGTATCTATACAGACTGCAGTTTTTCCTGTTCCTCTATCACCAATAATTAACTCTCTTTGGCCTCTTCCGATAGGAGTCATGGCATCGATAGCTTTAATTCCTGTTTGTAATGGTGTATCAACAGGTTGGCGGCTCATTACACCAGGAGCAATTACTTCAATAGGTCTGCTCTTTTCTGTTTTGATTGGTCCTTTACCATCAATAGCTTGTCCTAGTGGATTTACTACTCTTCCAACAAGGTTTTCTCCTACTGGAACTTGAATAATTTTACCTGTTCTTTTGACAACATCGCCTTCTCTTACAGAGTTTACAGGCCCCATTATCGCACAACCAACACTATCTTCTTCTAGGTTTAAAACTAATCCAAAAACACCACTTTCAAACTCCAACAACTCACTTGACATTGCATTTTGCAATCCATGTATATGAGCAATTCCATCATTGGTTTGAAGTACTGTACCTACATCTGATACATCTAAATGTTTTTGAAAAGATTCTATTTGTTTTTTAATTACAGCACTTATTTCTTCTGGCTTTATTTTCACACTACTTCACCTCGCAATTTCGCAACTGGTATGTCTTTCAAACTAGCAGTTAGTTGCTGTACCTGCTTGAGAACACTACCATCAATAATTTTGTCTTCATATTTAATAATCATTCCACCTAAGAGCTTTGGATCAACAGTTACTTTAATCATAGGCTCTTTTTTGGTCTTTTGTGCTAACTTATTTTTCAGTTTGTTTAGTTGAATATCAGTTAGCTCAGTAGCAGTTACTATTTCCACTGGCAACTGTTTTTTAAACTCATCATATCTTATTTTAAATGAATCAAAAATCCCCGCTAATTCTTTCTCTCTTTTCTTCTCAATGAGTAAGTGAAGAAAGTTCTTAACATGTTCATTTTCAAATGCAATTTGATAAAAGTCATCAACTATTCCACCTTTTTCTTCTTTTGAAAGCCTTGGATGAATAAAGATTTCTTTTAACTCTTTATTCTCTTCAAGTATTTTTGTTAAAGAAGATAAGTCTTGATAAACATCTTCTACTATATTACCTTCTAGTGCAATCTCAAATAAAGCTTTTGCATACCTATCTGTTAGCACACTATTTTTCATCTTCTTCATCCAATCTATCTAAAAATGAATCAATCAAATGAGCTTGACTTTTAGTGTCTAAGTTTTTCTCAAGTACAACACTTGCTGCAGAAGTTGCTAATTCTGCAAGTTGATCTCTTAAATATATTAAAGCTTGTTCTTTTTCTGCTTCAATTTCTGCACTAGCTTTTTCCTTGATTCTTTTTGCCTCTACCTTAGCTTTATCTATTATCTCTTCTCTCTTCTTTTCACCTTGAGAGCTAGCATTATCCATAATAGCTAAGGCTTCTTGCCTAGCTTCTTTTAACTTTTGTTCGTATTCTTCTTTTAACTTAGCTGCTTCTTTCAGATCTTCTTCTGTGCGGTCAATTTTATTTTTGATGGCATTTTGTCTTTCATCTAAAAATTTAGTGACTGGCTTAAAGAATATTTTTCTCAATACAAAGAATAAAATCAATGTATTGATTATCTGAAATATTATATTTCTAATATCTATATTCATATATCAGACACTCTCCTCAAATTCGTTAATGTACATCTGTGAGAGTTAGAGTATTAACCCAAAATCCCGTTAGCCACACCAATTAGAATAAACGCTATTACAAATGCATATATACCTGTTGTCTCAGCTACTGCTTGCCCTAAAATCATTGTTGTAATAATACTTCCTCTTGCCTCAGGTTGTCTTCCAACAGCTTCTACACCTTTACCAGCTGCATAACCCTGTCCAATACCAGGTCCTAAACCTGCAATCATTGCGATACCTGCGCCTAAAACAGCAAAAGCTGCTACTGCTAATTCTGTAAATTCCATTCTTAAATCCTCCTATAAATTTTATTCTGTTTCCATTGCCATTGAGACAAACACCATAGTTAACATAGTGAATATAAAACTTTGTAAAACACCTGCGAATAAGTCAAAGTAAATATGTAGTGGTACTGGTATACCAATAGGCACTACTGAATAAATCATTCCCATAACAACTACACCTGCTAAAATATTACCAAATAGTCTGAAACCCAATGAAACTGGAGTCGCTAACTCACTAATAATATTCATAGGAGCAAATATAATTGGAATAGGCTCCCATACTATTCCTTTAATGTAGTTAAAAATGCCCTTGCTTTTTATTCCATTAAACTGAATTAAAAAGAATGTCATTATAGCTAATCCTAGAGTAGTTGATGTGTCTGCTGTTGGAGGCCATAAAGCAAATAGGCCAGAAATATTTGCAAAGAAAATAAATATTAGTATTGTTCCTGCATATGGTGCAAACCATCTACTTCCTTTACCCATTGTTGAAACTGTAAAATCATTTAATGATTCGACAATTGCTTCTGCTACGTTTTGTGTTCCTTTTGGAATCCTATCAAAGTTTCTAGAAATTAAATACGCAGCAAGTATTATAATTGCCATTATAATCCATGTATTTAAAATAGTTTCATTGATTGGTATCCCAAAGATTTCAAAGACGACCGAAGGCCCTTGTAGGGCTTTTTCCAATTTCAGTTCCTCCCTTCTAACTTATCTTTAACATTTTTTATTTGTTGATTTAGTGAATCTTGCCATTTCTCTTGGACTGACTTAGCTATTATAATTAACTTTACTAATAATAGTCCTATTACAACTGCAGGGAAACTAATTTCAGTTCTAAAAAAACTAATCCCTAATAATGATATCGTCAAAAACTGTCTAAATGCAAAGCTTAGGATTGTACTGATTTTTGCAGTTTTTTCATTTGTACCAATTACTGTATTAGCAACAACTGATATTGCCCGCAAATATAATAAAGATGCAAAACCACCTAAAACTATGCCAATCGACCAACTCCTAAGGTTTACTGCAAAGAAACTTATAGCTAAAAAACCTACAATTATTAATACTCTTTTTTCAATATACGGAACTAGTTCCTTTGGATCATTTGGCACAGCCTCACCTCCAAGTTGCTTATTTATCAGAAAACTTGATCGCTGTCTTATATAATAAAAATATACCAGTTATCGCACCTACTAATATTCCTATTATAGTAAAGATTTGCTCATTATTAAACAATTTATCTAAATATGTTCCACCTAATAGTCCTAAATAGATTGAAACTGCTACCAAAATCCCTAAATATGTGATTAATCCAAGGTATTTAAATATTTGTTGCCATGAATTCATTTTAAGTCCTCCTAAAATCTTTTTAGCAACAAGTTCTCTTAGTCATCACACCACAGTATTGTATCTTAAATTTCCTTTTAATAAAAGCATATATTAATAATTTTTAAATGTTTTTTAGAGTAGTTTAATCATAGTTTAACATTACTATAATCCCACTCTTCAACTGTTGTATCAACAACACCATATTTCTTCATAATTGCTAATACTATTCGTCTTGATGCTAACCCAACTCCATAAGGGTTTATAGTTTGGGACATTTCTCGTAATTTATTTTGATTATTTAATAATGTTTTTATACTTTTGTAAACAGAGTTATAATTTGTTCCTACAATCTCGACTGTTTTAGCACTAACTGCTTCTGGTCTTTCTGTAACATCTCTAGTTACTAAAACAGGAGTTCCTAATGCTGGCGCTTCTTCTTGTACTCCACCTGAATCAGAGACTAAGAATTTAGAAAGGGCCATAATATTATGAAAATCATCAGTATCAAGCGGACCTAAAAGTAAGACCCTTTCCATACCTTCTAGCTCATCATAAACTACATCCTTAACAACAGGGTTCATATGTACTGGAAAAACTAAAAATGCATCCTTATACTCTTCTATTATATCTTTTACTGCTTTACAGATCTCTCGAATTGGCTCACCCCAATTTTCTCTTCTATGAACTTCCATTAAGATAATCTTTTTATCACCCCAAGGTTTTTTAGATAATTCTTTATTAGAGAAATGGTAATCTTTTTCTACTGTATAATCAAGTGCATCAATAACAGTATTACCTGTAACAAATATTTTAGATTCATCTATATTTTCTTTTAATAGATTAATTTTTGCATTTTGTGTTGGGGCAAAATGGATATCTGCTAAAACTCCAGTCAATTGTCTATTAATTTCTTCTGGATATGGAAAGTATTTTTGATATGTTCTCAAACCTGCTTCGATGTGTCCTATGTCAATTTTATTATAAAAGGCAGTTAAACCTGCAACAAAACTAGTCAACGTATCACCATGGACTAATACAATATCAGGCATTACTTCTTTAAAGATTTTATCTAATCCCCTCATGGATCTTTCAAAAATATCAATCAAAGTTTGTTTTTGCTTCATTATATCTAAGTCATAATCTACTTCTATCTCAAACATATCTAAAATTTGATGAAGCATTTCTTTGTGCTGCCCTGTAACAGTAACATAACTCTTGATTACTTCAGGATATTTTTCAAGTTCTTTAATTACAGGAGCCATCTTAACAGCTTCAGGTCTAACGCCAAAAACGCTCATTACTTTTAATTGAGTCACTTAATGACCTCCTTATTCTCTTTTACTTATAGTGGCACATACATTATAACAAAAAAAAAGCGGCTAAAAAGCCGCTTTGGTTAGATTATTCCAAGTTTATAAAAAAGGAAGGAGTTATGAATAATTAATATGAACAGTATAATTGCGGGTGCAAATCGCATTAATTGAAATATCTAACCTAGTATTACTATAATTCTACATCAATTTAGAAATTCCTTCTTTAAAATAAATATTTTTTTATTTTTTTTGAATTTTACTTCTTTCATACCATTCTTGTGCTTTTTCTAACAAATATTCTTTTTCATTTAATCTAGGATGGTCCAAAACTATTGTAAGTAATGAACTTAATACTTCTCCAATAGATTTCCCTTTATATCCAATATCAATCATATCATTGCCATTTACTTCGAGATCTGTAATTTTTAAAGGTTCTTCTTTCTTTTGTATCTCTTCAATAATAAACTTTAATCTATAAATTTGCTCAAAATCATATGGTGGCGTTTTACAAACTTTATCGGCTATCATTAAATCACAGAGCAAATTGATAGTATCAACTCCAACATCTGAAATAAACTTTTTCACTTTAAATCTATTGTCTGGATTAGGCAGTCTTAAGTGCCTGTTAATCAGTTCTGAAACTTTATCCTGGGAAGCTTTACTAATTCTCCACCTATCCATAATCTCTGTAGCCATTTTTGCAGATTCTTGCTCGTGCCCATAAAAATGCCCTACCCCATCTTTTTCTACATAGGTTTTAGGTTTGGCAATGTCATGAAAAAGAGCAGCCAATTTTAAAATAATATTTTTTGGTGTTGAGTCAACCACACAAAGAGAGTGCTTAAACACATCTAAGTCATGATGTGGATTATTTTGGCAAAAATCTATCATAGGGACAATCTCAGGTATGATTTTATTTACTAGGCCTGTGTCAATAATAATCTCAATACCTCTTGATGGTTTCTGAGAGCTAAACAACTTAACAATTTCTTGTCCAATTCTATCATTACTAATATGTTTCAGTAAGTGTGACAAGTCTTTAATCGCCTTATATGTTTGATCTTCTATTTCAAACCCTAGTGTAATTGCAAATCTAACTGCACGAAGCATTCTTAAAGGATCCTCTTGGAATCTCTCATTAGGGTTTCCAACACACTTTACTGTTTCTTTTTCTAAATCTTCTTTCCCACCGAAGGGGTCTATGAGACCATCTATATCATTATATGCCATTGCATTAATTGTAAAATCTCTTCTTTCCAAATCTTTAATTATATTAGAGGTGAATTCTACTTGATCAGGATGTCTAGAATCGCTATAGTCATTGTCCATTCTTAATGTTGTTACGTCAATAACTTTAGAAGAAACTAGTACTGTGATTGTACCATGTTCTTTACCAGTGGGAATTGTTCTTTCAAATATATCTTCAATTTCACCTGGCAAAGCTGTTGTTGCTATATCATAATCGTCAGGTTTAGTGTTATTGTAAAAATCTCTAATAGCACCACCTACAACCCAGCCTTGATGACCATGTTTTCTTAACTCATTAAATATATATTGTACTTCTCTAGGGCACTTCATGGTCAATCACCTCTTTTTATTTGTTTAAACTTAGCCTATACTTCATATTAAACATATGCTTGACTTTTATCAAGAATATATTTAAAAAGAAAAAAGGCTTGACTAAGCCTTTAACACAAATCTTTCAATTGCTTTTCCTACGCCACCATTTTCATTATCATCAGTTATCCAATCAGCACTTTTCTTGACAATTTCATTTGCATTCCCCATTGCAATACCGATACCTGCCCATTCAATCATATCAATATCGTTGATACCATCTCCAATGGCCATTGTTTCTTCTTGTTTAACACCTAATTCATTAGACAAAAATTCTAATGCCTTAGACTTAGTTGCATCCTTATGGCCAAGCTCTAATAAATGCGGAAAAGATCTAGTTACATCATATTTTCCTAAATACTTATCAATTAGCTCATTTTCAAGCTCATCAAGAACACTAACATCATTGTCTACAAAAGCAACTTTTGTTGGTTCAAAATCCATCTTTTTATCAAAGTTTGGGTCAACTATTGCTGTTATACCATTAACCTTTTTATATCTTTTAATTAAATCATTCTCACTAAAGACATATAAGTCATCACCATTATAGACATTAATATGAATATCTCTATCTTTTGCTAACTCAATAGCTTCTTGTGTAATACTATTTGGGATTCTTAAGTGTAACATTTCCTTACTACTCATTAATTTTTTTATCAAACTTCCTTGATAGGTGATAACAGGAATGTCAATGTTTAAATACTTACCGTATTCTCTAGCTGCTACATACATTCTCCCTGTAGCAATAGTGAAATGTACTCCATTTGATCTTGCTTTCTGAATTTTTTCTAAATCATAATCAGATATTTTCCTATTTTCATTTAGTAGTGTATGGTCTAAGTCAACAGCAACTAATTTAATAGTCATATTATCTATGCCTTCTGCCTTTGTGTGGCATTACTAAACTATTAATGAATAAGCTCACTATACTTATTAAGATTGAAGCCCAAACAGCACTCCAAAAACCGCTTACATTCATTCCACTAACAAAAAGATCTGTTAGTTGAAGCATTAAACCATTTATTACAAAGGTAAATAAACCTATTGTTAATAGATTAATAGGGAGCGTGAAAAATAGTAAAACTGGTCTTATAATAGCGTTAGCAATCCCTAGAATAAGTGCTGCTGCTAAAGCTGATCCTAACCCAGTAACACTTAAGCCCCTTGATAAATAATTAGCTACAAAATATATCGCTACTGCATTTACTAAAACCCTTAATACAAATTTTCTTTCCATTATTATCGCTCCCTTATTGTCTTTCTATCAAAATTATATGTAAATTAGAAGAATTATTCAATATATACTTCCACTTTTGTGCCATCTGCTGAATCAACATCAACAATTTTACCTTCTATTCCAGCTTCAATTAAATTTCTTAATTCTTCCATATTAATCTTTTTAAGATCTGGATACTTATCTACTGGTAGAAACTTAATTCCGATATCTGCTAAAACTTCTACAAGTTTTAGAGGCAAGTTTACATTTACTTTAATCTCTTCATTAGCTTCAAAAACTCTTACTTTTAAAACTTTACCACTAATCTTAGATGGTTGCTTTGATAAGTTTAATATTTCATCTTTATCCCCTACCGCATCTAATAATTGTGCTGCCTCATCTGCACTTATTTGTCCGTTTTCTACCATCTTTAATATTTGCATTTTCTCTTGATCTAAGCTCATAATTTTTCCTCCTCTTAGATAAATTTTATTTTAACATCAACATCTTTTGCTTTTACATCTACAAGATCATGTTCTCTATACGATGTAACAGCAAACCAGATAGTTATTACTCCCTCTATTGCATCGTTAATATCAATATCTAGCTTATTAATTTTTTTTCTGAAAATACGTTTTAATACATGCTTCCAAACCAACACGCCTTGAAAAATCATTTCAATAACAAACAATGGAAGCACTAAAGTAAATCCCATTTTATTCTGTGGTTTAATCTTGATATATAGAAAAAAGCTAGGGCGTTTCATTATTTTAGACTATTAAGTAAATTAGTAGCTTGTTCAGCTGTTATTTCACCATCACTTAATCTTTTTAATATGGTCTGTCTTTCTTGAGCAACTTCATCATAATCAATTTCTTCATCAGGATTAAACCCTAATGCTTCTATTGCTTTATCTAACCTGTTTCTAACTGTTGGATATGAAATACCTAGTTCTTTTTCTACTTCTTTAATATTTCCTCTGCATTTAATAAAACTTGCAATAAAGAATTTCATCTCTTCATCTAATTGGCAGAATTTACACATTTTGAAGTCTCCACTAATTTCTATACTGCACTCTTTACATTGTAGTTTTGTTATATGAAGTTCACCATCACATATTGGGCACTTACCTGGCGCATCATAAATCATCATACCATCTCCTTAAATATTTTATCTAATTTATTAATTATCTTAAGATATGAGTTAATTATATTAATGTTGATAGCTTTTGTCAATAACTTTTTAAAATAAAAAACTGCCAATATTGGCAGTTACAGCATTTCTCTTATGTCATCCCCCACACAGTCGAGAATGGTTGTCAACATTTTTATTCTTGAAGCAATTCTTGGGTGGTAAACTCCCTCTAGTTCTTCAATGGTATAATTTGAAGATAGAATAACAGGCTTATCTTCTACTAAAGTTCTGGCATTTAACAAAGTAAAAAGTATTTCTTGGGAAAAATCACTGATATTTTCCGCACCTAAATCATCAAGAATCAATACATCTACATCTTTAGCTGCTCCAATGAGCTGATCCATTTTTTCTTCTTTATTACCAAAGGTATCTCTCAGTTGATATAAAAAATCAACAAAAGGTAAATACAAAACAGGTACTTGGTTTTTTATTAACTCATTTGCTACAGCAGAACACAAAAATGTTTTACCCACACCTGGATCCCCTTGCAAATATAAACCTTTTGCTTGGTTTTCATTATTTATTATTCCTAAAACAAATTCTTTTGCAATATTTCTATTGTGCTTCATTATCCGCCTATAGGTATAACCATTTTTCATAGCTATATTACTATAATATTCTAACCTAAAATTTTCAAAAGTTTGCTTATGCATAGTAGTGGTTAGATGTGCTGTTCTAAACAATCTATTAAGCTTATGTTGTTTTTCAGCATCCTCTAAGCACTCGCACTTTTCTAGTCTTGTAATTTTATAACTATATTCTTTACTAGCTTCTTGATCTACTATTTCAATATATCCAGTATCTTCACAATAAGCACAATCATAATCAGGTTTATCTATATCTAAGGGTAAATTATGTTTTTTTAGCAATTGCTCTCTTTGATTAATTAATTTTTGTAACTTAT
>CAZCFQ010000069.1:0-10354 GCA_964497955.1 uncultured Clostridiaceae bacterium
CGTATCAACATGCTCTATAGTTGGTAAAACACTATATTACTAACTTGAAAATTAGTTAAAATATTATATTTAGCATTATTCTTAGCTATTTGAAGAGCATTTAAGTGACTTTTATATGGCTGAAAGTACTAATATGCATCCAGAAGATGATTATTACTGGATTGAAAACCATCAAATAAAGATCAAAATAATTTTTAAATTAAAATTTTGTATGTTTATTCCAACGATCCAAAAGTATATACTCAGTTTGCAAAAAAATGAAAATTGCATTTTTCTTTTTGTGTATAATTTAAAAAGTAAAACTATACTGGTATAAGATCTTTGCATGTTGATAAAAATGTAGATTCCATAGAAATTTCACCTAAATAAAGATATAATATATATAATTCTATATACTAAATTATTTCTTTCTATAATCTTGAGTAATAGCAATCTAATGATAAATACTTTAAAACAAGGAGGGTATAAATGAGTATAAATATAAAATTAAGTGATTTTGATGAGTTAATCCACAGATTAACTACTTTTGATAAGATGTATGATATTACTAGAGTAGTTGACCCAAATACAAAAGAAGTTATCTTTATAAGAAAAAAAGAAGGATTAGATCATATTAGCCAAAAAGAATCATGTTATGACTTTTGGGAAAATGGTGAAATATGTTCTAACTGTATTTCTATGAGAGCATATAATGAGATGGAAACTTTTATGAAGATTGAGTCTTCTACTAAAGAGATAATGACCGTAACAGCTATACCAGTAAACATTGAAGGAGAAATACTGGTAGTCGAACTTCTTAAAGACATAACAAGTAGTATGGTTTTAAATGATGAAGAAATGCAAGAGGGTATCGTTATTAAAAAGATTCTAGAACAAGCTAATTTAGCAGCAGTTAAAGATGAGCTAACAGGCACTTACAATAAAAGATATATTAATGAAAAGTTACCTAACATATTAATGCAGTCAAAGTTAAATGGTAAACCATTATCAGTCATAATTGCAGACATAGATTTCTTTAAAAAAGTAAACGATACTTTTGGCCATATCGCAGGTGATTATGTATTAGAAGAGTTTGCTAAAATATTAAAATCAAATATAAGAGAAGAAAGAGATTTTGTTGCTAGATTTGGTGGAGAAGAGTTTGTTATTTGCTTAGTTGATACAAATATAGATGAAGCTGAACTAGTAGCCGAAAGAATGAGGGAGCATATAGAGGTTGCAAACTTAATCTTTAATAATAATAAGATAAGGATAACAGCAAGCTTTGGAGTATTTACTTGTTTTGAAGAAGATTTAAATACTAATGAAATCATAGATTTAGCTGATAGAAATCTTTATAAAGCTAAAGAAACAGGGCGGAACAAAGTAGTTGGTTAGTATTTTTTGAGTAAACCACGGCATTATTAATTGTATGAAATTTTATCATATTGACTTTTCTGATCAGTAATAGAACTTGATCAAGAGTGAGGCTACATATTTAATATGCTAATTACAGTATGTTAGCTGTAGTAAGATATTTATGATACAATATGTTTGTAAAAGATAGAAATTTTAGGAGGGAACTATTTTGTTAAAGACTGATATTTTTAAACCTTCTCGATTTACTGGGGAAGGAAGCATTACCTTACGCGGTAAAGAAATACCTTATCATACTGTTAGTGAGGATAACGTATTTTATGATGATGAGGGAGAACCAATTGCTTCAATTTTTTCATACTCATACTTTAGATCAGACGTAGAAGATACTAAATCAAGACCAGTTATCTTTGGGTTTAATGGTGGGCCAGGAACATCCTCTATGATGGTCCATGTAGGATTTTTAGGTACAAAGAGAGTCAAATATGGACAAGATGTTGATGCAGATGGCATTCCTTTACCACCTTACGATTCTGTAGATAATGCACAATGTTTATTAGATATTGCTGATCTAGTTTTGATAGATCCTGTTGGAACAGGCTTCGGACGCTTAATTGATGAATCTAAGAAGGATCTATTCTATGGAATTGAACCTGATGCTGAAGCTATTCTAACATTTATTCAATCTTGGTTAGCACGATATAATCGTTGGCAGAGTCCAAAGTATCTAATTGGTGAGAGCTATGGATGTACTAGAGCTAGTACAGTAGCTGGAATGGGTTCTCTATCAGGATCAGATCGTGCTTATAGTGTTACATTTGATGGTATTGTAATGATTGGTAATACTGTAACCATGGGTAAACACTTTGGAGATAAGCCACCTGTATATCCAGCAGTTTTAGCTTTTCCTACTTTAGCAGCAGTTAATTGGTATCACAATAATCCTTCAGATCAAACAGTAGAAGAATTTGTAGCAGAAGCAAAAGAGTTTGCTGACACGGATTACCTTCAAGCATTGTATAAAGGTAATACTTTACAAGGTGAAGCTAGAGAAGAGATTATGAAAAAAATCATGTATTATACTGGTGTTTCTAAAGAATATTTAGAAAAAAGAGAATTAGTATTAGAAGCTGTCGAATATAGAAGTGATGTAACTAAGGAAAAAAATTATGCTGTTTCTCGATTAGATGGTAGAATTACCCGACCAATTCATGCTTCTGGTTTGAGTGAAGATAAATGGGGTCCTCGTGATGATGGAACTGTTGGTAAGTACAATCCATTCTTCCAATCCGTATTGTGTGGCGAAGTTTTCCCATTGTTGGGTATAAAAAACTGGGATAGAAATTTTGTTAATTCACATTCTTTGTGGAGCAAGTGGAACAATGATATTAAGGGACAAAATACTTCTGAGAGTTTAAGTGCAGCAATGCGTAGAACGCCTACAATGAAAACTTTCTTTGTAAACGGCTGGTATGATATATGTACCCAAATCGGTATTTTATACTATACTCTAGACCACTCTGATTTGCCTAGAGATAGAGTTTTTGTTAAAGGATATGGAGCAGGGCATATGACTTATTTAGGTGAAGATAATATACAAGCAGTTACAGATGATATATATGCATTTATTAAAGGAGAAGATCCTACAAAATAGAATTTAAAAATTTAATGTAGAATAATTTCCCTTTATATTAGACAGCTAAACTGTTTATTATAAAGGGAGTATTTTTTATAAGGTTAAAAATACTTTAAAAATTGAGTATTATATATTTCACCATATCCAAATCATCTTTTCTATATTATCATTATAGACAGTGTTGCGATTTTTGATAATTCTCTTTTTTTGTTTATATTGAAAAGAATAACACTTATGAATGTAGATTGGGGGACTGGTAAGCTGAATAATTTTATAAAGATTCTATTCTAAATAATAAAGTATAAATCAATGGAGGATTACTATGAAAAGAAATTTATTAGTATTAGTAGTTATATTATTGCTTGTAATTAGTGGATGCAGTCAAGAAGTGCAAACAGAGGATCCAGATAACACTGGGGTAGGCCAAGGAGAAGAGACTGAACAAAACGATCCTATGGATAATGGTTCAAATAATGAGTCAAGAGTAATTGTTTTAGCAAGTGTTCTTAATGTGAGAGATCAAGCTGGATTATCTGGTGAAGTGATCGGCACTGTTAGTGAAGAGGATTCCTTAGTTATATTGGAAACAAAAATAGATGAGTCAAATTTTAAGTGGTATAAAGTTGCAGTTGATAATTTAGAAGGTTGGATTGCTGGCTGGTATTGTATTGATGAGGATCATCTTAACGAAAATATTAGACGAGCACATTTAATTAATGCTTATGATGGGCATTTTGATGATTTAAACATTTTAGTAGATGAGAATAAAGATGCTGTTATTAATAAAATGAGTAAGATTAGAGATCAGGGTGGATTCATGGGCGGATCCTTTTTAGCATATGACAATTACACTTTTATTTTTTATGGACTTGGTATTGAAAACAAGTCAGAAGGAGATATTGCTGATATTCTTTATCACGGGTCAAATAAAATGTATGGTGTAGAAATTGGGACTAAAATGGATCAAGTTAAAGAAGTCCTAGGAACACCTGATAGAGAAGATACAATTAGTAATCAAGGTGAAGAAAGTTTTTATGAAGATGGAACAATCCTTCTAAGTTATTATACAGGAAGTTATAAAGTAACGTTTATTTCTAATAATGATGGGAACTTACATAGAATTCAATTATCTGAACTAGTATACTAAAAGTATTTTAATAGTCTAAAGTGTTATATATTTGACAAAAAAGTTTAATAGTTTTATCTTAAAACAAGAAGTAAGGGGTTTAATATGAATGCAATAGAAACATCTCAAATAGAGATATTTTTACAAGCAGTTAATTATGATACAAAATATCGTATTTTAGATATAGGTGGTGGTGGAGAAGGTATAATTTCAAAGTTATATGGAGATAAAGTTGTGGCGATTGATCTTAGAGAAGATGAACTTATAGAAATTGCAGATGAAAAGTCATTAAAAATAGTAATGGATGCTGCAGACCTTTCTTTTATAGATAATCAATTTGATAAAGTAACTATTTTTTTCTCATTAATGTATATGGATGACGATATTATTTCTAAGGTAATTGAAGAATCTAAGAGAGTATTAAAGCCTAAGGGTAAAATTGAAATATGGGGTATCGAAATTCCTTCAAAAAGTGAAGTGCAAGAAGATGTTTTTATAGCACAATTGAAAGTAAAGCTAGAAAATAGTTTGATAGAAACTGGTTATGGGGTAGGACTTAAAGGTTGTAGAAGAGATGTTGATTTTTATAAAGAAGTATTTCTTGACAATAATCTTCTACTATTAAAGGAGTCAGTAGGTGATAAAGGTCAATTTTATTTTCTACTAGAAAAAAGAGCTTAGAATAGATTACTATAAAAGAATAGATTTAGCATTAGTTGCTAAATCTATTCTTTTATAGTTAAGTAGAACTAGTAGTAGGGAATCTATTTCCTTTAATCATATCTGATAAAGGCCCATAGACATATAAAGCATTCTTATTATATGGTTTAGTACTGTAATTTATTTTTAGCCAATCTGGAGTGAAATAAAACTCAACTAATTTTGAATCCTTTTTTGCAATATAATTTATAATATCATTAAAAGAAATATCTCTATCAGTCAAAATATCATATAGCTTAACTAGATTATTATTATATTTAGCTATGAATATGGTATTATACTCTTTAATGTAATAAATATCATTTTTATACCTATATAATAAATGAAACCAGTATATATCTGGATTATTTCTTGCGTCCAAAATTGAAGAATAGTTTGCTTTAGCTTGGACTAGTTCTTTCAAAATATTTGATTCTAAAGAGAGTTTTTCAGCTATTCTATAAGAATTATCATTTTCCACTTTAAAAAAAGGAGTTATTTCATCAACTCTTTTAAAACCAAGCTTTGTATAAAACTTAGAAACATCTTCACTTGCAAATAAGAAAATTAGAGGAAAATCTTTGTACTCTTCTTTGACTTTTTCCATTAAAATTCTAGCAAATCCATTCCCTCTAAAATCTTCTAATACTCCTACTGAACCTAGCTGTATAGATTTTAAGTGATTACCTTTAAGCTGGATATTCATAATACAAGCGGATATATTAGCAATTACTTTTCCATTCAAAACAAAAGAATGAGGGATATAGTTATTTCCCCAATATCCTTTTTCTTTCCAAGTAGATAAATCAAAAGAAAATATTTGTTGAGTAAAATCGTGATAGCTGTTCAATAATTCATTATTACTTACATACTGCTTTACATAATTATACTTTTTCATATAAAAACCTTCTTTATTATATAATTTTTGTCATCAATCAAGTGACTAAAAGAATCATTTATTTATCTCATCAGTTTTCTTTATAAATGATATCTTATTTATAAATTTTATATTATTATTAAATTAGAAATTTGTAAACTATAGTTTGAAGTCTAATTATAAAGATTATTTACAAAAATAGTAAGTTTTAGCTAAATCAATGAACATAATATAGTTTTATGATGCTAAAAAGATAAATTGGTTAAAGTATAAGTTTTAGATAAAAAAAAGGTAAAATCATGGAATTTTTCATTATAAAGACGATATATATATTGGTGTTTTCTAATATTTTAAAAAAAAGAATCGACTACATTAGCATGATTATATATTTAATAGCTCTACAAGCATAGGAAAGGATGGCAAATGATATGAGTAATATAAGCTCTTCTATTAATGATTTTCAAACAGCTTTACTAGAGATCAATAGAATAAAAGCTAGAGAAGTATTAGAAAATGTTTTTGATAAGCATAATAAGTTTGAAGTAGTTGAGGAAGTAATTGTAAAAGCTTTAGAGAATATTGGCAAAGGTTGGGAGGATGGAGAATTTTCACTGTCACAAGTTTACATGGCAGGCTCTATTTGTGAGAAAATTGTTGACCGATTTTTACCTATGGATTCAAAAAATAATACATTAGATTTTAATATAGCTATCTGTGTATTACAAGATTATCATGCTTTGGGAAAGAAAATTGTATCTTCTACTCTTAGAGCGAGTGGTTATAACATTTTAGATTTTGGTTATGGATTGAGTGTGGATGAAGTAATTGAAAAGGTTATTAAGAATAAAACTAAAATACTTTTGATATCTACTTTAATGCTGCCTTCTGCAATGAAAGTCAGAGAAGTGGTTGAAGAGATTAGAGATAGAAATTTGAATACAAAGATTATTGTTGGAGGAGCACCTTTTAGACTAGATAAGAATCTTTGGAAATCAGTCAGTGCTGATGCAGATGGTATAAATGGAGTAATTGTACAAGGTATTATAGATCAATTTATAAAAGGGGGGGTATAATAATGAACTCTATGGAACGCGTTATGGCAGCAATTAGTCATAAAGAGCCAGATAGAATCCCTATTTTTCATTTGCTTTCTCACTACGGTGCAAAAGAATTAAATCTTTCCATAGAAAAATATTTCAAAAAGCCAGAAAATGTAGTAAAAGCACAAGTTTTAATGAGAGAAAAATATAGTAATGACTGCTTTTATACTTTTTATTATGCACCAATAGAAATTGAAGCATTTGGAGGAGAAGTAGTTTATATTAAAGAAGGACCACCTAACTCTGGAGAGCCTTTAATAAGAGAAATTAATGAGATTAAAGAACTTGATATACCAAAAATAGAAAACTCTAAGGGTTTACAAAAAGTGCTTGAGACTACAAGATCTTTAAAAAGAATTGGTGGAGATGAAATACCGATAATTGGAGTAGTTATGTCTCCGTTTTCTTTACCTGTAATGCAGATGGGGTTTGAGAAATATCTTGAGTTAATGTATTTTAGGAAGGAAGAGTTTAATCTATTAATGCAAATCAATCAAGAGTTTTGTATAAATTGGGCAAATGCACAGTTAAAATCAGGAGCAACTGCAATTTGTTACTTTGATCCACTAGCCTCACCTACAATAATAGAAAGAGAAAAATATCTGCAAACTGGTTACAAAATTGCTAAGAACACTATTAGTAAGATTAATGGAGCAGTTGCTACTCACTTAGCATCAGGTAGAGCGCTTTCTGTAGTTGATGATATAGCAAGTACAGGTTCAGCAGTTATAGGTTTTAGTTCAGAAGATAATATAACTAAAATAAAAGAGAAAGCAAAGGATAAAATCTGTTTACTAGGAAATCTAAATGGATTGGAAATGGCTTCTTGGAGTAAGCAAAAGGCACAAAGTGAAGTAAAGAAACTTATAGATTTTGGAGCTAAAGATGGGGGACTAATTATTTCTGATAATCACGGTGAAATACCATGGCAGGTTCCAGAAGATATTTTGCTTGAGATTACCCAAACTGTAATAGAGTATGGAAAATACCCAATAAAGGTCAATAAATGATGGATAAGCTTCAAATATATATATGTGAGAACATATATCCTGAGTATAAAAAGACAGTAAAAGATGAAGGTTTTGTAGAGATAGACCTAATAACTTTTCCCGCTATTTGTGTTGAAAAAAAGAAAAAGGAAGAAATAAAGTCAATTTTTCAAGATGCACCTGAAGGTAGTGTATTAATATGTAATAAGACTTGTAAGGTAATTGAACTAATCAACGACAATGAAAAGCTAGAATTAATTGAAACTAAATACTGTCAAAGCACTTTAACCTGTGATGAGTTTTTAGACTATTTAATAAGAAATGGTAGTTATGTTTTAACAACTTCTTGGCTAAGAAGTTGGAAGCAGCATTTAAAAACAATGGGATTCAATAATAGTTTAGCAAAACAGTTCTTTAATGAGACCTGTAAGCAACTTGTTTTTCTAGATTCCAAGTTAGATATTCATGCAGAAAAAGATCTTAAAGAACTATCTAGTTATATAGATTTACCATATTTGATAATACCTATAGAATTAGATCAGATAAAGATGATGCTAAAAAGCAAACTATTTGAATGGAAGATAAAGAAAGCTAGTAAAAATAATCAGAAAACTATTAATGAACTCCAGAGCAAATGTGCTGAGTTTTCTGCAGTGTTTGATATGCTTGGAAGAATATCTAGTTTTAGAAGCAAGCGAGATATTATTGGTAAGGTTAAAGAGCTTTTTCTAATTGTATTAGGGGCACAAGAATTTAACTTTTGGGATATTAATGCCAAAAATAAGCCCAAAGAGATTAAGAGTCTTTTAGAAAGTGCAGAAAAATATGTTACATTCAAAGATCAAAATAGATTCTGTATAAAAATAGAGTGGAATAACATTTTATATGGGGTTTTAGATGTAAGTGATTTTGTTTTTCCGAAATATATTGATAGATATTTAAACTTAGCAATAGAGATAAGTAATTTCTGTGGATTAGTTTTACAAAACAATGAGCAATATCAACAAATTGTTAAATCAGAAAGAGAATTGAAGTATTTAAGTTATCATGATTCAATGACTGGACTTAATAATCGAACCTTTATAAATGAAATGCTTGATAAACAAGCTAGTGATGAAAGCATAGTTTTCATGTTTGATATAGATAGCCTTAAGTATGTAAATGATAATTATGGACATTCTTATGGAGATGATCTAATAAAAAGATTTGCAGAAGTGCTCAAAAGTAATTTTAGAGATGAAGATATTGTAGCAAGAATCGGGGGAGATGAGTTTTTAGCAATAATTCATAACTACGATGAAGAATCTGCAAAATTATTAAAAAACAGAATTAATGAAGCTATAGAAGAGGATAATAGCAAGAATTCTAAAGGTAGTGTTTTTTTGAATGCATCTATTGGGTATGCAAAAAAAGAAAAACAAAATGAAACATATGATTTGTTAATGAGAAAAGCAGATGAAAAGATGTATGAAGAGAAACTTTCAAAAAAGAAATTTATTTAATTAATAAGTATAACTTAAATAAGGTAAAATAATAAGTCAATCATTAGATATAACTAAAGATTGACTTATTTATGTTTTTAATAGGAACTACATTTCAAAACTAGTAAATACTAATTAATATCTTTATTTATACGTATTATTTCTTCAATGAATAGTTTACTTTCATCAATCCAATTATCATGACCAGAATGCTCAAACCAAACTAACTCTTTTTTAGGAGATTCTATAGAATTAAAGTAATCAATGACAAAACTAGTTGGAGCATTCACGTCATATCTTCCATGAAGAATATATATAGGGATTTCAAATTCTATAGCAGAATTTCTTAAATCAATGTTATACAGTTGTGGATAAACATGATCAAATGTTTTAATTAATGCTCTAAAATAGTTCACTTTATCTAATAAACCATATTCAGGTCCAGCAATGTCTTTAAAAGTATTGTGACTAGTATGATGAATATTGGGATTGCTTGCCATGTCTTGAAATAAGTAAGTCAAATAGGTAGCTGATTGTAATGCTACATTACTATCATAAGGTGGTTCTCCTTGGGCTTTTAGCTTGTCTACAGTTTCTTGATCACCATTTTCTTTAGCTATCCTGAGTGCTCTATTATAGCAATCTATCTCAGTATCTAAGAAAGAAACCATTTGCCCTGATCCAATATAGGCATGATAATCTTCTGGATATTTTTCTGCAAGCCAGATGCCTAGTGCGCTTCCCCATGATTGTCCCACAATATATATTTTATCTTGATTAAATCTTTCTTTAAGATACTGTGTTAGTTTGTGAGCGTCTTTAATATACCTTTCTGGAGATAATTGATTAATTGGAACAGCACTAAATGATTTTGCAGAACCAGGTTGATCCCAATTGACTACTACAAAGTTTTTTTCTAAATCACTTAAAACATCTCTAGTAGCGGCTAATTGAGTACCCCCTGGTCCTCCTGCTAAGAATAAAATAACAGGATTATTCTTGTCATGACCACGGACAGTTATATATTGATCTGAATCGTTGACTGAAACTTTCTTTATTTCTGCAATACTATTTTCTAATGTATGCCCAT
>CAZCFQ010000070.1:0-10267 GCA_964497955.1 uncultured Clostridiaceae bacterium
CTGATAAAGCTGCCATACCTAAAACAAACAAACATAATGCATTAACATAATCTGATGCCCCGTAATGGAGGTAATTATATATTTTAATAGCTAAAGTAGATTGTCCAGGTGGTACTACTAATAAAGTAGCACTTAACTCGTTAAAGCCCATAATAAATGTGATTACAAAGCTAGCAATTATAGTAGGTAAATATAACGGTAATAATACTTTAATAAATGTTTTCTTGTTACTTGATAGTAAGAGAGCTGGCTCTATGTATTTTTTTGACAAGAATTCTAAACTAGCTAGATTTATTAAAAGCACAAATGGCATGCTTTTTTGCCATATTGCCATTATTGGCATAAAAATGCTATTATAAATATCTTTTGGAACTACACCTAAAAACCCATTGATCAAAGAAACTCCAATTAGTGATGAGGGTACAATAAGAGGTATAACAAAAAGTATCACTAAAAATTTGCTCTTCTTAAAAGCAAGAATTGATAAGCTAAATGGTAAGATAAATATCATAACCGAAATAGCTGATAATAGATTAATTCGCAGACTGCTAAATAACTCATCTTTTGAAGCTTTAAGAGCTTGAGGTAAAATGGTTAATGTTTCTTGATTAAACATAAGAACTACTATTGGTAGAATTATCGATGACAATACCATTATAAATCCAACAAGAAAAACACCTTTAACTAAAAATGGCAGATTAATACTTATTGAATAATTGTATGCCTTATCCTTTTGATACATTCCTTTTTTAATTTGAGTTAAAATAAAAGCAAAAGCTATTATTTGTACAATTAATAAAGGGATTGATAAGTTCATTGCTTTAGTTACACTATATGAACTATTAAATTCTGCCATTATTTCAAGTGAATAAACACTTTGTGCAAATAAAGATGGAACTGTATAATCTGAAAAAGATAGCATAAATATAAGTCCAAAAACAATTATAATAATTGGTTTTATGCTTGGTAAAACCACTCTTTTAAATATAACTAAATCACTTCTATATATTTTTGCAACTGCTACTTCTTGTTTATTAATTTTTGATAAGGCAAGTAAAATAATGCCTGTCGCAAATGCTATATAGCAACTAAGTTGAACCCAGCCAGCTACCCCCATTGATGCAATTGCCTTATACGAAAACCCAAAGAAGTTTATTAGTATTTGATTCCAAGTAGCTGAATGAACAAACGGTGGAATTAAAAAACCTAAGAGTAAAAATGAAAAAACCATTATACTACTACTTTTTTCTTTTATCCACAAATAACTTGCTGCACAAGTTGCAATTAAGGTAGTAACTATACTTACTCCTAGTGCCCAGAATAATGTCTTGAAAAATAAATCAATTACTCTTTGATTTCTTATAAAAGAAAATGCACTGCTGCCACTTTCAAATGACTGAAGCAGCAGTGCTATTAATGGATAAATAATTATTATTAAAGCTACTAATATAAAAATGTATCTCTTTTGACCTATCAGATTTTTATAGACCATTTTAATTTAGATAAAGATCTCTTAATGTTTGTTCTGCTTGTTGTAACCCTTCAAATATCTCATCAAAAGTTACTGGCATAGTCTTTAAATTATCAATTGGAATTAGGCTATTTGCATCAACATTTCTAACTGCAACTTGAGTCCAACCAATCTCAATTAAAAACTTCTCCTGTTCAGGTAATAATAACCAATCAACAAATGCCTTTGCAGCTTCTTCATTAGGAGCTCCTTCTATCATAGAGACAGCATTTGGTATAACTAATGTGCCTAATCCATCCTCTTTTTGATCTGGAATTATAACTTTGACTGGATAACCATCTTTTATTGCAACAATGGCATCATCTGTATCAGTTAAACCCCACATTAAATTTCCTTGCGCAACCTGATCTTTAACAACAGAATTACCTTCAACTACTGTGACACCACGATCTAATATTCTTTGGTAAAAATCAGTAGCTTCATCACTACCCCAGTATGAGAATAAAGCTGAGGCTTGTGTGAGAGTAGTTCCAAAGAGTGGCCTTGCAATAGCAATACTCTCTGCTGGATATTGATCAGCGAATAAATCCATAATACTACTTGGGTAGTTCTCTTCATCAACTAAATCTGTGTTTATAATAATACATCTTGCTCTGCCGCCAAAGGCAGTCCAGTATCCTTCTGGATCTTTATAATTATCAGGAATATCACTAGCAGAAGGTGATTGATAAGATGTCAAAACCCCTTGTTCTTTAAGCGAAAGAGTTTGTGAGATCTCATTATTCCAAAATATATCTGCTGTTGCATTATCTTTTTCTGCAATGAGTCTATTAATAAGTCCTGTAGTCTTAGAAGCCTCCACATCAAAAACAGGTAATACCTCTATTCCTGTATCTTCTGTAAATTTTTCCAAAACAATTTCAGCATAATTTTGATCTACTGCAGTATAAACAACTACTTCCTTTGTTTCTTCAACTCCACCTTCGTTGTCATCTACTACAGCTTCTTCACATCCAAAAAAAACTATTAAACTTATTAATAAAACACCTAATAAAATTTTCTTCATTATTCCCTCCTAGTGCCACAATTTGGGCAAAATACAGTGTCAGGCGTTAACTCAGCCCCACAACTTTTACAAAACACCTTCTTCTCCTCTTTAATAAACTTATAACCACAGTTGTTACAAAACTTTGCATCTATATCTAGTTTATTTCCACAACTTGGACAAAACTTAGATTCACTCTTAACTTCTTTTTTCTTTCTAGTAGTTTTCTTTTTTTCTTTTCTTTTGTCATCCATAGGTTCAGTCATTAACATATTATAAAGCTTTTCTTTTGAAGTATTTGCAGGCAATAAATCTAATGCAATAGCAGACTTTTCTCCCCAAGGTCTTTGAATAGCATAGCCTCTATTAACTACATTAATTGAAGCTATTTTTGGATTGTCTTCATCAAAAACACTAAATTGAATGTAATCTACTTGTTTGCCTGGATCAAAAATCTCTTGTGCTAATAAAGAAAATTGAATTTTTTGATCATTAATATCTATCAAGTTTTTTAACTTAAGACCTGCTAATGACTTCAGTGTCATTTCTGAGTTCCTTAAATGAGTCCTTAAATACTGGAAATTGCCTTCTCTAACTGATAAAGGTAAGTCCTCCCAGTTATTGAAGTTTATTAACTCTCTTATATCAATCTTTTTATCTTCAATCTTTTTATCACCAGCAACTCTGTGCTTATATAAGACTTGCATCATTGATAAAATCAAGACTTCGTTATCTTCAAGCAGTATTCTTACCTCATTAAATCCAGTCTTTGGTACAGATAAATCTTTTGCAAACTCATCCACAAACCAATCTTTAACCATTTCTTTTGTATATGGATACTTAACAACATGATGTAAAAATGCTGGTCCAACAGTAATCTGAACACCTGCTCCAGCTAACCAACAAAAGTTTTCTTCGCCTGAATCTACTAAACTTTCGCGAAAGAATTTCCAAACTTTTTCTGGCCTATGAATCATAAGAAATGCAGGTTCTAACTCTTTAGCTAATACAGTCTTTCCTTCAACTCTATCTATCAAGCTTAAACGAATTAAATCTTCTAAAGATTCTTGCATTTTTTCCCTGTTTTCTTGTGCTGCTGCTGCTATATTAATCTTCATAATCGGTGACATTTCGTTTGGGTCACTTCTAGACGCTAATGATAACTGTGTCAATTGATAGTGATCAAATGTAAATAATGGCATTTGTATATCCCCCTTTAGAACCAGCCAGAAGTAACTTTACCAAACCAACCACCTGTATGTGCTGCTCCTTCTCCAACAGCTATTACAGAATTAGTTGCTTTTTCACCAGCCCAGCTAAAGAATCTTCTAGGCGAATATTTCCAAGTATCCTCTGGAACTTTCCATAAATCTTCACTTGATTTGTACATGTCATCAAAAGAGTCTCCTTTTTCATCAACAGTAACAAACTCACCCCAAGCATTTTTAAATTCCTCTGGGTCTTCTATAGCATCCTTTGCTATGCTTCCAGCTTCGACAAAGTTCTTAACATTTGGTCCATAATCTCCATTTTTTAACCTATCAGCTAACACACTTGGATCTTCTGTAAACATATCATAAATATAATTTGTAGTGCCTGTAATAGTTTTTGTCGGGCTAATACAATTAGCTGCATCAGTTCCACCAAATCCTACAAAGTTAACTAGTTCCATTACAGCAAGACCAGGGTTTTTCTTTCCAATCCAAGCCATTAGTTCTGCATTACCAAAACCCTTAACTGCCGAATCAAAAACTCCCTCTCCTTTACCATACCAGTCTAGAGCATCAAAGAATCCTCCTGCATATTTAAGTGTTGAGTCCATAGTATTGGCCCAGTTTTTAAACTTGGTAGCTTTAGAAATATCATCAAAAATATCTGACTTAATTAAGTCACCCAAAGCTGTGCCATCAAGATTGCTGTTATATAATTCATGAAGTTGTCCAAAAGTGTCTTTAAACGTCTTACTTGCTGAACTATTCAATGCCCCTTGTATATATCCTGAACTTAAAATTTCTTTTACCCAATCTGCATATCCAGGAGCTTGTTTTCCAGGAGGTAAATCCTGTCCACCTGTACCTGTAAATAGATCTTTAAGTCCATCAAACATATCAGTATCTAATAGATCAGAAATAGCGTCTTCAATACTATCAAAAGGATTTGGTCCTAATGGATCAAAAATACCATCTTGGATTTCATCTAATATGTTTTGGATTTCTTCTTCGCTTAAGCCATCAAGATCTAGTTCATCCAATATATCATCAAACTCACCTTCATCATCAATAAGTGGTTCATCTGGTGGAGTTATGATATCTTCCTCTGGATAAGGATCTTCATCAGTCCATTCATAATCTACTTCATCAATAAAATCTCCTGTAAAAGTTCCCACTAAAGCTCCACCTGCACCAGCTGCTGCAGGGGTTGCTCCCATTTGCACTGCTTCTCCAGCTCCTGGACTTCCTACCCAAGAACTCCATGTTCCACCTGCTTCAGATAATCCGCCATCATCAGCAAAAGCAATATTATATTTCATTAATATTAGCTGTATTCCTGAAAATATTAAAACTCCCGCTGCAGTTGAAGGTGATATAAAGTTTTTTGCTTGTAAAAAAGATAAAACTAATAATAACAAAACTAATCCTATCTGCAAAAAGAAAATATCTGGTAAGAATAAAGAAACGACAAAGCCTATAGCAATTCCTCCAACAACTAATGAAGATGTTGCAAGTGAAGGGGTTCGTTTTTTGCCTTTTCTAAATACTTTAGAAAAATCTGATATAGCTAAATTTACAGCTATCATCAATAGGCTATGTGCTCTTGCAGAGAAAGAGAAAGCTGACATAACTGCTAATACTAAAATAGTCCAGTTACTTGTAATGAAAATGGATAATAGTATGGCTATAGCTGCTCCTACTGATAAAGCAATGAATCTTGCTTTTCCTGCATCTCTTATACAGCTACCAAGCCAAACTGGTAGTGATACAACTTCACCTAGTGTTTTAAATAATCCTTTTGATCTGCTTTTTCGCCAAAGTTGAGTTAATAACATCATCGCCACTGCCCAAAAAGTAATTGCGCCTGTTTCTGCATCCTTTACGTTAATCATGCCTGAAAGTTTATTAAACTGGTCATACCAAAAGCCTTCATTTAGATCTACTAGTAAGTAAGTATGAATTACTAATATCAAAACAGTTACTATAACAATTTTGACAATATTTCTTACTATCATCTTAGGTAAACCTTTAATAAAGCCCTTTATCATCATAAGCAAAAATTGTAGTAAAGACTCGGGTCTTTTAGGTTGCTGAGACATTTTTACGCGCCTCCAATCAAATATACTTGTATTTAAATTATATCAAAACATTTATTCCTTTAATACACAAAAAGTACAAATGTTTATTAAAAAAAAGCACTACCTTAATAAAAAAGTAGTGCTAAGTTTAAAATAAGTTAAAGTCTATCGATGTATAGCTGGTTTTACATCCATTGGGATAGGACTTTCATAAGTTTTTCCATCCATTGACAATTTGAACTCTTTCTTTGCTTCTTCTATAATCTCTTGATTGTTTAGCAGTTCTTTAACTGTTAACGCAAGAGTTTTTCCTGCAATTAAAACTCCTTTATGTGCAACTGATGTTTTATTTTGTGATACACTTTGCCAGCTATGTCCAGGTGTTCCTAAAGCATAGCAAACTGCACTAAATTGTGCTGTTGGTGCTACCCAACTAACATCTCCTACATCGGTAGAACCAGACATTGGTGCATCATATTTGATATATGGGATTACTGTGTCACACAAGCTTTTTCCTTCTAAGTCTTTTGCAACCTGTTTATCTTCCCCTTCTAAATGCTCCATTAGCTTCTTAAGTGGATCTGATCCTTCTGGGAAAGTCTCTTTTATCTCATCTGCAAATTCTACTTCTTCTTCGTTATACTCTACTTCAGAGACAACATCTTCTAATTTTTTAAGCAAAATTTTTCCTAAAGTATGGTTTGGAATCATGTTAGAGCAAGCTTTATCAAACACTATCTCAAGATCTGTCCCAGTCATTAAAGCCGCACCCTTTGCAATATCATTAACTCTCTCATACATTTCTCTTACATAATCGAGATCTGGTGCTCTAAGTAGATATAAAGCTTCTGCTTCAGCTTGAACTACATTAGGTGCTGTTCCACCTGTGTTTGTTATAGCATAATGCATTCTAGCTTCTTGAATTACATGCTCTCTTAAAAAGTTTACACCCACATTCATTAGTTCTAATGCATCTAATGCAGATCTACCTAAATGAGGTGAACCAGCCGCATGAGATGCCTTACCATAAAACCTATAATAAACCTGATAATTAGCCAAGCTACTCATTGACATAACTGCGTTAACTCCACTTGGATGCCAAGTTAGCGCAACGTCTAGGTCATCAAATAAACCAGCTCTAGCCATATAAGCTTTACCTGATCCGCCTTCTTCAGCTGGACATCCATAGTACCTAATAGTACCTTCCATCTCATTATCAATAAGGTATTCTTTGATTGCCATTACAGCTGCAACAGTGGCTGCTGCGAAACAATTATGTCCACACCCATGCCCTGGTTGTCCTTTTTTAATTGCTTTTTTCTCTGAAATACCGCCTACCTGACTCAGGCCAGACAAAGCGTCATATTCACCTAAAATTCCGATTATAGGCTTACCACTGCCAAACTCAGCAACGAAAGCTGTTTCCATATCCGCTAGTCTTTTTTTAACTTCAAACCCAGCTTCATTAAGTTTTTCACACAACAGTTCTGCTGATTTATATTCCTCAAATCTAGTCTCTGCAAACTCCCACACTTTGTCATTAATCTCAATAAAAAGCTCCTTGTGATCATCAATATAAGATTTTATATCCATGTCAAACGACCCCTTTCTTTATTACATTAATGAGTTCTACAAATATCTCTAATCCCCTGCTAAAAAGCTTACTTCTTTTTTAATTTCTGTCCATGTGTATACTCTTTTAATGTTTTCGTGCAAAGATGATCCTTTATTATAAGGACAATCTATCAAAAAAACATTTATACCTTCTGAGGCTAAGCTAGTAGCTACCTTTAAGTTATCTTCAATAAATATTTGACAATTTAAATCTTTTGCTACTGGTAATTTATTGTGTGAGCCAAGGACAAAAATACTTCCAGGGAGATTATGCTTATCAAGCCATTTCTTTGTCGTATCTTCTAACCATTTCTGTCTAGCTGTAATATAGTTTAGACTATAATGATTACTCCAATTACTAATAACCTCATTTACTCCCTCTCTCAATTTTGCTTCAAAATGCATTTTTGGACCATACGCTTTATAAAATTTATCAAACTCTTCAAAGTTAATATCATAAATATCTAACCAATCATATGCTTTAACTTCATTATACTTTATATCTTTATTGAAGTATTTATTCATAGTCTCGATCCAAAAATCAGGTACGGTTAATGTTCCATCTATATCTATCCCTATGTTCATCAATTGAAAACCCCTTAAATCTTGTTACACATTTGTTAAACATATTATAACACCTTGACATAATAACAAAAAGTGAATAAAATTAATTTGTTACAAATTTGAAAGGTTAAAACTTATGAAGCTCAAAGACACATTTTCATTAATGAAACGTAAAGGTAGTATGCTAAAAATCAACAAGGGGGAAGTATACCCTTTTTTAGCATCTATAGGCGTTTTTTAGTAAAATAATTTGTGTTTTCACATATTATCTTCTAATAGCCATGGGTGCGTACAAACCATGGCTATTCTTAGTAGTATCATTTTATGATACTACCAGTATGCCATGGATTAATTTCCATGGTTAATTTTTTTTTGAAAGGATATAAAATGAATAAATATATAAATACAATTAAACTATCTGCAACAAAAGCATTCGATGGAGGGTTAATATACATCCTAGGACAATATTTACTAGAGTTAGCCAAACTAATATTTCTTATTTTAATTTGGGAGTCTTTAGCAAAACAAGGGGCTGATTTAGGAATATTTTCATTTAATGAATTACTCATCTATTCTTTAGGAGCAGCAATATTAGCTGAACAACTTAATGTTGTAACGCCTGCAACTACTTCTTTTTGGGAAGGCTCTATTATCTCAAGATACTTAAGACCAATGCCTGTCTTAATGCACCTTAGTTTAGAAACCATAGGATCTTGGCTTCCTAGAATAGTGATCTTTTCAATTCCTACATTTACTACAATACTTATTACTAATATAGAATTATTAAGCTATTTTACAGAATCAATAGGTCATTCTCTTATTAGTCTAACTTTATCTATCTCACTAGGATTTGCAATTGACTATATTTTTGCTTCTCTTGTGATTAGATTTAAAAATGCTAATTACACAGCTTATTCTATTAGAATGGCTCTTATTACATTTTTATCAGGCTCAGTAATACCTTTTGATTTGTTTCCTTATCAAATAGGTAAAATATTACAAATATTACCCTTTGGTTCTTTAGCTAGTGCACCATTATTGATTTTATTAGATAAAGGTGATGCTTTTGAGCTTATAGCACTTCAGATGTTTTGGAACTTGGTTTTATGGCCACTAGCAATATATACTTTTGCTAAAAGTAAAGAGAGGATGGTTTCTTATGGTGGGTAATTTAAAACGCATGATAAAGCTATGGGGGATATATGCAAAGCTTGATCTAGTATGGATCTTAAGAAACATCTCTTTGTTTATTGCAAATGTAATAGCTGATGTAGTTTCAAGTCTAGCTACAGTAACTGGAGTATTTTTACTTGCACAAAGATTTGGTGAAATAGGTGGAATGACAAAGCATCAAATTATTTTCATGTTAGGCTATGCAAGCCTAATAGAAGGGATTAGAATAATGTTTTTTAGCATGAATAATATATCACATATAAGTAGAATTATTGGTAGAGGTCAACTGGATCATCGATTGATACAACCAAATTCTTTGTGGATTCAATTAATGACAGAAGGATTCATCCCTTTCTCAGGAAGCAGTATGCTTTTTTGTGGAATTGGGATAATAATATATTCTACAACTAAACTAAATATATTGATTAGTTTAGCTTTTGTAAGTCAAATAATTATTTTTTCATTGCTTTCTACTTTTTTAATCTTAAGTATTTCCTACTTAGTTTCGTGCATTGCTTTTTATGCACCTGTTGCAGGCGAAGAAGTTTCAACATCTGCTGTAGGATTATTTAGAAGTTTGAAGGGATTTCCACTTAGTGGAATGAGTTTCACTAACCAGATTATATTGACAACTGTATTACCAATAGGTCTAACGGCTTGGTACCCTACAAATATTATTTTGGGTGAAGAGCTGTCATTACCAAACTATTTATTAATTGTAATAACAATTATTTTTGCAACTATTGCTGCTTTTATGTTTAAGAAAGGATTAAATTATTATGGAAAAAAAGGTTCAATTAGATATACAGACAGAGGACACCGTCGTTAAGATAAAAAATGTAACTAAAGAGTTTAAACAGTGGCAAAGGGGATCAAAGATAAAAGACATAGTAAGCAATATTTTTAAACCCCAAACTAAAATAGTTAAAGCATTGAACAATATTTCCTTGGAAATAAAAAAAGGAGAATTTGTTGCTTATGCAGGTGCTAATGGTGCAGGTAAAAGCACTACAATTAAAATACTATCAGGTATAATGCACCCAACTAGTGGTGAAGTTTCTGTTTTAGGTATGAATCCTAAAAAAAATAGAATTGAATTAATGAAAAGAAT
>CAZCFQ010000071.1:0-10249 GCA_964497955.1 uncultured Clostridiaceae bacterium
TTAACTAAAGATTTTGCAAATATCAAAGCTATGAATTATTTAGGTAAGCAAATTAGTTATAAAACTGGAGGATCATCAAATGTTACTACTGGTATTGTCGATAGTATAACAATAAATGAAGGAGTGATGATGTTAAAAGTAGGTAATGATTCAATTGATCCTAAAAATGTATTGAAGGTTGATTTTAATGAATAGAGTAGATAGTAAAAGTCTTATTGATAAACTACAATACCAACAAAGAGTTACTAATAAAAGTAAAAGTAAAAATGGTAGTTTCGAACAATTACTTAATCAAAAGATTAACACATTAGACACTAAAGTGAATTTCAGCAAACATGCTAAAGAGCGTGTTAACTCTAGAGGGATAGAACTAAATGAATCCGATTTAATAAAAATCTCAGAAGCAATAGGAAAAGCAAGTGAGAAAGGTATTAGAAACTCTTTAATAGTAACTGACAAAGCAGTTTATATTGCAAACATTAAATCAAGAACAATTATAACTGCAATGGAAGATATGAAAGATAGAGTTTTTACAAACGTAGATGGAGTAATAAACATATAAAATAGCTGGACTATTTATAGAGGCTATTTTAGTCCTGACCGACAGAGGGACTACAACTAAAAATAAATAGGAGGATACTATGTTAAGATCAATGTATTCAGGAGTTTCAGGTTTAAGGAATCACCAGGTGAAATTAGATGTAATAGGTAATAATATTGCAAATGTAAATACAGTTTCATATAAATCATCTAGTATAAGCTTTCAAGAAGTACTAGGACAAACAATGCAAAGAGCAACCCAACCTACTGATGACGGTTTAGGTGGAACTAACCCTACCCAAATAGGTTTAGGAGTATCAGTTGGTAGTATTAGTGTTAACCACACAGAAGGAAGTATTCAAACAACAGACAACCCAAATGATTTAGCAATCGATGGTCAAGGTTATTTTGTTGTAAGTGACGGTATGAGAACTGCTTACACAAGAGCAGGAAATTTCACTACTGACTCTCTAGGTAATTTAGTTACTAGTTCAGGTGAAAAAGTAATGGGTTGGAATAAAGGTAAAAGTAGTGAAATAGATTATGCAAAACCTTTAGAGCCTATTAATCTAGCTAATATCTCAATGGAATCAAAGGAAACATCCGAGCTGAATTTTGAAGGTAATTTTAATACAGAAGAAGATTCATTTGATTACAATATGACTATTTACGACTCTCTAGGTGAATCACACGTAATTACAATACAATTTGATAGAGATACAACAGCACCAGATGAAAGAGGTTATACTTATGCGATTGATAGTACAAGTGATGGTATAGATAGTATTTCAAGTACAGGAAGTATTGAATTTAATGATGATGGGACTTTTAATACTACTCAATTAGTTACAAACGATATAGATATAGAATTTAAAAATGGAGCAAGAGATATTACAATAGATTCTTCAGATATAAATTTCAATGAAGAAAAGACCACATATTATTCTAATCCAACTTCTTTAAATGGTAACCAAGATGGTTATGAGTCTGGTTCTTTAGTTGGAAGTGGTATTGATGGTAATGGTAATATTGTAGGAAACTTCTCAAATGGTAAAGATCAATCAATTGCTACAATAGCTTTAGCAAGCTTTATTAATCCTTCAGGACTTGAAAAAGCTGGTAATAACTCATATGTTTCTTCATTTAACTCAGGAGAAGCACAAGTAGGTAAACCGGGAAGTGGAGAAAGAGGATTAGTTAAATCTAACTCACTTGAAATGTCAAATGTTGACCTAGCTAAAGAGTTTACAGAAATGATAGTAGCTCAAAGAGGATATCAAGCAAACTCAAGGGTAATTTCAACTTCAGATGAAATGCTTCAAGAGTTAGTAAACATTAAAAGATAAAATTTAAATGCCAAGGTGTTAATTCACCTTGGCCTTAATCCTTAACATGAGGGGTGAACAACTTGATAAAGTTAACCAAAATAAATGATGAAGAGTTTTATCTCAATGCAGAAATTATAGAAAATGTAGTTGAAAAACCACATACATTAATAAAAACTACTACTGACAAAACTTATGTTGTAGTTGAAAGTGCTGATGAAGTAACAAGATTAGTAATTGAGTATAAAAGAAGTATTTTGAAGTAATAGAGGGGTCAAATTACCATGGATAATAATACAGATAAATCAACAATAATAGGTTTAGTAGCGGGTTTTATACTCCTTATGATTGGAATACTTATACAAGGATCATTGGGCACATTTTTCGATGCGACATCAATTTTTATAGTAATAGGAGGAACTTTTGCAGCTTGTTTTGCAAGTTATCCTATAACTACTTTAAAGAACTCAAGAAATGTTATTAAGAACGCATTTATTGAAAAAAAATACGATACAGATACTGCAATAGAACAGATAGGTAAACTATCTGTAACAGCAAAAAAGAATGGTTTACTAGCACTAGAAAAGGTAGTTAGAGAATTAGATAATCCATTTTTAGAAAAGAGTGCTTTACTAGTTGTAGATGGGATGGATCCAGATACTATAAAAGAAATACTAAATATGGATTTAGAAAATATGATGAGAAGGCATGAAGAAGGTGAAGGTGTTCTTAAGACACTTGGAAAGTATGCACCAGCATTTGGAATGATAGGTACTTTAATAGGACTTATCACAATGCTTCAACAATTAGATAATCCAGAAACTTTAGGACCAGCTATGGCAGTAGCATTGATAACTACATTTTATGGTGCAGTTTTAGCTAATGTTGTTTTTTTACCCCTAGCAGGAAAGCTGAAATTTAAAAGTGATCAAGAAATAAAATATAAGATGATGATTATAGAAGGAATAATTTCAGTTCAAGCTGGAGATGCACCAATGATGATAAAAGAAAAACTTCAAACCTTTATGGAAACTCAAAAGAGAGAAGATTAGGTTATGAAATTTAGAAAAAAACCAGGTGATGATGGCCCTGATGAGTGGATTGTAACCTATAGTGATATGGTTACTCTTTTACTTGCTTTTTTTGTATTGCTTTTTTCATTCTCATCTGTAGATGCTGTAAAATGGCAAGCGCTTGTAGAGTCTTTTACTGGAGAAGTAACTTTTATGGAAGATCAAAGCACTAGTTCAATTTTAGAAGATAACTATAGTGTAATAGATACTGGTCACTCTAGAGAAAAAGATGATAGAGAAGAAAATCCTCCTACTGATGCCGAAGTAGAAAAAGCAAAGAGAGATTTCAGAGAGTTATATTTAGCTTTATCAGAATATAATGATGAAAACGGATTGAATATGGAAGTGACTATGTTAGGAACTGAGATTAGAATTAGACTAGCAAATAATTTGCTATTTAACTCTGCTAAAGCAAATATAAATAATCAGGCTAATCAAACATTGATAGAGTTAACACAAATAATTAAAGATTATGATGGTATTTTAGATAAGCTTATTTTAGAAGGACATACTGATAATTTGCCTATTAATAATGAAGAGTTTAGAGATAATTTTGAACTATCACTAGAAAGAGCTTTAAATGTACTGTATTACTTTAAATATCAAGGAGAATTTGATCCTAGAAAGCTTATTGCTATGGGCTATGGAGAACATAATCCAATTGCAACCAATGAGACTGTAGAAGGGCGAGCTAAGAACAGGAGAACTGATATTTTACTTATAAGAATTGGAGAAGAATAGAGGCTTAATATGAATAAGAAATTAATTATAGGGATAGTAGTAGTTTTATTAGTATTTGTTTTAGGATTTGTATCTACTCAATTTTTAGATATTACTTTACCTTTTATGGGTGAAAAGGAAGAGGAAGTGTTTG
Organism: uncultured Clostridiaceae bacterium; assembly: GCA_964497955.1. GTDB lineage: Bacteria > Bacillota > UBA994 > PWPR01 > PWPR01 > PWPR01. The sequence goes on from CAZCFQ010000071.1 coordinate 3,813, forward strand.
AGTTTCCAATTGAAGGAACAATAATTACGAATATTAAGAATAGTAGAAGTTATGTAAAATGCGATGTTGTATTAACTATTACTAATGAAGATGAGTTTAAAGACATGGTTGAAAATTCTTTTAAGATAAAACATGCAATCATAGAAGTTTTAAGATCAATGGAAGAAAAAGAGTATTATCAAGATGATCTTCAAAAAATTCTAAGTCAAAAGATCATTACTAAATTAAGTGAAAGTTTTTCATATGAAAACATTACACAAGTATATTTTGAACAATTAATTACACAGTAGGTGATTTAATAATGAAAAAAAACATATCTCTTGAAAGAAACACTAAAGCTAAAAGACTTGGTAAAGATAGAAAAATCGAAGTCAATAGAGTAGAATTTGAAAATTTCGAAAATAGTGAAGTTGCTGATAATAGTCTAGGTATAGAATTTATTCCTAAACTTGAAATGGATGTTAAAGTCGAATTAAGTAAGACTAAAATTAAAGCAAAAGACGTTCTTGATTTAAAAGAGGGCGATGTGGTTAAACTTGATTCAATTGCAGGGGACCATGTGGATGTTTTACTTAATGGAAAAGAAATAGCTAAAGGAGAAGTATTGGTTCTTGATGGTAGCTATGGAATTAGAATTAGTAGAATGAAAAGCAATAAGGAAGAAGATTTAGGGGAATAATTATGGAATCAACTACCAAAGTTGTAGTTAATTTAACAATATTTATCATTATAATTTTCATATTTGTATATCTATATAAAAAATATATTTTGTCAAATAAAATATTTAGAAAAAGAAGTAGATATGTTGAACAATTAGATAAATACTTCTTAGCAAATGATAAATGGATTGAAATAGTAAAAATAGGAGAAAAAATTATACTATTAGGTGTTTCTAATAATGCTATTAATGAAATAAGAGAGATATCTCAGGAGGATCTTCATGAGCTTAATTATCAACAAGATGAAAACATCTTTAAAACAGTTTTGTCAAAATATAATAAAAGACAAACCTAAATTAATAGTAACACCGTTATTAGTAATAATTTGTCTATTTTTAATAACTAATACAGCTTTAGCAGAACCAGTTGATTCTATTGTTGGAGAATTTTTAGGTGAACAAGATAATTTTGCTGACATAATAAACTTAGTTGTTGTTTTGACGCTTTTAGCTTTTGTTCCTGCAATAATTTTAACAATTACAGTTTTTCCTAGAATCTTAATTGTTTTATCGTTTACAAGAAATGGTATAGGAACACAACAAACTCCTCCTAATCAAGTGCTTATTGGAATAGCTTTAATATTGACGTTTTTAGTAATGACACCAGTTATAGATCAAGTCATTGAAACAGCTTATGATCCTTTTATAGCTGGAGAGATTGAACAGGATGTTGCTTTTGATAATGCACTTAGACCAATGAAAGAATTTATGTTTTCACATGCAAGGACTGAACCAGATACAATTAATTTTTTTCTAAGACTATCACAAATTGAAAATGTACCTAATAATGTCAATGATATACCTACACCTGCTTTAATGATGTCATTTATTACTAGTGAGCTTAAAAAAGCTTTTACAATGGGTTTCATTATTTTTATTCCATTTATTGTAGTAGATATGATTGTAGCAAGTGTTTTAATGTCAATGGGTATGATGATGATACCACCAACTACAATATCCCTACCATTTAAAATACTACTTTTTGTATTAGTAGATGGGTGGACACTAATTTTTGAAACTCTTGTGACAAGTATAGCTTAAGGAGTAATTATGGGAATACAAGATATAACCAATATATTAAGATCAGCTATAACAACTGTATTATTAATAGCATCACCAATGTTAATTGGAGCATTAATAAGTGGTTTTATTGTTGCTTTATTTCAAGCAACAACTCAAATTAATGAACCAACATTAGCATTTGTACCAAAAATTGTAGTTGTAATGGTAGCACTTGTCGTATTTTCTCCTTGGATAGCACAAACTTTAAGTGAGTTTACAACAGATCTATTTAATAACATTTCCACTTTTCTGTATTAGTTGTATTGGAGGTTTAGACAATTAGCTTAATATTTAGAGATAGTTTCATATCAATTTTAATAATCGCTATAGTTCTTTTTATAGTAATTCCAGTAAGTACTGGATTGTTAGACGTATTGCTAATTGTTAATATAGCAACTGCTTTAACAATACTGCTTACTACAATCTATATTAAGTCTCCATTAGAACTATCATCATTTCCAACGATAGTTTTAATAGCTACTCTTTTGAGGTTATCACTTAATATCTCATCAACGAGATTGATCTTGACAAACCGAGGCAATGCAGGAAATGTTATTAGAACATTTGGAAACTTTGTAATAGCAGGAAATCCAATTGTTGGATTAATAATATTTGTTATTATAATAATTGTTCAATTTGTAGTTATTACAAAAGGTGCCGAAAGGGTATCAGAAGTAGCTGCAAGATTTACTCTTGATAGTATGCCTGGAAAACAAATGGCTATAGATGCAGATCTAAATGCAGGTCTTATAAATGAGAAACAAGCTTTAGATAGAAGAACTACAATACAAAGAGAAGCAGACTTTTATGGCTCAATGGATGGTGCTAGTAAGTTTGTTAAAGGTGATGCAATAGCTGGTATAATTATTACTTTCATAAACTTAATCGGTGGAATAGTTATTGGTGTAATAATAGCAGGTGAAAGTTTAGGACAAGCTGTTAATGTATATACTCTAGCAACAGTAGGGGATGGATTGGTATCTCAAATACCAGCACTTTTAATCTCAACTGCTTCAGGAATTATCCTTACAAGAAAAGCTTCAACCGAGAATTTAAATTCAGAAATAGTTAAACAACTACTTAGTCAATATGTAGTCTTATTTATTGGAGGAGCTACTTTAATGCTAATGGTATTTATACCAGGACTTCCAAAAGTACCGTTAATTATAGTGGGTTCAACACTTTTAATCTTAGGATATAGATTGTATACAGAACAGCAAGAATTAGCTTTAGCAGAAGCAAAACTTGAACAAATGCCACCACCAAAGAAAGAACCTGAATACGATATAACAGACTATATTTTCACAGACCCTATTATGGTCGAATTTGGATATAGTTTAGTTCCATATATAGATAAAAATCAAGGCGGAAAACTTCTAGATAGGTTAGTAATGCTTAGAAGGCAATTAGTAGTAGAGTGGGGTATTGTTTTACCAAAAATAAGAGTAAAAGATAGCCCCTCAATAATGCCTAATGAATATTTGATAAAAGTTAGAGGATACCAAGTAGCTAAAGGAGAGATACTACCAGATCATTTATTAGCTATGGCAGCGGATGAGGTTGTTGAAGAAGTAGATGGAGTAGAAACAGAAGATCCTGCATATGGTATTCCAGCTATTTGGGTAGATCCAGAAGAAGCAGATAGAGCAGAAATGCTAGGATATACAGTAGTAGATCCTGTATCAGTTTTAGCTACACACATTTCAAAAGTAGTAGTTGAAAACAGTTATGAACTATTAGGTCTTGAAGAAGTAAAAGAATTAGTAGATGCACTAAAGAAGAAGTATCCAGCTTTAGTAGAAAGCATTATACCAGATATTATAAACCTAAGAACTTTACAAGTTATTCTTTGTGACTTACTAGAAGATGGAATAAAGATTAAAAACTTACCAATAATACTGCAAACACTTGGTGATTATGGACGTACAGTTGGTGAAACTGAAGAACTCGTAGAGTACGTTAGACGTGGTATTAAAAAAGATATCTGCCAGAAGTATGCAGTTAATAATAGACTTGATTTATTGATTATTAATCCAGAACTTGAACAAAGATTTACCAAAACTTATTTAGAACAATCTAATAGTGGTAACATTTTAACTCATGAAGACCAGCAAGACTTTGTTAATATGGCTTATGAAGAATATAATATGGCAACAGATCAAGGATTAAATCCAGTTTTAGCAACTACTCCAAAACTAAGAAGAATAGTAGATCAAATGCTAAAACAGAATAATATAGAACTAGGAGTAATATCAGTCCTAGAAGTAGATAGTAGATACGAGATTAACATCATTGGGTCTATAAACATATAAAGAGGGATTAAAATTTATGAATACAGATACTTTATGGAAACAATATTCAAAAAACAGAACTCAAGAGAATAGGAATGTCTTAATTTTAGAGTATTTAGACCTAGTTAATAAAATTGTAAATATTCAGATGAGACTTTATCATACTTTTAATCCTGACTTAAAAGATGAATTTTATTCAATAGGAGTATTAGGATTAATTGATGCAGTTCAAAAGTATGATCACACTAAAAATGTTAAATTTGAAACATATGCATCATTTAGAGTTAAAGGTGCAATAATAGACCATATAAGAAAACAAGATATTGTTTCAAGAGGATTAAGAGAAAAAGAAAAAGCAATAAAAAATGCAAGAGAAAATCTAATTAATAGAAATCAGAGTGAACCAACCGAAGCTGAAATAGCAGAAGAATTGAATATCTCACCTGATGAGTATCATAAAACAATGAGCCAAATTGCAAGAGCAGATCTATTGTCTTTTGAAGAAATGATAGATAATGGTATTGGAGTTAAACAAGAGAGTGAAAGTGTTGAAGAAAGAATCGAAGAACAAGAACTTCAAAAGTATTTAGCTTTAGCTATAAAAGAACTTCCAGAAAGAGAACAATATGTAATATCTATGTATTATAAAGACGAGTTAAGACTAAAAGATATAGGAAGAGCTTTAAAAATATCAGAATCAAGAGTATCACAACTACTAAAAAAAGCAGTAGAAAGTTTAAGAGAATACCTGAAAACTTATATTTAATTTAAGAAAACCAGCTTAATACCGATATAAAAGGAGAATAGAAATGTCAAGAAGTATTGATAGTATAAGTAGTTCTTTAATGTTTTTGCAAAATAAAATTGACATATCAGCTAATAACATAGCTAATAGCAAAACAAATGGTTTTAAAAAAGAGTCGCTAATAGGACAGAGCTTTAACAATATTTTAACAACTAAAATAAGTGATAAAATGAGCGCAGCTGGAAGCGATGGTCTTTATCCAAGTGCACTGCAACAATATACACCTGGTGTTTTTGCTGAAGATACAAGTTTGAATTTTAATAGAGGTCCAATAACTGAAACAAATAATAGTAGAGATATTACTACTGAGAGTGATTTCTTTACAGTTAATACACCAAATGGGCAGATGCTTCTAACCACTGGAGAAACCAGTCTAGATGATCAAGGGTATTTATCAATAGAAGGAAAAGGTAGAATAGTAGGTAGAAGTGGAGAAATCAATATAAATAACGCCTATGAGATAGATTATTTAGGAAATATTAAAGTTAATGGAAGAGTTGTCGATAAAATAAAGACAGTAAGACTTATTAATCAAGATGGTTTAATTAAGACTGACCAAGGAGAAGTTTTAGCAACTGATCAGAATATATTAGAGACTGATCAAGGAAAATTTAAAGTTGGATATTTAGAAGGCTCAAATGTAGATATGGCTGAAGAGATGGCAGATTTAATGGAAATCTCAAGAAGGTATGAAACCAATCAAAGAACCATTCAAACCTTAGATGAACTTTATAGTGTAGCTATAAATAAAGTTGGAAAGGTTTAAGGTGATTAAAGATGATTAAAGGTTTTTATGCAGCAAAAGCTACTATAATGCAAAGCCAAAAACAAACAAATGTAATTTCTAATAATATTTCCAATGTTAATACAAAAGGATTTAAAAGAGACAAATCAACTTTTGGCCAGATCTTGAGTAATGAAATTAATGAAAATTATCCAGATCTAAAACAATCAGAATATTTAGTTGGTGGTGGAGCTAAAATTGAGAGTGTTAAAACAGATTTTACACCAGGCGATTTAGTTGAGTCTAATAACAAGTTAGATCTTGCTATAGATGGTCAAGGATTCTTTAACTTAATTGATGATAATGGAAATGAGTTCTTAACTAGAGGAGGAAGTTTTAGTTTCAGAGAAGTAAATAGAAATGAAAAGACTATAGTTAACGATAAGGGATATTTTTTAGCAGATTCTAGAGGCAGGAAAATAGAAATACCAAAAAATGTTAGTGATTTTAATATAAATGAAGATGGACAATTTGAATATAAGTATGAAGGTGAAGTTGAAACCGTAAATATAGGTGTGATAGACTTTTTAGATAAAGACAGTTTAGAAAGAGTAAATGCTAATATTTTCACACAAGGTATGGAAGATGTTGATTTTAAGGGAAAAGTTAAGCAAGGATTTATAGAAGGATCTAACACAGATTTAGCAAATGAGTTGGTTTCTTTGATAACAAATCAAAGAATGTTTACTATGAATTCAAAAGTAATTCAAACTATTGATGAAATGAGTACTTTAGCTAATCATTTGCAAAAATAGCTAGGAGGTGACTGAAGTGAAA
>CAZCFQ010000072.1:0-10042 GCA_964497955.1 uncultured Clostridiaceae bacterium
TTCATCTACTATTTTTTCAGCTAAAATATACTTTGTATTATCTTCAATAGATAAGATCTTTACATAATTAAGCTCTGGATGAACAGCTAGTGTAACATTGGATGCAAGTGTCCAAGGTGTTGTAGTCCATGCTAAAAAATATGCATCTTCATCTTTAACTTTAAACTTAGAAATAACTGTTTCACTTTTTATCTCTTTATATCCTTGCGCTACTTCATGAGTAGCTAAGCCAGTACCACATCTTGGGCAATATGGTAAAATTCTATGACCTTCGTAAATGAAGCCTTTCTTGTGAAATTGGTCAAGTATCCACCAGACTGACTCAATATAATCATGGTCCAAAGTAATATATGGATTATCTAAGTCTAGTAAATACCCCATCTGTTCCGTCATTTCACGCCATTGGCCTTCATACTTGAATACCGATTCTCTACATTTATGATTGAACTTGTCTATTCCATAATCTTCAATAGCTTGTTTATCATTAAGGCCAAGCTGCTTCTCTACTTCTATTTCTACTGGCAATCCATGTGTATCCCATCCTGCTTTTCTTTTCACCTGATAACCCTGCATAGTTTTATACCTACAAACGGTATCTTTTAAGGTTCTCGCAATAACATGATGGATACCTGGGGTTCCATTTGCTGTCGGTGGGCCTTCATAAAAAACAAAACTTGGAGCTTCTTCACGTTCTTTCGTACTTCTTTCTAATAGATTAATGTCTTTCCAATATTTTGCCACTCTTTGTTCCATTTCAAAATTTGATTCATCTCTTAATTTGGGAAAACTCATCTCATACACCTCTTTTTTAAAAAATTAAACCCTGGGAAACTAACCCAGGGACGAATGGACTCTCCGCGGTACCACCCCGCTTGCAGAAATATTTCTGCCGCTCAAACTCTTTATCGCAGAGTATACGGGACTTTTACTTAATTCAAAGTTCCTGCTCCTGGATGATCTCTTCTAAACTCGTATTGTCCTCTCTCACCTACTAGGACTTCTCTGTAAATACTTCCCTTTAGAAACATTCCAATCTTAGCGTTAATTTATACTTAAGTCATTATACCTTATAGAAAACTTTTCATCAAGATTATGTAAATAAATGTTGGTTTTATGTAGATATTTTTGTAAAACTCACTTTTTTTTAGACAATGTGTATTTAGTCATGGGCGTAAGAGTCTCTGTTTCTAAATGAGAGTCTAAAAAATATATATTCTCTCCATCAATCTTGAACTTGTAAAATTGCTTATCATTATCAATCAATAACAACTCTTTCCCATTAATCTCATATTCTCCATTTGGCCTATAGCTAGTAGCTATGTTCTTCTGGAAAATAAAAGTTCCGTCCTCTTTTATCACTATATACGAGTATCTCTCTTTATGTTCATATTTACCTGCTTCTAGAGAAATCCTTGGCATAAACACTACTAATAATAGGACAATAAATAAACCAACTGCTATTTTTATTTTAATATTTTTCCTCTTAAAGTTTAAGGTGTAATTCCTTCTACATCTTTCACAACTTCAATTAATGTAACTTGCTGACTAGTACCATCAATATTTTTATCTGCTTGGTTATAAAAATTCCAAGTCAATCCTAAGCTATCATCTAAACTAAAAACCTCTGATTCTTGTGGCCAACTATCTGAAGAAATCTCTTGAGGATTGACTTCTTTATAGTTACTAATTGCACTTGGATAAGCTATACTGACTATATATTCACCGCTTTCTATTTTTACTTCATAAACTAAGTAATCTTCATACCCTTCAATTTCAACTACTAGCTGAGCCAACTGTGAATCATCACTTGCATAAGATGCATTTTTTGTTTGAAAACTATCAAATGCAATATCTCCTTGATATGTAATTGCCTGTGAGACAACTCTTTCAAGATCATACAGTTGTGTTGTCATTGTAGCTTTTAGATGCCTTATGTGACCACTTTTTATAGTTTGTTGAATTTTAGGAACACTTATAGAAAAAAGTATCGCCATCACTGCTAAAACTAACATTACTTCTAATAATGTAAATCCTGCATTTTTCTTTATCTTAGGTCACCCACCTAACTATTTTTTATCACTATAGGTGAAAAGAAGTCTGTAAACTCAACCTTATATCCTAACTCCTCAGCGATCATCCTCAGAGGTACCATCAGTCTATCTTGTTCATTCATATAAGGCACTGCTGGCAATCTCTCCCTTACTCCGTTTATATACCCATAGCTGCTACCACTTTGTAGCTCTATTGTTGTTTTATAATAAGAATAGGTAACCGTCTTTGATTCATTATTCCAGCTCATTTTAGCACCCAGCTCACTAGCAAACCTAACTGGAACCATTGTATGCCCCAAAGAAACAGTAGGGGTACCATACCTAGTTTCTTCACCAATAGTTATTTCTATTGGCTCTTTACTTTCTCTATAAAAAACATCAACCTTGTAAGAACTTGGAATGTGCCTAAAGTCTAATATATCAATTCTTATTGTATTCCACCCCGGTGTTAATCCATCTACTTCTGCTGTGTAAGTCCTTACAGGCAGGAAATAGTCTTGTCTTTGGTCATTAACATAAATATAAAGCATAGGATAGTCATTTCTAATTCTTATATCAACTTCTGGTGAATTAACAATTTCTGGTGCATTAATTACATCACTTTGGGTTGATTGAGCTTCTCTTTTTATAGCTATTGTTTTGTAATAATTGTTAACATCTGTCTCTGCAAGTATGTTAAATGTTTCAACTCCACTTGGAATAAATGATTCTATTTCTCCGTTTGTATCAGTTTCTCCAATCAAGTCATTATTTATTCTTATTTCTTTGTCCTTAATTCCTTTATTGCTTGCATCTTTATATGTTATAGTAATTTCATTTGTAGCTGGTAGGATTTTTTCTGGTTCTACGTATAAGCGTGGCTCTCTAACCTCTATTTCATAAACTGTCATATTACCAGCTTCAATTCTTACTTTCGGTTTTACACCAGCACTTGCAATTTCTTCATAATTTAAATCATATGCAAGTAACTCTAAGCTATACTCTTGCTTATATGGAACTGTTGTAAAATATTCTTGTTTTGTTTGACTGTCAAATATTCTAAATTCAGATCCTGACCCACCATTAATTAAACTAATACTTAAATCTTCTTCTATTAGTTCTTTAGAGTTTGAATCCCTAATAATAAAATTTGTTGGATATCTAAATCCATCTGTTAAAACTGGCGTTAGTGAGTCAAAAATAATTTCAACATCTGAAGCATCAATACTAACAGACCCTGTTTTTGATGAAGTTTCATTTCTCACTCTAAAAGTTAGTTTATCCTCTAATGTTTCTTTTGCTGTATAAACTATTTTTATTCCTTTTGGTGTTTGTAAAGCGTTAACTTCTAATTGGTTTAAAGATCTGTAAACTAGACCGTCCTCTAATATATCAATCGCGTAAGGGCTTACTTGTACTCCATCTTTATCTCTTACTGTTAAATAATATGTTTGTTCACTTCCAGGTCTAACCATTTTTTTATCAACTTCAACTGTGTAAGCTGTCTCGCCGATTACTTCAATAGCATTTTCTACTACCGCCATCTTATGTGCTTGCCCATCCTCTAACTTATATACAACAATATTATAATATCCTAAATCATTTAACTTAAAGTTATTTAATGCATATTCTCCATCTAACACATTAGTATTACTAGGATCAAGGAACAAATATCCTTTCTTACCAGCATATACTCCTTCTTCATTTAACCCAGAAGTAATATTTCTTTTTAATTGGGGACTATTTACATCATATATATCTTGCCCTATATAGATTATTGCATTGTTGACTGGGCTTTGCTCTGTATTAGTAATAGTTATCTTTTGATTAGTCTCCTTATTTGCATAAATAAGCTTATTCTCTACAGAAACGTTGTATCCTTTAATAACAAACTCGTCTGTTTCTCTATGTAATAGACTAAATTTATTATCAACTACCTCATAAACCTCTAATGTGTAGTTTAGATTACCTCCTTGAAATGCAGGAATTTCTAATACTTGATTTTCTTCTGATAAATAGTTGCCTTTGTTAACACCAGCTGGTAAATTATCTGGATATGATGAAGAGGATTTATCTGTTTTCAAATTATGAATCTCTTCTTGTGTTTGCCCTGGTAAGTTGTACCTTAAGACATATCCACCAAGAATAGTATTTGATAAATTTATAGGCTTAATGGGTTTTCCATTTTTATAATATATAACATCATCTTCACCTCTAGTTAAATCTAAACCGCCTAGATCTATCTTAATCTCGCCAGGAACTCTATCAACAAAAACCTCTTCAACTAAAATATTTTGATTGGCTTCTAAAACTTCAAAAGATGTTTGTTCTTTTGCTATTGTTCTCCATTGATTATCAATATTTTCAAGCAATTTGATTTCAACATTATACTCACCTTTATTTAATTCTCTAAGTCCTCTATAACTAAATGCATTAAAGCTGAGTTTCCTTGACTCACCATTATTTATTAGTAAACTTTGACCATTAGCACTGGTTATCTCTTCTTCCTTTTGATTAAAAATAGTTGTTTTGAATTTATAACTGCTATTTAATTCATTATCCTCATAATAATCACTTGAAATGTTATTAATCAATACATTTACATTTCTATTTATAACGCCTTCCATAAAAGAAGTAGTATTAATTGAAGCATCTAAATCTTTAGCTCTTACTAAACCAGTTTTTAAAACAACAGGTTCTGTTTCGTCGTCTAATTTTAGAACTAGCTCAATTTCAGTAGAGTATCTTACAAGATCTGGATTGACTAAAATGGCAAAAGATCCATCCGCATTTATTCTACCACTTGCAATTACGCTTCCTTCTTTTATCCTTACAGAAATAGTCTTACCATACACTCCCTCTATTTCACCTGAGACAATTAGATAATTATCATTTTCTAAATCAAACTCAAACTTTTGGTCTAACTGTGCTTGAGGTACTATTGTAAAAGATGGAGGATTCAATGAAAGATCTTCCTCATCACGTTCTTCATTGCTGTTTATATCAAAATAGTAACCAGCAGTGTCTTTTAATATTTTTTCTGACTCTACAAACTCAAAGTCGTACTTTCCTAATTTTTCAATGAGAGCATTAGCTACAAAATAATTACCTTTTATTTCATAGGTCATTTCTGTTTTTGAGTCCTTTATATATTCACCACTAAGAACAGAGGTATAATCACCTTCATTATTAGTAACATATCCATCAACCGTCTTAAATCCAACCTTTTCTTTTACCACAACTTTATCATACATTTTAACATCAACAGTCTCATTTGCTTGTGCAAAATATATCTGCATCACAAAGCATATTCCTAAAGCGATTATACTTAAAAACTTTTTCATTGCTCTCACCTCTTTGTTATTTTTTGTATTTGATTATTATATTTCCTTCTCTTTTATTATACGTAATATTCGCATTTAGAATTTTTTCAAAAGCTTCTTCAGGTAGGAAAACGTTTCCATTTAGAAACTCTGGCTGTCCCTTTATAAAAAGAGCTGCATTATCAACTAGTACAACATTGCTATTTATACTGAAAATATTCTTTTTACCATCATAAACTTCTAATTGTTCTCTTTTTGAATCCCAACTTAATCTTACATTGAAGAACTCTCTTAATATCTTTGCTGGTAACATTAAACTTCCATCACTATTAAGATAGCTATTTGCATTTAACTCATATACTTTATCCAAATGGTAATATACATCAGTTGAAAGTGTTGTTTCAACTACCTCAACATTTGGCGCAGTGAAGATGAAGGTTGCATTTGGGTTTACTTCTATACAAGCAAGCCTATTCTCTCCTGGCTTAGATATATAGTAAGGAATTACTCTTTTCTCATTACCATTACTGTCTATTATTTCGACCCTAATATCTTTTTTTGGTATGGATTCATTAATTGGGAACCTTAACTCTGCCTGTCTAACACCCTCTGCCTTTACTTGATATGCTTTTATTACACTTACGGGTTCTTTTCCCATCTGTCTAATTAATGTATCTGACAATGTGGTTGTCTCTATCTCTAGAGATCTTGGGTTTTGATTAATTTCTTCAATATCAGCTTTTGACAGTTTGAATATAACCCCTAATGGGTTTTGATAAAAGAAATCCACTTTTTCATCTAATAAATCTTCTTTTTGGGAAGAACTTAATCTCAAAGAAAATGCCTCAACAATATCTTTTTCATAATTAGTTTCATTATTTACATAATAATTATTAGTTACTTCAATTCTTGACTCATTTTGGGTGTTACTAGATATGCCCATTTTCCATCTCGAAGTAATAATTTGATTAGAATGATCTATGTATATAAGCTCAGCTTCTTCATCTATGCTTTTATAATAGACTAAATCATCATCGCTGAATAATTTGTCATATTTATTAACACCATCGCCCTTAAATTGATAGTGTATTGCCCCGTTTTCTATATCAGACTCTATTTTCTTGCCATTTGTTTCATAAAGAGATACATTTTCAAACTCAATTGAATAGTATCCTGAAGTCTTAATTGTTCTATCTAGTTGATATACTAAATTCATTTTTAAATCTATTATTGGAATATCTTCATTAAAAAAGAAGTTTATTGTTAAAACTTTTTTGCCGTTTTGTTCTTTAATTTGACTTTGGGTATAACTTCCCTCAGGTGCTCCTTCCAAAATAAAATCTCTAAAATAAAGCTTCTCATCAAAACTGATTTTTAATTCTCCAAAGCCCACTTCTCTTGATTTAATAATATTAATTGGGAGTTCAATCTCTTCAGTGGTATACTCAATAATCTTATTCTCTATCTCTAGCTTTATTTTCTTTGGCGTTGAATAAGAGTAATTGCTACTGTAATAGTATTTACCATTAATTACATAGTAAGTAGAGAAAAAATAGTTTTTTCCTTGTTCCAAATCATTAATATAGATAGAAAAGGTGTCTCTTTTATAGGGTTTGCCTTCAATTTCTAAATAGGTTACCTCTTGATCTAAAATAGGTGGTAAAGGAAAATTGCTATATGCAAAACCATACTCACTTACATTATCCCAATTGTTAATTCTTCCTATTAAATATACCTTTGTAGAATCAATTTTTTCGAATATAATAGAAGTATTATTAGGTGTAGCTTCAGCTTTTATTGTAAAGAGTGTTATAAGTATTAATAGAATTAAAAGGTTTCGTCGCATTATACTTCTCCTTTATGAAAGTTTATAAAAGGCCAGCAATACTAAAAATTTATATAAGGTGATTAAATGAAATTAAAAAATGGTTTTGAAGAACTAAATTGTGAATTTAGCAAAAAATACTTCATTGAATTAAACTCATTTCTCAAATCTGTAGAGAGCACAATTTATCCACGAGAAAATGACATTTTTAGAGTATTTAATCTATGCCATATGGATGATGTTAAAGTTATTATTTTAGGGCAAGACCCTTACCATCAACCCAATCAAGCAAATGGATTGGCTTTTTCAGTAAATAAAGACACTTCTCATCCAAGGTCTTTGAGAAATATTTTTAAAGAAGTTTCTAGAGACTGCAATTGTCCTTATCCACAAATAGGAGACCTAACTAGTTGGGCTAAACAGGGAGTTTTTCTTCTTAACACAATCCTTACTGTATCTGAAGGAAGTCCTTCTTCTCATAAAAACAAGGGTTGGGAAAAATTTACAGATAGAGTTATACAGTTATTAGATAATAAAAAAACCAATCTTGTTTTTATGCTTTGGGGTAAGTACGCTCAAACTAAAACTCACTTAGTGACAAAAGACAAACATCTAATACTCACTGCTAGTCATCCAAGTCCTTTTTCAGCTAGAATTAGTTTTAATGGGTGTAGTCATTTTTCTAAAGCTAATTACTATCTTAAAAAGAACAATATAACTCCTATCAATTGGTGTATAGAGTAAGAAGGCTATAGCCAGCATCTAGCTGGCTATTACTTGTCTTTTAGTTCTTTTTTTATAACTTCTAATCTTGTGTATAAGTTCATTATCTCCTTCATAATAGTATCTACTTCTGCACTAAGTTGATCCTGAACTTCTTCACCAACAATAGTTGCTTCAATTACCTCAGTTTCTGATTCTTCTATTGACTCTTCTGATACTTCTTCTACTTGTTGAGTAACTTGTTTTAAGTCCCCATCTACATCAGCAACTTTTAAACCCATGCATTCTTCATAAACATCACAATCTTTTCTTATACATCGAAATTCCATTATTTCTTGACCATTTTTAACTTCAATTGGACCAAAAGCTCCACCATATGGGTCATTTATTAAACACTTTGAGCCACCCTCTAGTTCAATCAGCTGTTCTTTGGTTAATCCAATATCTTTTGCTTCAGAAACATCAATCTCTAAGTATTCAAGTAATAATCTTAATGCATGTTCTCCTCTTATCTGCCTCATAAAATCAATGTCATCCAAAACTTCAGCTGATTTTATATAAACATTGCTTTTTAATGTTGTATTACTACTCATTTAGATCACCACTTAAATTGTAATTATATGACAAATTAATATTACTGTACTTTTTTTCAATGTGTTTGTCCAAAGGTAATTGATCACTGCCCGCCCGAATAGTTAGTTTATAGTTCTCATCAATAAATATTTCAAAAACAATAGTTTCTTGTAAAAATCCATAGGAAGGCACTTTCAATACTTCTTTATTGCCTTCATTCTCTATAACTATTTGAGCATAGGTCGCATCTTCCACCAAAGATAAGTAAATAAGTTCATCTACATTTTCTATGGGTGTATGTTTGCTTATTACTTCAAAGTATGATTGGTCTGATAAGAGTAAGTTAAATTTACTACTAGTCACATAAAAACCTGTTTCCATAGCGAGCTTCAAACAACCTAGAGTAGCTAGCCATGTTTTTTCTTCTAGATTGTAAGTTAACTTCATGTCTACTTTTTTGTTTAAATAATTTATTAAATCTATATCAACACTGCCACCACTTATAACAATCTCTTTATAGTTATCATTCTTTTTAAACTCTTCTATCAGTTTAAGAATATGATTATACTTCTTTTCATATATATGCTTTATATCATCATAAAAAATAATATTTTTAAACCCTATAACATCACCATAATTAGTTAGGTTTATTTCCACTGAAGGTCTTTTTTTTAACACATCTTTAATAATTTTAATGTTATCTTTTAGAGATTTTTTTCCTTCAATTGATATCTCATCAAAATCAACACTTTGGTTTGTTTCTTCTATAACTAATTTATGAATATAGTGGGATAATTGCTCATCTATATCATTGTTATTTGCTTCTACTTCACCTACTTCTTCAATAGAAATTACTCCCTCTTCTAAAACTACTTTGTAGAAATCCATATCAGTATTACCATAGTCTAGGTGTAAATATCTTCCATCACCAAGCCCATTTATTAACTTTCTAAAAACAGCAACTGAATGACTATATATCTCTATAGGTTTTAGTCCAGAAATTTCAGAAGCTCTTTCAAACAAGTTTTTATATTTAATAGAATTAGAAGTATCAAGACAAATTACAGTCCTAATGATTTTAGTATTTGATATTTTCGATAAAATGAAGTCTTTGATTTCTTCTAAAGTAGCTGCTATAAGATCAATTTTGTTCCATTTTTGGTTGTCTACATTCCAAGTATTTTCGGAGTCCAAAAAACTGTATACAGAAGAAAAACCCACTGTTTTATTATCATCTTCGTTTTTTGAATCTCCTAAAACATTTACATTGCCATTCCCATAAACAGTTATTTTAGAACTATAGCAATCATCTTGCTTACTAAAATACTTAACGCCTTTATTAGTTTCTAAATGTAGCAATGCTATTTTAGTTGTAGTTTTACCAAAATCAATAGCTAAAACTACTTGCTCTCTTTCATCAAAGTTTAGCAACAAAATCTCCCCCTTACAGACCCCTACTCATACTTCATATCTTTATCAAATTATACCATCAAAATTTATATGTTGAAAGAAATAGACAGATTACTTAATATAATCAGTTCGCTTGTTTTATGATAGAATTAATATTA
>CAZCFQ010000073.1:0-10033 GCA_964497955.1 uncultured Clostridiaceae bacterium
TAATATTTTCGGGATTTTTATTGATGATCCAGCTGTAATTGCTTATGGAGTCCCTGGTTTAAGAATTGTAACGTTAAGTATTATGCCAATTGGTTTTTATTTTGGATTAGCTACTATATTTACAGGTACAGGATATACAATACCTCTGTTAATTGCTTCAATAGTAGGGCAATGGGTTTTACAGTTACCATTTGCTTTTTTAGCAACAAAAGTACTAGTTCTACCATTCAACTTTGTTGCAGGTAGCTTTTTAGCATTTACACTTGGAGAAGGAGCAGTAATACTATACTTCTTCTACAAAGGCAAGTGGAAAGAAAAAGTTATTGAAAAAATACAACAAAAAGAAGAGGTAGCAACTGTTTAAAATTTTTCATCTATTCTCCTATAGATGGTTATACAGCCAGTTATGTATATTGCATAACAGAAAAAGGTTCACATTGAGTGAACCTTTTTCGTTTTAAAGTGCTTTTATCTTAATATTTATCTAAAGTTTTATTTCAACAATCTGTTCCTTACATAAAGGGATAAGCTTGTCATTCCAGTCATAGATAGAAAGGTTTTGCCATTTGCTTAACCATTTTTCCACTTTTTTATAATATATCTCCTCTGTAATCTGCCTATTATTTGGAATAACTTTCATACTCATTAGATCATCAATACCGAAGGGTGCATAAACTTCCCATTTATTACCCTGTTTTCTTACTCCCACTGAGCTAGCAGTAGTTGGCCAAGAGTTAATAGCTGATTCTAAGGACGTATAAGGTTGTATGTTATAACCAAACTTCTCTTTATACCATAGGTGAACCCTTGCTTGATTCTTAACATCTAACCATAAAGGAAAGTCTCCTAAAATCTCTAAAAGACGCTTTTTAATATTCTCTTCATAAGCTTTTGATAAGTTATTAGTATTAAAAAAAACAATATCTACATCGCTGATTCCATAGCAGGCATCCTTGTTGGTCTGGATATTCCATATTGTTTGAGCTATGGCTCCAGCTCCTATGTAGTAATAACCAATCTCAATTATTTCTAAAGCTTCAAATACCTTCATTATTAAATTGTTCTTTTGAATGAACTTTATCATTTTTCTATAATCATTCAATTAGCTCACCTTTCTGCAATTTTTTTTATAATAAGTGTACTATATATTACTTCTTGGCCAACTTCAACTGATGGTACACTTTTGGACTAAGATAAATAGGAGTAGGTTAATTATCCAAAATAGTAATTATTTATGGTTGTAAATACATAAAAGAGCTATTGGAGAATCCCAATGAGCCCTTTATAATATGAAAATTTACAACTAAAAACTTTATCTAAAGATAGTATATCATTTATTAGACAAGATCTTCTAATAGTTTCTCTTTTGACTGTTGTGCTAGCTTATGTATTATGGTAGCACTTATTTTAATTCCATCATAAAAATCATCCACATTGATATTTTCATTTGGAGAATGATTATTCTCATCTGCATTAGCAAATGGGACCCATATGGAAGGCAGTTTTAAATGTTTAGTTATTAAGTAGTCTGGAGTGCTTCCACCAAGTCTAGGTTGAACAACAGGTTCTTGCTTACTACCTAGTCTTACTGCTTCAACAACAGCTTTACTAATATTTAGTTCAGCAGAAGTTCTAGTAGGAACTGTTACGCCAAACTTCTCTATTTTAGCATTTGGGTATTGGTTTTTTATATACTTGACAAGGTTATCAAATATTTTGTTAGGATCTTGTTCAGGAACAAGTCTAAAATCCATTTTTACCATTGCTTGATTAGGAATAATAGTCTTTGAGCCTTTACCTTGATATCCAGAACCAAGTCCACAAATATTAACTGTTGGTTCAAACATTAATTTATGCCAAAACTCTTCGTTATCCATATCGGTATCGTTTAAGTTCATCGTCTCTAAGTACCCTTCTTTTTCAAAAGGCATATTCTTAATTAGATCTTTTTCATATTCCGTTGCATCTAAAACATCATCATAAAAGTGTGGAATTTGACATTGCCCATTATTAGGAAAAATTTCATTTAGAAGCCTTACTATATCCCAAGCAGGAGTAGGTGCTACGTTACCATTGTTGCCAGAGTGTAAGTCATGCTTAGCACCTTCTAAAGTAATTTGAACATATAGTAAACCTCTTACACCAAAGAATACAACAGGTCTTCCTGAGGGGTGTTTTGGTCCATCTGAACTTATAGCAACATCTGCTTTTAGCATTTCTCTATTATCGCTTATAAATTTTGGTAAACTAACAGAACTACTTTCTTCTTCACCATCAAGTAAGAATTTAACATTGATGTCTGGCCAACCATCTTTTTTAAGTGCAGCCGCAGCTAAAATATGTGCCATAAACTGGCCCTTATCATCACCACTACCACGAGCGTAAATTTTGCCATCTCTAATAGTTGGCTCAAAAGGGTCACTTAACCATTGATCAAGGGGGTCGGGTGGTTGAACATCGTAATGACCGTATATCAAAACCGTTAGAGCATCAGGATTAGAAGTTATTTCTCCATAAACTACTGGTAAACCTTCAGTTTTAAATTTTTTAGCTCTTATCCCAAGTCCATTCATCATTTTGACTATTTTGTCAGCACATTCCTCTACTCCTTCTCCAGTTGCACTAATACTTTTTTGTCTTATAATATCAAATAGTAGTTCTAAGTGTTTTGCTTCATTTTTATCTAGATACTTAATAACATTTGATAAACTCAATCTGCTCACTCCCTTTATATTGTGGTATTATTATCTTATAAGAGGTAACTTTTTGCAATTACTTTATTAGATTAAATAGTAAGGATGGTTTTATTGAGAAAAATATTCGCAATTGGAGATTTACATTTTTCAGGAGGACAAAATAAACCGATGGATGTTTTTGGTAGCCATTGGGACAACCATAAAAAAAGGATTATTGATAACTGGAAAAAAATCATAAGTGAAGATGATTTAGTTTTGATTCCAGGTGATATAAGCTGGGCTATGTATTTAAAAGAAGCCTTAAGTGATCTAGAGCTAATTAGTAGTTTGCCTGGTGAAAAAATACTTTTAAGAGGCAATCATGATTATTGGTGGGAAAAAATTACTTACTTGAATTCTTTATATGATAATATGCATTTTTTACAAAACAATAGTTTCTGTTATGACAAATTTTGCATATGTGGATCTAGAGGCTGGCTTGTACCAGGAAGTGTTAATTTCACTCAAGAAGATGAAAAAATATATAAAAGGGAAGTAATAAGATTAAATCTCTCCCTTAAAGAAGCTCCAAAGAATAAAGAGATCATAGTTATGATGCACTATCCACCATTTAATGAACAATATCAGGAGAATGAGTTTACTAATTTAATAAATAATTACAATGTAAAACAAGTGGTATATGGACATTTGCATGATGAGTATTCTTTTGAAAGATATTTTCAAGGTGAAGCTGAAGGTGTTTTTTATAAATTAGTTAGCTCTGATTACTTAAATTTTAAACCTTTGGAGATAAAATTATGATAGATTATCATATTCATTTAGAAAGAGGACCTTACGATAAAGAGTGGTTAGAAAGGTTTATAAAAGTAGGAAAATCCAGAGGTATAGAAGAGTTTGGCATTGTAGAACATCTCTATATATTTACTCAAGCTAAAGATCTTTTATATCAAAATGATCATGTAAAAAAAATGCAAAAAAGAAATATCAATGAGTATTTTTCTTTTTTAAATAAAATGAAAGAAACATATAATATAAAAATTGGTCTAGAAGTCGATTACACAGAAGAATATGAACATGAAATTAAAACTTTTGTTAAAGATTTACCAGTGGATTTTTTGATTGGGTCAGTTCACTATTTAGGTAGCTGGGCTTTTGATTTAGATAAAGAATGGAAAGGCAAAGATATAGAAGTAGTATATAAAAAATATTACAAGACACTTTTCAAAGCAGCTAAGAGCAATATTTTTGATGTATTAGGCCACTCTGGAAATATTGCATACTTTGGATATAAGCCTAAAAGAGAAGTTGAAAATGAATTAGTACTGGAGTTTTATGAGAAAATATCTAAGCTAGATATTGTTTTAGAAATCAACTCTGGAGGACTCTATAGACCAGCAGGAGTTGTCTTTCCTGAAAAGAGATGGTTTAAAAAGATTAAAGGTTTCGATATCGATCTGACTTGTTCATCTGATGCACATGATCCAAAAAAAGTAGGTTTTGCTATAAAAGAAGATATAATACCAACACTCAAAAGTGTAGGGTATAATCAGTTAGTTACGTTTGATAGAAGACAAAAAGCATATAAGCCTATTTAATATCTTAAGTAACATAAACTTGTGCTGGGTTAGTTCTGGCACTTTTTTTTATTTTGCAACCAAAAAAGAAGGTCTACCAAAAAATTTATCGAATAGTTTATATGAGAATTAAAAAGGATGGTGACAGTTTTGAAAACGCCAAAAGAACACTTAGGATTCAATGTTGGTGATGACAAAAAACTAGCTGATTGGAATCAAATAACTAGCTATTTTGAACATTTGAGTAGTAGTGATAGGATGATCTTAAAAAGTTTTGGTGAATCAACAGATGGTAGAGATATGATTTATGCCACTATTTCATCGCCAGAAAATTTAGCAGAATTAGATAAATACAAAGAAATTCAAAAAAGATTAGCAGACCCTAGAAATTTAACTGAAGAAAAGGCAGAAGAATTAATTGAAAATGGGAAATCTATTGTTTTAATAACCTGTAGTATACATGCTACAGAAGTGGGCGGTGCTCAGATGTCCATGGAGTTAGCTTATGAGTTGATGACAAGGGATGATCAAGATGTTTTAGAAATATTAGAAAACAATATTTTTCTATTTGTACCATCATTAAATCCAGATGGGTTAGATTTAGTTGTTGACTGGTATAAAAAGACTTTAGACACAAAATCAGAAGGAACTAGACCACCGTATTTATATCAAAAATATACAGGACACGACAATAATAGAGATTGGTTTATGTTAACACAAAAAGAAAACTATAATACAGTTACAAACTTACATAATGAATGGCACCCTCATATAGTTCATGATCAGCATCAAATGGGAAGTAATGGCTATAGATTTATACTCCCACCATTTATTGATCCATATGATCCAAATGTAGATAAAATATTAACTCAACAAGTTAATACTTTAGGAACTTCTATGGCTGCAGCTTTAACTACAAATGGTAAAAAGGGTGTTGCTACGACAGTTGGATTTGATGCCTATTCACCTTCAAGAGCATACCAACACTATCATGGAGGAGTTAGAATTTTATCAGAAGCAGCTAGTGTTAAGATTGCAACTCCTATAGAAATTAAGTTTGATGAAATTGGAGGTTATGGAGGCCAAAGTGCAAAAGAATCAACATATAACCACCCTGAAGTATGGGAAGGTGGAATGTGGAGATTACGTGATATAGTTGAATATGATAAAATAGTTGCTTTTGCCTGTTTACAGCATGCTGCAAAATATAGAAAAGATTGGGTTAGAAATTTCTATAGAATTCATAAACGTGCTGTTGAAAGAACTGATACTCCTTTTGCGTTTGTTATTCCTTCAACTCAAAAAGATCCTTACACATCATATGAGATGATGAAGGTATTAGAAAATGGATTAGTAGAAATAGAACGAGCTAAAGACGCATTTATAGCAGATGGATTTAACTATGATGCAGGTTCCTTGATAGTTAAAATAAGACAACCATATGGAGGATATGCCAAGACACTTTTGGAAAAACAAGAATATCCAGATTTAAGATTATATCCAGGAGGGCCACCAAAAAGACCTTACGACCTAACAGCTCAAACTCTTCCTATGCAAATGGGAGTTAATTGTGTTGAAGTTGAAAAAGAATTTAGCGTAGAGACTGAAATGGTTGATAATATTAAAGAAAGTGACTTTGCTTCAATTTATCCTTATCACAATAAGGGAGAATGGACTTATATAAGACCAGAAACTAATAAAGCATTTAAAATTGTAAATGAGTTGTTAGCTAAAGGAGAAGTAGTTTATAGATTTGAAAAAGAAACTAAAGGATTACCAGCTGGTACTTTTATTGTTAAAGACACGGTTTTAGAACCAATAGCGGGTATAGTGGGTTATATGCCAGCTACTTATGGAACATTAAGAATGATTGAGAAAATGCCAAAGGTTGGATTGTATCGTTCATATGTACCTTCTGCAGATGAAGGTTGGACAAGATTTATTTTTGAAGAGTATGGAGTTGACTTTGAAAACTTTACTAATAAAGAAATAAATGAAAACGATTTGGCTAAGTATGATGTTATTGTTTTACCACAAAATAGGATGCCTTACATGGTTGACGGTTTACCAAGTGAGTATCCTGAAGAATTACAGGGTGGACTTGGTCAAAGAGAAATGAAAGTAATGCGTGAATATACTAAAAAGGGTGGTACTATTTTAGCATTTGATAATGTATCCCCTCAGGTGATTAAACATTTTGCTTTACCAGTGGAAAATGTTGTGGATTCTCTAAAAGATGAAGAATTTTATATCCCTGGTTCATTCCTAAAAAGTGTATTAGACCTTAAGAGGCCAATAA
This sequence comes from uncultured Clostridiaceae bacterium, assembly GCA_964497955.1. Classification (GTDB taxonomy): domain Bacteria; phylum Bacillota; class UBA994; order PWPR01; family PWPR01; genus PWPR01. Next base: position 6,570 of record CAZCFQ010000073.1, read on the forward strand.
CTTGGGGCATGGATAGAGAAACATCGATTTTATTCTTAAGAAGCCCAGTATTTGCCATCAAAGGACATGCTTATCCAGTAGGGCGTTATCCAGGTATTGATATTTTACTCAGTGGCTGGGTTTTAGGCGAACATCATCTCGCTTATAGATCTAACTTGGTTGAAGTTACATTTGGAAAAGGTAAAGTTTTCTTATATGGAATGAGGCCACAGTTTAGAGCTCAAGCCAGAGGAACTTATAAGTTAGTACTCAATCCGATATTAAACTCTGCAATGATATAAAAAGATAAGGTAGTGTCAAACCTAGTTTTTGACACTACCTTTTTTCTGAAGCAATAATTTTTAATTATGCATAATACATAAGCAATTTAGAAAATGGAACATAATTAATAACTAACAATTTCTCTGAATCATTTTGATAGTTTTCTACATAATTCGATGTTTAGATGCTAGATGGGTCTTAAAATTAAATCTACTTACGAATAATAAATGCTAAAGATTATAAAAGTATTGCCGATATATGTATTGAAGTCTGCTTCTATAATTAATAAGTATGTCTAATGGCATTTTATTTTTGAAGTTGCATACTTTATTTTAAGGGGTTTAGAAACTGCTCTTTAAAGAAAAAAAGTTTAACTAATTTTTATTAATATGCAATAAATAACATTTAAAGTGTCTTTATTTGTGTTTTTTATGCTAAATGCAACATCTTTATCTTGTTAAATGGTATAATTAAAATAATAGGAGAATAAAGAAGGGTGAATTATGACAAGTAGATTAAGCGATGACCAAACAGCTTTAATACAATCCGGAGATCATCTTGTGCTACTTTATAATTCAGAAGAAGCAATAACGGATAGTATAGTTAATTTTTGCAGATCAGCTTTGCTTAGAGATGAACATTGTATATATATTAAAGGAGACGCTGATGATCAAGCCATTATAAAAAAATTTAATTGGATTAATCAAACAATTGATAGTGGTTATTTTTCTGTTTTAGAAAGTGATTCTTATTCTGATGGCGTAGAGTTTGACCCAGATAAAATGATTTCTAAAATTAGAGATTTAACCAAGCAAGCTTTAGATAATGGTTATCAAGGACTTTCAATCACAGGAGAACTTAGTTCTGCACTAGATTACAAAGATGGTGAAAAGTTGATCGTTGAATATGAGTGGAAGCTAAATGATCTTGTTTTTGACAGTTTACCAGTTGATGCTTTATGTAGGTATAATGTAGATAAATTCTCAAGTGAAATGATTGTTGATGTGATTCAGCTACATCCATATATTATGTATAAAAATAGGATTTATGAGAACCCCTATTATATTCAACCAGAAGGATATTTAAATAATGAAGTAGCAGAATATCGAGTAAAAAATTGGCTAAATAATTTAGATAATTTCACTGGTGAAAAACAAAGATTTTTTGACCCTGAGACTAAAAATGAAGTAGAAATGCTTAATCTTGAAAAAAAATTAAAAGATGGCATTATTGATAGTTTGTTAGAGCTATTGACAATACATGATGAGTTTGCAAGTAACCATAGTCAAAACGTAGCTGATTTAGCTAAAAAGTTTGCTAAATATATGGGTATGAATGAAAAATTTATTACTAATATTTATTATGCTGGAATAGTTCATGACATTGGAAAAATATTAATTCCAAAAACATTCATTAATAAAGAAGAAAGTCTAGATGAAAAAGAATTTGAAGTTTTTAGGCAACATCCCACGTATGCTTACAAAGCTTTGTCAAAAGTAGGCATGAGTAAAGAAGTTAGTGAATCAATTAAATCTCATCATGAAAGATGGGATGGTAAAGGCTATCCAGATGGGCTTAGAGGTGATGATATTCCATTCATGGCTAGAATGCTATCTATAATTGATGCTTATGACGCTATGACTAGTGATAGACCTTTTAGGAGCCATTATAGTGATAGGTTGGCCCTTGAAGAGATTTTTTCAAATGCAGGAACCCAATTTGATCCATACTTAGCAAGTGAGTTTATAAAGATGATGAAAAGTAAATAATCAAAATATATAGCAGCTTTTGCTGCTATTTTTGATTTTATGAGGAATAATTAAGTTTTAAAAAAACTTAAGATTGATGTAAAATAAAGACTGTAAGACTATATGATAGTCTGGAAGGAGAATGAAATGAAAAAACATATTAAAAATAATGTATATTGGGTTGGCAAGGTTGATTGGGAGTTAAAAACTTTCCATGGTGAAGAGCTTTCAACACATAGAGGATCTACATATAATTCTTATTTAATTCAAGAAGAAAAGAATGTCTTAATTGATACTGTTTGGCTTCCTTATGCAAAAGAGTTTGTTAATAATTTAGAGTCAGAGATTGATCTTAAAGAGATAGATTATATTATTATTAATCATGGTGAGGTTGACCATAGCGGAGCACTAGTGGAATTGATGGAACGTATTCCAGAGACTCCAATTTATTGTACTAAAAATGCAGTAAGGTCATTAAAAGGCCAATATCATAAAGATTGGAATTTTAATGTTGTAAAAACTGGAGACAAGCTTGATATCGGAAATGGTAAGGAATTAATATTTGTTGAAATGACAATGCTCCATTGGCCTGATAGTATGGCAACTTATATGACAGATGATAATATTTTATTTAGCAACGATGCTTTTGGACAACATTTAGCAACAGATATGCTATATAATGATTTAGTAGATCAATGTCAACTAATTGAAGAATCTATAAAATATTATGCCAATATAATTACACCTTTTGCGGCGATGTTAAGAAGAAAGCTTGATGAAATTATGTCTCTTGATTTAAGTATTGATATGATTGCTACAAGCCACGGTGTAATTTGGAGAGATAATCCAATGCAAATAGTTAAAAAGTATCAAGAGTGGGCGAATGATTATCAAGAGAATCAAATTACAATCATTTATGACACAATGTGGAATGGCACTAAAACACTAGCAGAAAAAATTACTCAGGGCATACAAAGTGTAGATAAAGAAGTTGTTGTTAAGTCATTCAACTTATCTAAAAATGATGAAAATGATCTTATAACAGAAGTTTTTAAATCTAAAACAGTTGCTATAGGTTCTCCTACAATGGGTAATAATGTATTGCATAGTGTAGCAGGATTTATTCATCTAATGAAAGAAATGAAGTTTAAGAATAAAAAGGCTGCTGCTTTTGGCTGCTATGGTTGGAGTGGTGAGGCAGTTAAGATAATAAATAAGATGATGGATGAAGCAGGTTTTGATGTTATTAATAAAGGATTTAGGAATCAATGGAATCCTGATAAAGAAGCTAAAGAAAAAGCAATAGAATTTGGAAAAGAAATTGTAAAAGCATAATAAAAAAGCTCTTCTCTAGTGAGGAGAGCTTTTGGTAAGTATATATTTATCACAAGGGAGATAATATTTGTGGAGTTTTTTAATGATTTTAGAAAAATAATAATAGATGAATGGCCTTTA
>CAZCFQ010000074.1:0-9943 GCA_964497955.1 uncultured Clostridiaceae bacterium
TCTAGAAGTATTGTTGAAATCAAATATTCTAATAAATTGATAGCTGCTAAAGAGATAAAGTGGGGATATTTAGGTGTAGATGGATATTGGAAAATAAATCCAGAGTATGAGTTCGTAACTCCTTTTATTGATGATCAAGCATTAGTAGTTCAAAATGGTTATGGATATTTTATAGATCAAAATGGTGAAAAACTTTCAAGAAGTAATTATAAAATAACTGCAGCGCAGCCTTTCTGTGAAAAAAGGGCGGCAATAGAAGTTAATAATAAGTGGGTTTATTGCGATAAAAACTTTAATATTATTAGCAAAGAGAAAGAATATTTATCTACATATGCAAATGGATACGCTGCATTTAATAATAATGGGAGTTGGGGAATTATGGATAATAAAGGCAAAGAGATTCTTTCTGGTTATGATGAAATATTGCTAAATAGAAAGGGCCAAGCTACAGTTAGTAATTGTTTTTTTGCAAAGAAGAATCGAAAATATAAGCTGTATGATTTAGATGGTAATGTCTTAGCAGGTCCATTTGAGTTTGCAAGAACTTTTGAAGAAAAAGAAAGTATTGCACCTGTTAAGAATTTAAAGAATAAATGGGGATATATTAACTGTAAAGGAGTTATTGTACATAATTTTCAATGGAATGATGCAATTAGTTCTAATAGTAACTTGGCTGGTGTTAAGGAAGATAATATGTGGGGATTTATTAATAAATCAGGTGAATTAGTAATTGATTTTCAGTTTGATAATGTAACTAGTTTTAGTAATGGTATAGCATTATTAGAAAGTAATATAACTAATTTAGTATTATTAAATATCTACAAAGAGAAAACTTACCTATTCCAATAAGGAGGTGAAAAATGAGTTTAGATTACAATGTAGATGATACTTCTAATAGTAATGGTGATTTTGTTAACATCTATATGGATAAAGACCAACTTGATTCTATAGCTCTAAAAGTCATTGAATATGACAAGCCAGCACATATACTACCTCTTGTAGTAGTACATAACACAGATGATATATTGATAAGGTATGATTATTCTGATGTTGAGAAAGTGGAGATTATTAAAGAAGGTATTGATTCCCACACTTTAATTGAGATTTTATCAAAACTTTGTAATTTGTTATGTAATTGTAAATACTGGTTTTTAGATGCAAGTAATTTCTTTTTTAATAAAAAACATATCTTTTATAATAGAGATTCAAAACAACTAAAACTTATGTATTTACCAACAAAAGAAAGTTCTGAAGATACTGATATCAAAGATTTATTGCTCTATTTAGTAGAAATAGTTGAATTTGAAGATAGTGATAAGTTTAAAATTGGCATTCTTCAGCAAATGGTGAAACCTAATTTTAATGCATATAAATTACAGAAGTTTTTAAAGCAATATTCAAACTCATTAGAGAAAAAGAACAAAAAAAGAAATCAGTTAAATGATAAAGAAGATAAACTCATCTCAAATAAAAGTAGTGCATTGAAAAGAAAGAAAAGAAAAAGTGGATTTCTATCATGGCTATTCAAATCAGAACCAATTAAAGTAGGAGAAGCTATTGATGTATATGAAGAAAAAAATGATTATAAGAGCAAGTATTATTTAAAGTTAGTAAGCAATGAGACAATTCATAAACTGGATCAAGTAATTGAATTAAATTTCTTGGATGATACATTCCTAATTGGGAAAAAGGGGGTAGAAGAGAAAGATAACTTACTAAAATATAACTTGAATAATAAGATAAATGAAATAGAACATATTCATTTAAAATTTATAAAACATAAAAATAAGTTGAAAGTTGTAGATTTAGAATCTTCTTTTGGAACTTTTATAAATGGAAAAAGAATTAACTCAAGAGAAATAATAGAGATTAAAGAAGGTGATAATATATCACTTTCTCCTAAAATTACTTACAAGTTAAAATCAAATAAGAGATAAAATCAAAGGAGTGATAACATTGAGCAAATATCGTAGATTAAAAGAATATCTTTTTAATAGTAAGAAAAAAATCATAAAGCTTAAATTTAGCCAAGTGGAGGATATTGTTGGGTTTAAACTTCCTGAATCAGCATACTTATATAGAGCATGGTGGGCGAATTCTTCGCATAATGCGTTAAGAGTTTGGGTGCCTATTGGTTGGTATGTTTCAGATATAGATTTCAGTAAAAAGTATGTTGAGTTTGAAAAAAGAGAAGTAATAGATATGAATAAAAAAGCAAAAAAAATTAATGCTGGTCAGGCTTTAAAACTTTTAGAAAAGCTGCATGCATTACATGACCAAAGAGTTATTAATGAAAGAACTTATCTAGAAAAGAAAAAAGTTTTGCTAGGTAAAATAAAATAAAAGTTGCACTAATAATTTTTTGGTGATATAATACGTACAATTAAAACTAAATAGAAGTCTTATCAAGAGTGGTGGAGGGACTGGCCCTATGAAACCCAGCAACCTACAGATATTGTGTGGTGCTAAATCCTGCATTTCTTCGGAAATGAAAGATGAGTTATATAATAGGTGCATTATACTGCTTTCTTTTTCGGAAGCAGTATTTTTATTTTTAAAATGAGGTGGTTAGATGAAGGTTAAAGTATTAAAGTTTGGTGGTTCTTCTGTAGCAGACATTAAATGCATGCAAACGGTTGGCAAAATCATAAAGAAACAAGCCTTAATGTCTAAGTTAATAGTCGTGGTGTCTGCTCAAAAAGGTGTAACAAATGAATTGATAAAGAAAGCAAAATTAGTACAAAGCAAACCAGATTATAGAGAAATGGATATGCTTATATCTACTGGAGAACAAATGTCAATTGCTTTACTTACAATGCATTTGAAATCAATAGGGCTAAAAGCTATCTCTTTAACTGCAGTGCAGATCAAACTCATTACAGATGAGAACCATACTAATGCAAGAATTAAAGCAATTGACAATAAAGTATTACATCACTATCTAAAGAATAATGATGTGTTAATTGTAGCAGGTTTCCAAGGTGTTACTACTAAGGGAGAAGTAACTACATTAGGTAGAGGTGGGTCCGATTTAACAGCAGTAGCAGTTGCTACTTGTTTGAAGTTAGATGAGGTTTATATATACTCTGATGTTGATGGGGTCTACACTAGTGATCCTAATGAAAATTTTAATAGCAAACTTATTAAAAGTATTTCATATCAAGAAATGCTAGAGATGGCTAGTGCTGGAGCAAAAGTGATCAATAATAGAGCTGTTGAGCTAGCAGCTAAGAACAATATAAAGATAAAGCTGTTTTCTACATTTAGCCAAAAGATGGGGACAGTGATTAGTGGAGGAGTTAACATGGAAGAACGGAGAATAACTGGAGTAATAAAACAAGACAATTTAGCAATAATAAATATAAGATTTTACTCAAAATATGATAAAGCATTAGCAAACTCACTAAGAGAAATTAGTTTAAAAGGGATAAATATTGATTTGTTTACCTATAATAATGGAGTGCTAAAAATAGTAATAAGCAAAAATGATTTAAAAAAAGCAAAAGAGACTTTATTGAATTCTTGTAATATAGAAATTATTGAAGAACTAAGCGACTTATCCAAGGTTTCTGTAATAGGACTTGGAATGATTAGCCAACCAGGAGTAGCCGCTCTAGTAGCAATGAGTTTAAGTGAAGAAGATATAGCAATTTTGCTAATATCTTGTTCTGAAATAAACATATCTATTCTAGTTGATAATAGCAAAGCCAAAATAGCGGTTTCTAAATTACACAAAAGATTAATTGAGAAGGAGAAAAATTAATGCCAAAAACATATGAAGAGATAAATGAAAAAATAAAAAAAGGTGAAGTAGTTGTAGTATCTGTAAAAGAAGCAATAGAGATAACAAATCATAAAGGGTTAAAAGAAGCTGCAAAAGAAATTGATATTGTAACAACAGCAACTTTTGGGCCGATGTGTTCTAGTGGTGCATTTATTAACTTCGGGCATAGTAATCCTCCAATCAGATTAACTAAAACAATGCTAAATGGGGTAATGGCTTACTCAGGAATAGCTGCAGTTGATACATATATTGGTGCGACCGAACAAAGTCTTAGCAATCCTAAATACGGTGGGGCAAATATTATACATGATTTAGTCGCAGGGAAGCAAATAGAATTAATTGGGCACTCTAAAGGAAGCGATTGCTATCCAAATAAGTTTGTAAAAAGGCATATAAGATTAAGTGACTTAAATGAAGCATACTTATTTAATCCAAGAAATGCTTATCAAAACTATAGTGGGGCAGTCAATACTTCGACAAGAGACATTTATACATACATGGGTAGATTAAAAGCTAATATGGGAAATATAAACTATAGCACTACTGGTCAGATGAGTCCACTACTGAAAGATCCACAATTTAGGACTATTGGAATTGGTACAAGAATATACTTAGCTGGTACAAGAGGTTATGTCTCATGGTACGGTACTCAATTCAATACATCAGCAGAGTGTAACGATAAGAATATACCTATAAAACCTGCTGGTACAATAGCAACTATTGGTAATCTTAAAGAAATGAAAGCAAAATATTTAAAACCTATTTATTTAAGAAATTATGGTGTTTCTTTAAATGTAGGATTAGCAATTCCAATTCCTATATTAGATGAAGATCAATTAGCACAAGCAGTGATTAGTAATAAGGATATAACAACTCAAATACTAGACTATTCGAAAAATCCAAAAGGAATAATTAAGAATGTTAGTTTCGAAGATCTTAATAAAGGGGTAGTAAGTATAGCTGGTAAAAAAATTAAAACATATAACATTTCAAACATAAAACTCGCAAGAGAAATAGAGACGGAGCTCATTGCTGAAATCAAAAAGGGTAATTTTTTACTACAAAAGCCTATTGAACAGTTCCCATTAAATAAAAGTGTTAAGAAGATGGTTGTGAGTTAAAATGTTTCAACCTAGAGTATATCGAGATCAAATGAATGTTAAGGGTTTGAATAGGTATCACATAAATGTCGATGAAAGTGACTTGTTGATATTTGCAAATCGGTTAGATGTTGAGAACACAAAAAAATATTTAATAAGGTGCAGAGAAGAAATTAATAAAGCTATTCAAATTGATCAGTCTTTTTATGAAAGTTATAAACCGATAGAATCAAATCCTAAGTATAGTAAAATAGCCAAAGATATGATAAGTGCTTCAAAACATTTTAATGTTGGACCAATGGCTGCAGTTGCTGGTGCAATATCTTTATACTTAGGCAGGAATATAAAAAAGTATAATGATGACGTAATAATTGAAAACGGAGGAGACCTATATATTAACGTAAAATCTAAAAGATATATTAATATTTTTACAAAAGATATTGTATATAAAGATAAGCTAAATATTGTCATAAGAGATAAAAGTGAGGTGTCAATTTGTACTTCTTCAAGTAAATTAGGACACTCTAAAAGCTTTGGAAATAGTGATGCAGTTGTAATAAAAGCTAAAAATGCTGTTTTTGCTGATGCTGCAGCTACAGCATTTGGCAATAAAGTAAAAAATAAAGATGATATAGAGGCAGTTTTATTTGAAGCAAAAAAAGATAGATATATTCAAGGGATTGTAATTATAATAGATGGTGTTATGGGAGTATGGGGTGACATTGAGTTTAGAGAAAGGAATTAAAATGCATATAAAAGACATATATAAAAAAGAAAATGTAGTTGTCTCTTTTGAGGTTTTCCCTCCAAAAAGAGAAAAAAACTTTCAGTCAGTAATAAAAACTTCACAAGAACTAGCAGAGCTTAAGCCAAGCTTTATTAGCGTAACTTATGGCGCTGCAGGTGAGCAAAAAAGCACTGATTTTACAATAAGATTGGCAAGCGCAATTAAGAATAAATATAATACTGAAGCATTAGTACATCTAACCTGTATAAATTCAACAATTGATCAAATTAAAGAGAATGTAGCTAAAATAAAAGAAGAAGGATTAGAGAATATTCTTGCTTTACGTGGTGATAGGGTAAATAATGAAACTAATAATGATTTTAAATATGCAAAAGATTTAGTAAGAGTGTTAAGAACACAAGGGGTGTGTATTGGAGCAGCATGCCACCCCGAAGGTCATATAGAGACTAAAAATGAAGTCCTTAATTACTTATATTTAAAAGAAAAGGTTAATCAAGGAGTAGATTTTTTAGTTAGCCAGCTCTTTTTTGATAATAATAGTTTTTTTACCTTTTATGAAAATCTTCGGGATTTAGGAATTGATATCCCCATATCTGCAGGGATTATGCCTGTTATCAATACTAGGCAGATTAGAAAGATAACAAGTCTTTGTGGAGCAAGAGTGCCTGCAAAATTTGAGCGAATAATGAACAAGTATCAAGATAATAAAATAGCATTAAGAGATGCTGGTATTGCTTATGCAACAGAGCAAATTATTGATTTGCTTTCATATGGAGTGGAAGGTATTCATTTATATGTCATGAATAGAGCTGATGTTGCTAAAAGATTATTTGATAATATTAACTCAATAGTAAAAGAACTAAAGATTAAGGAATGATTTATGTGGATAAGACTGAAGAAGCAGCTAAATATTTAGGTTATAAAGCTAGAAGTGACTTAACTCAAATTAAACCAATGATCAAGTCATGTTTTTTAGAACTTGAAAGAATTAGTTCTAAAAAGACTACTTATAAAATTTTTCCTAAAATTGATAATAGCTTAAAAGTAACAAAAGAAGATAAAATTGAACTACCTGGCAAAATTATTCACTCACACTTAAAAGGATCAAATAAAGTAGTCTTGATGGGAGCAACATTAGGTCTAGAAGTGGATAAAAGGATTAAATATTATCAATACAAAGATTTAGCAAAATCATTCATATTGGATGCCTGCGCATCAGCTTTGATTGAAGAAGTTTGTAATGATCTAGAAAAAGAAATCAAAAGCAACTTGGAGATGAGTGTAAAAATGACTTCAAGATTTAGCCCAGGATATGGTGATTTGCCACTTAACTTTCAAGAAAAAATTTCAAGAATTCTAAACTTAGAGAAAAATATTGGAGTTACAATTAATGAAAATAACATATTAATACCTAGAAAATCTGTTACAGCATTAATAGGGATAGGCATTGATAAAAAGGTAAGCCATTGTAAATACTGTAATTTAAACTGTGATAATAAGGATGGATAATAATGATAAAAAAGCTACTAAATAAAAGATTGATACTATTTGATGGAGCAATGGGCACTTTGCTTCAACAAAGAGGTATAATTGATAACCAATTGCCTCCACTAATTAATGTAAGTAATAAAGACTTAATCAAGAAAGTGCATTTAGAATACTTAGAGGCTGGTGCTGATGTAATTGTAACAAACACATTTAGTATTAATAGGAAAAAACTTGGCTCTAAGGAACTACTAAAAGACGTAATTAAGAATGCCACACTTGCTGCAAGAGAAGCAGTAGAAGAGTTTGGTAAGGGCTTTGTAGCGTATGATATTGGACCAATTGGACAACTTCTTGAACCATATGGAACTATGAAATTTGATGAAGCATACGATCTTTTTGCAGAGCAAATTAATTTCTTAGATACCTCTAAAGTTGATTTAATATATATTGAAACATTTACAGATTTACTAGAACTAAAAGCAGCAATTTTAGCAGCAAAAGAAAATAGTAATTTACCCATTTTCGCAAGTATGAGTTTTGATGATAATTTAAGAACTTTTTCTGGCACTACACCAGAATCGCTTGCTATAACTTTAGAAGGGCTTGGAGTAGATGCACTAGGAGTTAACTGCTCAAGTGGTCCAAGAGGACTAGTTGAAATTGTAAAAAGAATTGAAAAAATCTCTTCAACCCCAATAATAGCAAAACCTAACGCAGGAATACCTACACTTTTAGGAGATAAAACAGTTTTTGATTTTTCACCACAGGACTTTTCTAAAGAAATGATGGAACTTATTAATGCAAAAGCTTCGATTGTGGGAGGTTGTTGTGGAACAACTCCAAAACATATAAGAGAGTTGAAATTAGAGTTAGAAAAAGCAGAGTTTGAAACTATAAAAGAAAAAAATATTACAGCTGCATGTTCTGGAATTAAACCAGTTTTTTTTGGCAATACTTTTGTTAAGATTGGTGAAAGAATAAATCCAACTGGTAAAAAAATGCTTAAGCGTGCAATTAAAGCAAATAACATTGACTATATAGTAAGTGAAGCAATCACTCAAGTCGAGGAAGGATCTGATGTTTTAGATATTAATTTGAGTGTTACTGGAGTAAATGAAATAGAATTGTTCAGCAAAGTTGTAAAATCAATTCAAGCAGTAGTAAGCACCCCACTTCAAATTGATACTACTAATGAGAAAGTATTTGAAAGAGTTTTAAGAGAGTATAGTGGAAAAGCAATAATTAATTCTGTTAGTGGAAAGAATAAAAGTCTTAAAAGTATATTGCCTATAGCCAAAAAATACGGAGCATTAATTATAGGTCTTACTCTAGATGAAAATGGATTGCCAAGAAATTCTTTAGAAAGAGTTAATATTGCTAAGAAGATAATAAATACTGCTAGAAGTTACGGTATAAATAAAAAAAATATTATTATAGATTGTCTTACTTTGACAGCCTCAGCACAACCAGAACAAGTCTATGAAACTTTAGAAGCAATAAAAATTATTAAAAAAGATCTGGGTGTAAAAACAGTTTTGGGAGCAAGTAATATTTCTTTTGGTCTTCCAAATAGAGAATTATTAAATACAATATTTTTAATTAAAGCAAGAGAGTACGGATTAGATAGTGCAATCATTAACACAGGTGATCAACTATTAAGTAAAGCTATTTTAGCAGATGATGTCTTAAGGCATATTGACAAAGGAGCTAGCAAATATATAAAAAACATTACATCAAGTAAAGATGATAAAAAAAATAACAAGTCAGAGATTAGTTTAGATGAAGCTATAATAAGGGGATTTGTTGATACAGCAAAGCAATTAACAATTGAAATCCTAAAAAATCACAATCCTTTAAATATAGTAGATGAGTATTTGCTTCCTGCATTAAATAAGGTAGGAACTCTTTATGAAACTGGCGTGATATATTTACCTCAGCTTATACAGTCAGCACAAGCAGCAAAGGCTAGTTTTCATATTATAAATTCAAAACTTGCGAAAGACATTAATAAAAGTGGTAAAAAAATCATCTTAGCTACTGTAGAAGGAGATATTCATGATATTGGGAAAAATATTGTAAAAATACTTCTTGAAAACTATGGCTTTGATGTGATTGATTTAGGTAAAGATGTAAGTGTTGAGGTAATAATAAATGCATTAAAGGAAAATGAAGTAAAGTTAATAGGACTAAGTGCTTTAATGACAACTTCTGTCATTAACATGAAAAAAGCTATAAAAGATTTAAAAGAGAAATTCCCAGATGTATATATTATGGTAGGAGGCGCTGTTTTGACTGAAAAGTACTCATTAGAGATTAATGCTGATTTTTATGCTAAAGATGCTCAAGAAGGTGTGAAAATCGCTAAGAAAATATATAATTAAAAAAATCTTTTAGATGGCTGATTTAATCAGATTATCTAAAAGATTTTTTCTTATGTATTTTCCTAACTACTAATAGATATACTATTAAAGGTGTTGGGAATTGGATCATTCCCCAAATTCCCCAAAGCCAAGGATGATTACTATGTTTTTGCCCGTCTTTAAAAAGCCATGAACTTTGTAAATATAAAGTAACTCCAAGCAGTATAAGAGCCCAAATAGGTATTTGACTTATCTCTTCCCACATTATTTGCCATACCCTTTAGATAAAGAAAGAGCAATCGGCATGACAAGTATAGAAAGCAAAGACAAACTAATTGCACCTAATGGATACACTTTAAGACCTATTAAAAACAAGCTAATCCCAGCCAAAGAAATTGCTCTAAATAGATTGAATCTTTTGGCTTTCTTTTCTTCAATATTTTGTTTTGACTTTCTTACAAAC
>CAZCFQ010000075.1:0-9905 GCA_964497955.1 uncultured Clostridiaceae bacterium
TAAATGATACTCATTTATCAGAAATAAGTGAAAATAGTATAATTATGCACCCAGGTCCTATTAATCGTGGTGTAGAATTATCATCAAGTGTCGCAGATTGTGATAAGTCAGTTATATTAGAACAAGTTAGTAATGGTGTTTATATAAGAATGGCACTCATAACAATACTTTTAGGAGGAAAAGTAAATGAATAGTTACATTATTAAAGGCGGGCGAGTAATTGATCCAGCAAATAAGATAGATGAGCGTTTAGATATCTTAATTCAAGATGGGTTAATTGAAAAATTATCTACTAATATTGAATCTGATTTACCAGTAATAGATGCTAGTGGGAAAATAGTTGTGCCAGGTTTTATTGAAATCCATGCCCATTTTAGAGAGCCTGGATTTACCCATAAAGAAGATCTTCAAACAGGAGCTAAATCTGCACTAAAAGGAGGCTATACAACAGTTTGTGTGATGCCTAATACAAATCCTGTCATTGATTCAACGTATTTAGTTGAATACCTTAAACTGAAAGCTAAAAAGAATGACTTAGCTAAAGTAGAAATAATCAGTGCTGTATCAAAAAATCTAAAAGGTAAAGAACTAGCTAATTTAATGAGTTTAAAAGAAAAAGGTGCTGTAGCCTTTTCAGATGATGGGATGCCCATAATGGATGCAAATCTAATGAAAAATGCACTTAGCTATATTAAAAACTTTAATACACCTATAGTTTTGCATGAAGAAGATCATAATTTAAGTAAGCCCGGTGTAGTTAATGAAGGTATTATTTCATCGAAATTTGGCTTAGCAGGAACACCTTCATCTTCTGAAGAAGTAATGATCGCAAGAGATATCATCCTTGCACAAAAAGAGAATGTCCACATACATATTGCTCATGTCAGTTCTAAAACTTCTGTCGAATTAGTTAGAGATGCAAGAAAAAAAGGAATAAATGTAACTTGTGAGGTTACACCACATCATTTGTTATTAAATGAAAATGAGTTTATAGATAGACCTTATGATACTAATTTAAAAATGAGCCCTCCTTTAAGGACAAAAGAGGATATGTTAGCCTGTCAACAAGGTTTACTTGATGGAACCATTCAAGCAATCGCTACTGACCATGCACCTCATGCAATTAGTGAAAAAGAACAAAATTTTGGTGACGCTCCTAATGGAATTATTGGATTAGAAACAGCTTTTCCAGCTTTATACACTGAACTTGTTAAAACTGGGATAATGGAACTTGCTTCTTTAATAGAAAAATTGACTTGCTCTCCTGCATCAGTATTTGATCTAAACAGAGGTACATTAGCAGTTGGCTCAAAAGCTGATATTACTATTATAGATCTTGAAAAAGAGTTTACTTATAGCGCAGATTCTATTGTTAGTAAAAGCAAGAACTCTCCTTGGATTGATGAGAAATTTCATGGTGAAATTAAATACACAATAGTAGATGGCAAAATTAAATATGAGGTGAAATAAATGGTTAAAAAACAAGTTTTAGATTTGAATGTGTTGAAAAACGAAAGAATCACTGATGACATCTTTTTAATAGAGTTGTCAGCAGGAGAATTCTCCAGTGATATTAGACCAGGTCAATTTTTAAATGTAAGTTGCAATGGCCAAAATAATACATATCTCAGAAGACCGATTAGTATTTTTGATATTAATAAGGATAAGAGAACAATTTCTCTTTTATACAAAGTAGTTGGAAAAGGGACTTCATTTTTTTCTCAATTATCAACCGATGATATAGTCAATGTAATGGGGCCTCTTGGAAATAGTTTTGATTTAAGCTATGAAAATCCATTAATAATTGGAGGAGGTATTGGCGTAGCACCTTTGAAATATCTTATTAGAGAATTTAATAATAAAGGTATTATTCCAGATGTAGTTCTAGGATTTTCTACAAATGACCAACTTGAAGTAGTTAAATTATTTAAAGATTTAGAGTGCAATATTCATATTTCAACTGATGAAATAAGCGAATACTTCTGTGGTAACAGCTGTCAACTAGCAGATATTATATTAGAAAAAAATAACTTTGATTCTATTTATGCTTGTGGGCCTAAAGTTATGCTAATTAATTTACCTAAAACAAAACTACCAACATTTTTATCTCTTGAAGAATATATGGCATGTGGTGTAGGAGCATGCTTAGGCTGTGCAGTGAAAAATGCTCAAGGTGGATACTCTCATGTCTGTAAAGATGGTCCAATTTTTGAAGCTAAGGAGGTTGTCATAGATGAGTAAACTATTAGAAACACAGTTATTTGGTGTGAAATTCAATAATCCTGTTTTTTCAGCTTCTGGTACTTTTGGATATGGAAGAGACTATGAAGATTTTATTAAACCAAATGAAATCGGAGCAGTGGTAACAAAGGGAACTGCTATTAATGAATGGATAGGCAATCCACCACCTAGAGTTTATGAAACAGCAAGTGGAATGCTTAACTCTATTGGTCTACAAAATCCAGGAATAGAGTACTTCTTAAAAAACGATTTACCTTATCTTAATGATTACAATGCAAAAGTCATTGTTAATGTAGTCGGACACACTCAAAGAGAATATGAAGAAGTTGTCGAAATGTGTCAAGATAAGAAAGGAATTCATGCTTTAGAAATTAACATTTCATGCCCTAATGTAACTGAAGGTGGTATGGCTTTTGGGACAGACCCTGATGTAGCACATACTTTATTAGAATCATTAAGAAAGATTAGTGATCTACCTCTTATAGCAAAACTATCGCCAAATGTTACTGATATTGTTTCTATAGCAAAGGCTTGCGAAGCAGCTAATGTAGATAGCTTGTCATTGATTAACACACTATCTGGCATAGCTATTGATATCAATACACAAAAACCAATCTTAGGTAATATTTATGGTGGATTATCTGGGCCAGCGATTAAACCTGTAGCATTAAAAATGGTTTACCAAGTGAGCCAAGCAGTTTCTATCCCAATTATTGGAATCGGTGGGATTGCAAATGGGAATGATGCTATAGAATTCTTTTTAGCTGGTGCTAATGCGATTCAGGTCGGGACTAGTGTCTTTGTTAACCCAAATGTACATAAAGATATTATTTTGCAAATAGAAGAATACTTGATCAAGAATAATTATGAAAGTATAGAAGATATAGTTGGATTATCTTGGAAAGGAAATTAGTAATATGAATTATAAAGTAAAAGATAGATTAATATTAGCACTTGATGTTGATACTGAAAAAGAAGCTCTAAAAATTGTTGAAGAATTACATGATTTGGTAGGATATTTTAAGATAGGAATGCAACTTTATTATTCTTGTGGAAACTCATTGATTAAAAAAATCCATAGTCTTAGAGGAAAAGTGTTTCTAGATTTAAAATTACATGATATACCCAATACTGTTCAAAATGGTGCTAGAGTACTAGCTGATTTAGGAGTAGAAATGACAAACTTTCATGCTACCGGTGGGAAAGAAATGTTAAAAAGAGCTGCACTAGGATTAGCTGAGTCTAAAAGAGAAAAAAGTCCTATAGGATTAGCAGTAACCATTTTAACTTCGCTTGGCAAAGAGGATCTTGATCAAATAGGCATTTCTAAAGATGTTAAGTATGCAGTAAGAGATTTAGCTTTAATGACTCAAAAAGCTGGGTTGAATGGGGTAGTTTGTTCTCCACAAGAAATCTTAATCGTTAAAGAGGCATGTGGAAATGACTTCTTGACTATAACTCCAGGGATAAGACCTAGCTGGTCAGTAAAAAATGACCAAAAGAGAATTACAACACCCTATCAAGCTATGAAAGATGGTGGAGATTATTTAGTTATTGGAAGACCGATAAGAAATGCCAATAATCGCAGAGAAGCAGCAAAGTTAGTTTTAGATGAGATGGAAAAAGGATATAACGAATATTTGAAAGGAAGATTATAATGGAGAATTATTTAGAACTTTTTGAGAAACTAGGAGTAATAATGAATGGGCATTTTTTACTAACTTCAGGCAAACATAGCCCAACATTTTTACAATGTTCCCAGCTAATGCAACATCCTGAACACACTGAAAGAGTAGTAAAAGATCTTGCAGAAAAATTTGAAGATACGGAAGCAGAAGTAATTGTAGGACCAGCTATGGGTGGAATTATTCTCTCTTATGAAATGGCTCGTCAACTAGGATTAAGAGCAATCTATGCTGAGAAATGTGAAAATGGTATGGAGTTTAGAAGAGGCTTTAATGAAAAACCAGGAACTAAAGTTTTAGTAATAGAAGACGCTGTTTCTACAGGTGGATCTGTTAGAAATGTGATGGATGCATGTAAAAAAGCTAACCTTGAAGTTGTAGGAGTTGCTATTATTGTCGATAGGAGCAATGGAGAAGTTAAATTACACAAAAACCAACATTCTTTAATTACATTAGATATTCCTTCTTATGATCCTAAGGAGTGTCCTATGTGCAAAGATGAAATGGAATTAATAAGTCCAAAAAACCTTAGCATGTAAGAAGGAATTTGCAGACATTTAGCGAAAATATAGGCTAAGGAGGTTTTTATATGGATGATTTTATTCAAAAGATGAGAGATAATAACACTTTTCAGCTACAAAGTTTAGGTAAAGCTATTGATGACGTATTATGGCATCAATATCTAGGAGACAAAGCAAAAATTGATAAATGGAGAATTATTGGTCCATCTCCAGCTAATACTTCTGCTCAATCAGATCAGGATAAAGGTAATCCTTTTGTACTATGGATTTACACTTTTATACCTAAGAACATTAAAAAAGATGAAAAGCGTCCTCTTATGGTTTATATCCATGGTGGTGTTCATGCAAGTATTGCCTCAAAAGATTATCACATTATGGAAGAACTATTGGATCAAGGATATATCATTGTGTCGCCTGAGTATAGAGGTAGCACCGGTTATGGAGAAAGATATTATAAGCTTATTGATTATGGTGGATTAGAAACCGAAGATACTTTTGCTGCACGTAATTGGGCTGTTGAAAACTTATCAAATGTTGATAGTGAAAGAGTTGGAATAATGGGATGGTCTCATGGTGGACTTCATACATTGTTCAATATTTTTAATCACCCAAATAGTTATACAGCTGCTTATGCAGGAGTACCAGTTAGCGATTTAGTAGCACGAATGGGTTATAAAGGTGAATTTTATCATAGCCTATATTCAGCAGAGTATCATATTGGCAAATCTGCAGTTCAGAGTCCAGAAGAGTACAAAAAACGCTCTCCTGCATGGAATGCTCATAAATTACAAACTCCTTTAAGAATTCATACTACTACAAGTGATGAAGATGTTAATGTTTTAGAAGTTGAACATTTGATCAAATCATTAAAAGCTGAGGGAAAAGAGTTTGAATATGAGATATATGATAATGCCCCTGGAGGACATGTTTTTGACAGAATTGATACAAAAGATGGTAGAGAGATTCGATATAAAGCTTATGAATTTTTAGCAAAACATCTATCCCCACCGTTTGAGCTCGAATAAATAAATTTATACATAAAAAAAAGCTAATCTATGAATGATTAGCTTTTTTATGTTTATTCTCCTATTAAAGAGTACATACTAAACATTGGAACAATCACTGCAATTAATATGCCTCCAACAATTACTGCTAAACCTAAATTAATAACAGGTTCTAATAATTTATCTACTCTCTCACTCATATTTTTCACGTCCATTTCATATAAAGAAGCAGCTTTTGCCATCATTATATCTACAGTACCTGATTCTTCCCCAACGGTTAACATATTTACTACCAAAGGTGGATAGTACTTATCCTCTTGAAAAGCTTGAGACATACTTTGTCCTTGTAAGACTCTATCTCTTGCATTTGATATAGCTTTTCCCATAACAGGACTCCCTAGACTTCTTTCTATCAAAGTCAATGATGTAATAATATCAATACCATGACCTTGTAGGGTAGAGAAAATTCTACAAAACCTAGATATTGAATTAAGATGCTTTAGCCTACCTAAAACAGGAATCTTATAACCTATGAAATCAAAAAACTTCGTTCCTCTTTCAGTCCTACTCCATATAAATCCTAAGAAAAAAACACCTAATGTCATCAATAGAACTAAAAGTCCATTATTAACGAGGAAGTCACTTACACTTATTAAAATTCTTGTTGGAAGAGGCAAACCCCCTCCTAACTCATCATAAGCTTGTACAAAAGCAGGTACCATTTGTGTCATTAATACCCAAATAACTATTATAGACATTATTAAAATAACAATAGGATAATACATTGCAGTTTTTAACTTTTGTTTCATTTCAAAATCTTGATCATAAAATTTTACTATCTGATCTAATGATTCTTCCATTACACCAGCTTCTTCTCCTACTTTAAACATATTAACCATTAGTTCAGGAAAATAGTCAGGATGCTTTTCCATAGACCTTCCAATTTGTGTTCCTTGTTTTATATCACTTAAAATATCCTGCTGAACAGCTCTAAACTTCTTATTATCAGTCTGTTGAGCTAAAGTAGTTATAATAAAAGATATCGGAACACCAGCTGTATACATAGCTTGAAACTGATTTGCCCAAATAGCTAAATCTCTAGAATCCAGTTTCTTGCTAAAAGATTTAAAACTTTTACCTACAGAAGAAAAACTGAATCTCTTTTGATTAATACTTGATACAAACAAACCTCTATCTTTAAGTATGTTTAAAGCAGACCTTTTATTATCAGCACTAACTTCTCCTGATTCAACTATACCTGCTTTATTTCTTGCTTTAAAACTGTAATTTGGCATCTTATCACCCTTTAATTAGATGGTATCAACTTGTCAAATAAAGATTTTTTGATTAAATCATCATTATATAATCTTCTAATAGAATTATCCATTGTTAACATACCATGCTCTCCACCAGTTTGCATTACAGAATGTAACTGAAAAGTTTTTTCTTCTCTTATTAGATTTCTTACAGCAGAATTTACTATTAGTAATTCTACTGCAGGTACTCTACCACTATCTTTATGTGGTAATAACTTCTGGAAAGCAGCTCCTTTTAGTGAAATAGCTAACTGAACTGCTACTTGTTTTCTTTGATGAGGGGGAAATATCCCTAATATTCTATCAATTGACTCTACTACTCCTGGTGTATGCATCGTTGCAAAAACTAAATGTCCCGTTTCAGCAGCTTTTAAAGCAATATCAGTTGTCTCTGCATCTCTCATTTCACCGATTAATATTACGTCTGGGTCCTCTCTTAAAGATGCTTTTAACCCTGAAGCAAATGAAACTGTATCTTTACCAATCTCTCTTTGCCTTATTAAAGATTTTTTGTTGGAATGCATAAATTCTATTGGATCTTCTAAAGTTATCATGTGTTTAGTATAATTTCTATTTATATAATCAATTAATGCAGCTAAAGTTGTTGATTTACCACTTCCAGTAGGTCCTGTTAAAATAACTAAACCTGACTCATTGTCTGCTAACTTAAGAACCTCTTTAGGTATGTTTAGTTCATTAAAATCTGGGATAGTGCTTGGGATAATTCTAAATGAACATGCCAGTTTTCCTTTAGTTCTAAAAACATTTGCTCTATACCTTGCAATTCCTGGTATAGAGAATGCAAAGTCTACTTCTCCTTTTTTTCTTAAGATCTCACCATCATGATCATTTGTGATTTTGTTTATAATCTCTTTTACCATGTCTTCTGTAATAACTTCATCTTTGCTCTTATTAATATCACCATCTATTCTGAAAATAGGTGGCATGCCTATTTCTATATGTAAATCTGAAGCTTTATTACTTGCCATTTTCTTAAGACTGTTTAGTACAGTATTCATAAAGTGTTTCACCTATTCTTGCTTAATATAAGATATGCTCATTAATTCTTCTACAGTTGTTATACCATCAAGTACTTTCCTCGTAGCATCATCTTTAAGAGTAGTCATACCCATTTCTTCAACTGCATAAGTTTTTATTTTTGAAGCAGGGTCTCTATCAACTACCATTTTAGTAACTACTTCATCAAGTTTTAAAAATTCGAATACGCCTATTCTTCCTTTATAACCTGTATTATAACAGTGAGTACATCCTCTTCCTGCTTTTTTTAGTCTAACGTGGTCAACTTTTGAGTTAAAGTATTTCTCAACGTCTAAAGCTTGCCACAAAGGATCATCTTCCTTAATAACATACTCTTCATGACATCTTGGGCAAACCTTTCTTACAAGTCTCTGTGCTATTATACCCACAATAGATGATGCAATCAGAAATTCTGCTACACCCATATCAATTAGTCTTGTTAAAGTACTTGCAGCATCATTAGTATGTAAAGTGCTCAAAACTAAATGACCTGTCAAAGCTGCTCTAATTGCAATTTCAGCAGTATCAGTATCTCTTATCTCACCAACCATTACAATATTTGGATCTTGTCTTAAAACTGCTCTTAAAATACTAGCATATGTTAGACCAATTTTTGTATTAATTGTTACCTGATTAATACCATTCAATCGATATTCTGTTGGATCTTCTATAGTAATAATATTCTTGTAAGGGCTATTTAATATCTCTAAACAGCTATATAATGTAGTAGTTTTACCACTACCAGTTGGTCCAGTTACTAATAACATTCCATAAGGCAACTTTAAAATATTCCTAACATCATCTACTACATTTTTTTGCATACCTAAGTTCTCTATAGAGAACTTGTTTTGTGTATTATCATGGATTCTTAAAACTATTTTTTCTCCTCTGATAGTAGGTATTACGGATACCCTGAAGTCAATTTCTCTACCTTTTATTATTTGTCTAAAAGCACCATCTTGAGGAAGCCTTCTTTCAGAAATATCTAAATTTGACATAATTTTTAATCTTGCAATTATAGGATTATGCAAATCTATGCTTAACTCTCTTAATATTTGTAATTGTCCATCAACTCGATATCTAACTTTTAAATTCATATCACCTGGTTCGAAGTGAATATCACTAGCCCTATCCTCAACAGCTTGAACAATCATAGCATTCACCATTCTTATTAATGGTGCATCATCATCAGATATATTTACTATATCATCCATTCTTAAAGAGCTGTCACTACCTCCTGATGGTTCTAAATATAACCATTCAATAGCTCTCTCGATATCTCTTTTTGTTACAACTACTAATTTTAATCTTTTATTAGTCTGGTAATGAATGTCATCTAAAGCTATAACATCAGTAGGATCTGCTGTAGCTAATGTTAGTACATCATTTTCTAGAGCAATTGGTACAACCTGATGTTTTTCAACAAGAGATTGATTTATTAAATCTAGAGCTTCCGGTTGAAAATTCAAATTTGATATTTGTGCAAAAGGAATATTGAATTGATCACTCAATGTAATTGCTATATCATCTTCTGTTACATAGCCACTCTTAACTAATGTTTCTCCTAATCTAAGATTCATCTCTTTTTGTTTAGACAAAGCATCCTTTAGCTCATCTTCAGTAATCAACCCTCTGTCAACTAGTAAATCACCAAGTCTAATCTGTTTAGGCATTCACATCTCACCTCTTTACTCTATTACATATTATTATAGTCTATTTTTTAACCATCTGTCATTTATAAAAGAAAAGAAACTATCAAGTAGCTTCTAAATAGTTCCTTTAATCTAAGTTTGTATATATATTCTGGACATCTTCACAATCATCTAGTTCTTCCAATAAGCTTTCAATGTTACTCTCATGCTCTATAGGAATCTCCATAGTATTATCAGGAATATATTCAATACCTGATTCAACAATAGCTAGATCAGATTCTTCAAGTTTATCTTTGACATTATAAAATTCTGAAAATTCTGTGTATATTAAATATGTATTATCTTCTTTTTCAATATCTTCTGCTCCTGCTTCTAATGTCAACAATATTAACTCATCATAACTGTATTTAGAAGTATCATTTATTACAATAACACCTTTTCGGCTAAA
>CAZCFQ010000076.1:0-9863 GCA_964497955.1 uncultured Clostridiaceae bacterium
CAACGTTGATAATGAAATTTATGGCTTTGAAATAAAATATGTCAGACAGATTATTAGCCTTCAAGAAGTAACTCCTATGCCAGATCAACCTAGATATATCAAAGGAGTAGTCAATCTAAGAGGACAAATTATCCCTGTAATGGATATCAGATTAAAGCTCCTTAAGAAAGAAAGAGAATATGATGATAGGACATGCATAGTGGTACTAGATATAGATGAACTTTCTATGGGGGTCATTGTTGATAGAGTTTCTGAAGTGATTGAAATAGCTGATGAAAACATTACTGATGCTCCAGAATTCGGGCATGACATAAGAGAGCATTATATAAGGGGTATTGGTAAAGTTAATGATAAAATTGTAATATTACTTGATTGCAGAAAACTAACTAAGCATGATGAAAATTATTTAAAAATAGAGCAATAAATAACAATATTTATTAATTATAAATTATTAGAGAAGCTTATTAAAAATGGATTTATATATCAAGCATAGAAATTGTCTGAAATAGTTATTGTTTCTATGCTTTTTCTCTTAAAGCCATAAAATGTGTTTTAAATATATATAGGAAAATGATTGTAAAAAATACAATTAGATTTGCTAATAATGCTTTTATAAACTAAAATGTGTATATAATTAATTCATAAAACACTACTATGTAGAAATCTCTATAACAGAAAAAAGAAGAATTAATACTGACTTATATTCATATATAATCAGAAAGGAAGATAAAATAATTATGAGACACAATAACAAAAGACTAATCATTATAATTATCCTAATTGTTTTTATCGGACTTTCCACTCTGACCTATCTTAATCACTCTGAAAACAAGCGAATAATCAAAGAAAATGTTCTAAATGTAACAGAATTGATATCTACAAATATCTACTCTGAAATCCAACTTGAGTTGATAAAGCCAATTTACGTCTCGCTCACAATGGCTAATGATTCCTTTGTTAAAAAATGGATGTTAAGTGATGCAGAAGAAAATGAAGAGGTAATAGTTAGCTATCTTTCTGAAATTCGCAAAAAATATAATTATGACTCATCATTTTTAGTTTCTAATATAACTAAAAATTATTATCACCACTCTGGAATATTGAAAAAAGTTTCAAGAAATGACTCACATGATGTATGGTTTTATAATGCTATAGAAAAGAACCTATTATATGACCTTGATGTTGATACGGATCAAGCATCTCAGGATGATCTGACTCTTTTCATTAATTGTGTAATTCATGATGAGGATGAAAGTCCTTTAGGTATTACTGGTGTGGGAGTTAAAATGAAACACATTATAGAAATAATTGATAAGTATAATAAAACATTAGGAGTAGAGACTTATCTTATTAGCTCCAATGGACTAATCCAAATCCATGCTATTGAAGATTTTATTGAAGAGCGCAACATTTTTAATATTCCTCTTTACTCAACATTTTCAAATGAAATACTTTTAAAAGGAGATACACCTACAATTATAGAAATTGAAGAATCCGAAAGATTTCTTATCTCTTATTATATTGAAGAGCTTAATTGGCACTTAATTGTTGAAAAAGATACAGATTTATTATATGACTCTTTAGAACAACAGCTGATTAGACAATTAGGTTTTTTTCTATTTGCTTTTTTAATCCTATCTTCTGTTAGTGTTAGAGTAATCAATCATTATCAAAAAATTAATTTAGATCTAGCATCTAAAGATTCTATGACAGGAACTATGAATAGGCAAGCTTTTGATGAGCACTTAGATAATTTGATTCAAAAACTACGTATTCAGTTGCAACCAATGTCTGTATTGATTTTAGACATTGATAATTTTAAGAATATAAACGATTCTTATGGCCATCTCGAAGGAGATCGATGTATTTGTGCGGTTGCTGATTTAATTGATCAATTCATTTATGAAGATGAAATGCTAGCACGTTGGGGTGGAGATGAGTTTGCCATAATATTTAATCGAAATATTGATGAAACCCTTCAACTGATTGAAGAAATAATGAAAGCAAAAGATGAAAATCCAGTTTTTGAGAGATATGGAATTACTCTGAGTTTTGGTGTAACTACTTACCGTAAAGGTGATACTATTAATACTTTAGTTGGTCGTGCAGATAAAGCTCTATATTTGGCTAAAGAAAATGGCAAAAATAGAGTTGTAACTCAGTAACTAGTTTTTATATATTTTAAATAAGAACTAAGACTGTACTTTGAGTAATCAGTACTATCTTAGTTCTTTAAATTATAACCAAATCACACTAAACCTTGACAATATGAGCCAATATAAACGTTAGCATAAGTATTAGAAATATTGCAAAATATGTGTACTTTTTTAGTTTAGTTTAAATGATTTAATTGTGATCTTTATTACTACCCAATCTAATTTTAAGTAATTATCACAATTATTTCTTTATTAAGAAAGCTATTATGACCAATAATAATATTGCCATCACAGCTAATACTAAAGTCCATGGTATGCTACTACTTTCTTCAATAGTGTCTTCTTTAACTTCTAAAGACTCACTATCTTCAATAGAAGCTGTTTCCTCAACTTCTTCAGTTAATTGCTCTTCGCTGCTTAACTGATATTCTTCAATTGCCTCCAAAGTTAACTCTTTTACATTTTCATCCCATTTTAACAACTCAGTGTCAATATCAAAGTTTTCTATTTGACCAACAAAGTTTCCTGTAATTTTAGCAGTTTCACCACTACCAACCATTACTGAGTTATCTGAACTGATAGATTCAAAGTCAACTAGTCCTTCATACACTCTTATTGTTGATGTTTCCCCGTCATCATATAGTTCAAAAGTTGTAGCTTTAATTCCAGCAACTGCTTGAGACATCGGGAAGTTTAACTCGCCTGTTTCATATATCTCTTTTACTCTTCCCCAAAGATGACCGAAGAATATAGAAATTTTGCCTTCTGGCTCTGGCTTTGAGCCTACTTTTAAATGAGTATCTTCCTTTACAACAAAAGTACCTACTCCTTCTATATAAAGTTGCAGACCACTGTTGAAACCAGTTGTTATGACAGCATTCTCTGGTATATTATGGCTTAAAACAGGATTATATGCATCCCATAAACCATCTTCAAAAACATGTATAAACACTTCTCCATACATATCTGTTACATAAATATCTGCTGGTGGTCCTACTTCATCAAAATCATCAGGAAAGTCAAATCGATAAGGTTTTCTCTCAGTAGTAGTATTATGTGGTATTTTTTTGTCAAAAGGATCCTTACTAGGCTTCCATCCTTCTTCTCTCCACTCATAGATATAAGAAGTACCCATAGATATTCCCCTATAAAAAGCAGTAATAATAGAGATTTGATCACCTTCATTACTACCTTGTGGTGCACTTGCTTTGATTACTTCGTTGATATTTGCATAGTCGTTAGCTTTTTCTATTATAAAATTTGACTCTTGTTGATCATTAACAAAGCGAATAGCAGATCTGCTCTTACTACCTGGTTTAATATCCGGCTTATCAAAATAGGCATTACTAGAGGCCCAAAAAGTAAAAAATGACAACGAGTTATCTCCAACAGATAATTCAATAGTTATTGAAACTTCTTCCCCAGCTTTTATTCTTTGGGGAACTCCACTAAAACTTCCATACAAAGTGATACCCTCACCTTTTATCTTTGGAGGGTTTCTCCAATCCTCATCTCTTCCAATGTACTTTGAATGAACTGCATAATTACTTCGAGCATAAGAGTAAGTGTTATTATAGCTTTCATGTAAATTACTTTGTACCCAACCCTCATCATTTGCATAATCCATGACCTCAACTAATACCCATTCAAAATTTTCCGAAGCATAAGCTTTGAAAGGTTGTAAAATAGTAATTATAGAAACTATTAATATCGTCACCCCAATCAATTTTCTCATTTCTTCTTCCTTCCATATTTATTTAGTTTTTAATTATAACTAAAGATTATTACATATTGGTATTGATTACTATATAGTTAATTATATAGTAATTTCATACTACTGTCTTATTACTCTTTCAATTGTCAATGACAATTTACTGTCACACTTTGTGACAAAAATTAGTTAACACTATCTTTAAAAAAACATCTACTCAAGCTACATTAATCTATCCATAATGCAAACAATAGCCACGTAGAAGTCTACATGACTATTCTATAAGCACTATATGAGCGTTGTATAAGCGTATTACAATAAGCGTTTTGTTGAGGTCAGTGTATTATAATAATAGTTGTTAAAGATCTGATTTGGATACTACCAATGTTTATCTTAACTTTTATGTGCCCAAGATTTTATACCAGATCCAACATATCATTTTGATTAATACATTCTTTTCTAGATTAATTAACTGAATTATTCCTTTGTTTCTTTAACTCTTCTTTTTTCTCATAAAGTATTTTATCTGCTCTTTTTAAAACATCTTGATAATCAGTATCTTCTTCTTTATACTCCGCACACCCAAAGCAAAAACTTGAACCTTCTATTACTTTACCCATATTTTGAGTTGTTATTCTTTTAATATCATCCATCAATGTATTTGTTCTATCAATATCTGTATTGGGACATAAAAGAATGAACTCATCTCCTCCAAGCCTTCCAAAACTATCAACACATCTTATTCTCGAATTAACACTATTAGCAAGAGTAACTATAATTTCATCACCTTTAGAATGGCCAAATGTATCGTTTATTATTTTCAACTTATCCACATCCATAATTACCAATGAAAAAGTAGTGCCGTATCTTTTACTTCTTTCAAATTCATTAATCAATAAATCTTCAATCTTACGCCTATTATAAGATGAAGTCATTTCATCCATTTCTGCAAAGTAACGTAATCGTTTCTTATGCATTAAAGTCCTTAGATCAGACTCAATAGCAATTTTAAATACACTCAATAAATCTTTATAGTCATCATTAAACTCATTCTTTTTACTATCCAATACACATATTGTTCCAAAAAACTCACCATCATCCCACTTTATTGGTAATCCATAATATGAAATCATATCTAATTGTATGTCTGGATTATCACTCCAATATTCATTTTCAAGCGCATTGACTACAATCAGTTCTTTATTTTGGCCAATAACTGATTCACAATATAGTCCATGACCAAGATAATCACTTCCATCTTCTGGATAAGGGTTTTCAATATTTTGACTTTTTAGAAATACATCCATTGAAGTTTCTGTTATATGCATAATAAGTGCAGCCGGTACTTTCAATATCTTTGCTATAGTATTGATTATGACTTGCCATCTATCAATCATTTCTTGCTCAATATTTGGCTTATTTTTACTAGTGATTGGCACTTTTACTTTCTCGCTTTTTTCACGAAGCATAACTAAAGTAGATCTCATAATATTTACCCCCAACTTTTATTTTCTAGATACAATTAAGCACATTTTCTGCAGCGATAATTGCTATTGATGGATCAAATTGCGTACCAGCATTTTTCTTTATTTCATTGATAGCTTCTTCTTTTGAAAGTGCTTCTCTATATGGACGTTTAGAAGTCATCGCATCATAAGCATCTGCTATGGCAATAATTCTTGACTCCAAGCAAATATCTTCACCTTTTAGGTTATTTGGATAACCATATCCATCCCAACGTTCATGATGTTGCAAGACAATACTTGCGATATGATTTAATCCTTGGCTTTTTTTAAGAGCCTTATATGCATCTACGGGGTGTTTTTTAATCAACTCAAATTCATCTTCACTCAATTTTGTTTTTTTATTGATTATTTCCTTAGGAACAATAGCTTTCCCAATATCATGTACTAGACCAGCATAATATATTTGATTAGTAACTTTCTCAGAAAGTTGTATTACTTGTGCTATTCTTTTAGAGATTTCTGAAACATTCATACTATGATTCTTTGTGTAAGTATCATAAATTTCAAGCAAACCTGTCAATGCAACAACCATGTTCTTTAGTTGATTTAGTTGAAGTTCTTTATATTTCTTTTCAGCTATTTCAATTTTGTCATTAAATCTACTTTTTATATGTGTATATTTATCTATAGAAGCTAGCATTGATTCTACTTTATATTTATCAATATCTACTTTCTCTGTTTCAATTACATTGCAATAGAATGGATTCTCATGCACTTTATCTTTCCAAATGACTATTGGATGAATTTCTATAATATTATTTATCATCTTACTAGAAAATTTATTGATGTTATATCTACAAATAGCTGATACTGGATAAGACCCAAAAATTTCTTCATTAAGTAAATACTCATAACTCATAATTCTTGATACTCCATCGTCATACTCTAAAACCCAACTAATCTCTCCTGTGATTGCAACTGCACTATACCCTTCTTCTATTGCTTCAAATGCTAGTACTTTTAGTAAATCTATCATTTTTCTAGGGTCAAATTTTCCACTTTTTGAATATGCATCATTATTGTTTAATATTAGCAGCTGTTTATTAGTAATCATTTTCTCTAAATCAATTGAATCTTTTAGCCTTTCCATAATTAGTTCAATGTCAATATCTCCAGAAATAAATATACACTTTTCATTTTTACTTACCCTTGCAATAATATAATCTGCCATTAGATTAGCATTTGACTTAGTGTTTTTATCTTCATAAAGAAAAACCATGTGATCTCCTGGTTTAATACGATTCATTTTTTCTAATACACTATTAGACTTCATGTCAAAACTCTCCTTATTCAAGGTAGTTTACTATTTACATTTTTTTAAGTTATTATGATTCTGTTAGAAAGAATGATTTTTTCATACTAGATTACTTGTTAAACTATTAATTTTAGTAATAAAATTTCAATTACTGTAAAGTTAAATATCTCAATACCTATATCGGCTTTTTATTTAAAAACTTCAATATTTTAACAGGTTTTTTTGATTAATTTATTAAAGTGCTGTTTTAAAGACTTTATATCTTTCTTATTAGAGAATAAACTCTTTTATTAGAAAATGTTTTATGTTGTTTTATGTGTAACTTTAACTAATTGAGACGTAGTTTGTTTGATAAATAATGATTAATAATAAGCAATTGAATTTATGACTTTAAGATGATAAAATTATCTTTATAAGTTTAATTATTTATCTGGAATTATATTAAATTATTTTGGACAATCAATTAAAGAAATTTCTGCCACTTGCAAATAAGAATCGCTTCGATATAGTGATCAACAATCACCATTACGAAGCGATTTTCTACAATGATACAAAATAATCATGATTAATGAGAGGAGTTTAACATGGGACTTTTTAATAGAGCTGACGGAAAACATATTAAAGATCTACCAACTTATATAAAATTCTTCCCCTTTTTAATGAGGAATCGTTTAGATGCTGCAATATATTTTAAACAAAAAATAGATCTAACTAAAACCATGGAATATATGAAGAAAAATGACGTTAGAATTTTTCATATTTATATCGCTTCTCTACTAAAACTAGGAATAGAAAAACCAGTTTTTAATAGATTTGTTGTTGGTAAAAGAGTATATCAAAGGAACTATCTAGCTATAGGTTTTATAGTAAAAGAAAAAACTAATGAGGCTTCTAGAGAAGTTAGCGTAAAAGTCTATTTAGATGAAAATGATACATTAAATGATGTTAAGAAAAAAGTGCAAGAGAAAGTCAATATTGTAAGAAATAGTGGTGATTTCAATGCTGATAAAACAATTGACACTTTAACTCGTATACCAAAATTCATAACAGCATTCATATTTTTTGTTTTAAGAATAGCTGACCACTTTGGTTTATTATCTAAAAAATTTATTGATGATAATCCTTTATTTGTTAGTGCTTATGTTACCAATGTAGGAAGCATTGGACTTGATGCACCTTTCCATCATATGTATGAGTGGGGAACAACTTCAATTTTTTCTTCTCTTGGAAAAGTTCATAAGGATTATGTAGTTTGCAAAGATAGTGAAACAATAAAGGTAACTGATACAGTAAACATTACCTTTACAATTGATGAACGCATTGCTGATGGTATCTATATGGCAAATGCTTTAAATGATTTTAAAAAATATATGGAAAATCCGGAGTTGCTAGAATAGATGAATTTAAACAAAACTCTTTATCAAACAATTAAAGAAGTCTCTTATAAAAACCCTAATAGTATTGCCTATGACTTTTTAGGTTTTAGAAGAAGTTATAAGGATTTTTTTGAAGATATCGAGCGGTGTGCTTGTTTCTTAAAAGACTTGGGTGTTAAAAAAGGAGATATCTTATCTTTATATCTCCCTAATATTCCACAAGCTTTAGAACTTTTTTTCGCAATTAATAAAATTGGTGCAGTATCAAACTTTATTCATCCGCATATGCCTATTAATAGTGATAAGAGCATTTTGAATAAGATGAACCCAAAAGCAGTATTTTTACTTGATACTATGGATGAGAAACTGAATAATTTACAAAACAATTCAATATCTGATAATTATGTAATAATCAAAATAAGTGACTATCTACCTAATAAGATAAAGTATTTTTATAGATTGAAAGAACGATTTCAAGCTTCAAAAATTAAAATAACTGATAATACAAAATATTATAATTTAAGTAAAGAATACTATGAATTTTTAGAAGATGAAAATCCAGAAAAAACAGCAACTGTTCTTTTAACAGGCGGAACAACTGGTGATCCTAAAGGTGTTTGTCTTTCTAGTTTTAATATCAACTCTGCAGCTTATCAAACTAGCCTAAATAGAGCTAATGCTGAAGTTGGAGATAAAATGCTAGCAATTCTTCCTATTTTTCATGGTTATGGTTTAGCTAATTGTATTTATACAGCTTTAATTGAAGGTGGAGAGGTTGTTCTTTTACCATATTTTTCAGAGAAGTTATTTTTAAAAACTATTTTGAAGAAAAAACCTAACTACATTTTGGGAGTTCCAGCTCTTTTTTCAAAAATGATGGATCTATTTAAAAATAAAGAAGTCAATCTATCCTTTTTTAAAGGGTTATATTGTGGTGGTTCTAAATTAAATGAAGACTTGTTAAATGAAATTAATCAATTTTTAATATACAAAAGATCAAACGTTTTATTAAGAGAAGGTTATGGTTTAACTGAGTGTGTAGGTGCTTGTACTTTAATGCCTGAGGATAAATATAAGAAAAATAGTGTTGGAATTCCTTATCAAGGAGTAAGCATTAAAATAGTTGATATTGAAACTGATAAAGAATTAGAATATAACAAAATCGGACGTATCTGTATCAAATCAGATACCGTAATGCTTGGTTATTTTAAAGAAAAGGCTAATAATATTCATTCGGATAATGGTGAAAAATGGCTTTATACAGATGACCTTGGCTATATAGACGATGATGGATATTTATATTTTACAGATCGTTTATCAAGAATGGTGAAAATTCTAGGTTATGAAGTTTATCCATCAAACATAGAGCAAATCCTCAACAAAATAGAATTTGTAACTGATAGTTGTGTAGTAGAAAGCTATGATGAGAAATTAAAATCTCTTAAAGCTTATGTAGTTTTAAATAATCAAAATAATAAATATCAAAAGCGTCAAACTATCATTAAAGCATTAAAAAAAGATCTTCCTAAATGGTCTATACCTAGAGATATTATATTTATAAGTAAGATTCCTGAAACTCTTCTTAAGAAAAAAGATTATAAAAGTTTGGAATAACTACACTTAATTACTAAAACTACATTGACAGGTGTTTTCCCTGTTGCTATTACTTTTGTATCAAAAAATTAATCGACTGAAGCATGATTTAATCATAGGTGAAAAATTATAAACTAAATAAAACTTTATTTAACGATTAATAAATCTATGCAAAACACCTTAGTCTTTTTGTAACAAAGCTATACTATAATTTTATTAATAGGAGAATTGATTATGGGACATATT
>CAZCFQ010000077.1:0-9859 GCA_964497955.1 uncultured Clostridiaceae bacterium
AATATAAGTTAGGAATAGGGTTTAAAAAGAATCTTTTATCACTTTTAACATAGTCAGTTAAAGTCATTATTCTGTTTCCTTCAGGAACCTCATTTTTTGTTACACCAGCTATTAAAGCTTCAATTATTTTGTCCATTTCTAAATTATTCAGATAATTAAACAAATGAGTTTCCAAGGTAGAATTAAACAATTTTGCTGTATCTATAACTTTTTTTATAAGTATTTCTTTAGATCCATTTTGGCTTAAAATGTCTCTTAATAAATCCTCTACATAATATATCTTAGCTCCATGGTTTTCTAAAACTTTAGCAAATCCATCGTGTTCTATTTGCATTTGCTTAACCCAAGGAATATCTTCAAAAAGGGATTCTTTTAAAGTATCAGGAGTTAATCTCTCCATTTCTTTGCCAGGTCTATGTAATATGACCGCTTCTAAGTTACCTATTTCTGATTCTACTTTTAATCCTAACTTTTTTGTCATATTAAACTCTCCATTCATTAGTCTAAAATTAGTATAGCATCAGTGAATATTTTTAACAATAAACCTAAGTGAAATGGATAGAATTACATATGAATGTAATAAAATTTAGCTGTTGCAATAACTCATTAATTCTGATACCCTTACTATGTAAAGTTAATAATAATTCCAGGGGAGCCATTTTAGATGGCTGAGATAAAAGACGAAATCTTTTGACCCTAAAACTTGATCTGGGTAATTCCAGCGTAAGGAAGGTGATTTAGTTTTTGCATCCTTGCGAGGATGCATTTTTTATTTTAGGAGGGTTTTTTATGAAGAAGGTATTAGCAATTGCTGGTAGTGATTCCTCTGGTGGAGCAGGTATACAAGCAGATATTAAAAGCATTTCAGCTAATAAAGCTTATGCAATGACCGTTATTACCGCATTGACAGCACAGAATACTTTAGGGGTGGATCTTATTGAAGATGTTAGTGTTGATATGGTCAATGCTCAACTTAAAGCAATTAGAGAAGATATTAAAGTTGATGCAATTAAGATCGGAATGGTTTCCAATGAAAACATTATAGAAGCTATTTCCAAGGAAATAGATAGTTTTAAAACAAAAGTAGTACTAGATCCAGTAATGGTTTCAAAAAGTAATCATTTATTATTACAAAAAGAGGCAATAGATGCTTTAGTGAACAATTTATTCCCAAAAGCTTTTTTAGTAACACCTAATTTGATGGAAACTTTTCAATTATGTGGGATTAAAGCAAACTCAGTAGAGCTAATGAAAGAAGCAGCTAGTAAAATACTAGATTTAGGACCAGCAAATGTATTGATTAAAGGAGGACATCTAGAAGGTGATTATGCAGTGGATGTATTATTAACTGAAGGAAACTTCTACACTTTTAAGGAAAAAGTAATAGATACAAACAACAATCATGGAACAGGGTGCACTCTTTCTAGTGCTATTGCAGCTAACTTAGCTAATGACTTTGATTTAATTACAGCAGTTAAGAGAGCTAAAAAATATATAACAGAGACACTTAGATATGGTTTTAAAGTTGGAAAAGGTGTAGGGGTGCCTGATCATTTCTTAATAAATAAGGAGGAAAAAGAATGTTAAAAGAATTTATCAACAGTTTATCAACAGTAAAGAAAAAAAGCCCAGTGGTGCATTGTATTACAAACTATGTAACTGTCACGGATGTTGCAAACAGTTTATTAGCTATTGGAGCATCTCCAATAATGAGCCATGCTAAAAAAGATTTTTCTGATTTATTACAAATAATAAAAGCAACTGAAGGTGCATTAGTTTTAAACATTGGGACATTAGATGACACTAGAGTAAGTCAAATGATTAATGCTGGTAAGGTAGCAAATAATTTAGGGATACCAATTATATTAGATCCTGTAGGTGTAGGTGCAACTAAATATAGAACTGAAAGTGCTCGGAAATTATTAAATGAATTGAATATTAGTGTTATTAAAGGAAATGAGTCTGAGATAAAAGCACTCATAGGGCATGATCAACAAACTAGAGGTGTTGATGCCATTGAAACTGACAGTGATAAAGCGTCATTAGCAAAAATGGCTGCAAAACAATTTGATGCCATAGTAGCAATTACAGGAAAAAAGGATTATATATCAGACTCAAAAACTGTCATTGTAATAAAAAATGGTAGTAGTGATTTGGGAAGAATTACAGGATCAGGATGTATGGCAGCTGGATTAATTGGAGCATTTTTATGTAATGATAATGCTTTATACTCTACTTCTTTTGCTATTGCTTTAATGTCTCTTGCAGGTGAGATGTCAAGTAAAATCTCAAAAGGTCCTGGTAGTTTTAGAACTAATTTATTTGACTACTTAGCTAACATCGATGAAAAGATTATTAAGGATATGGCAGAAATTGAAATTATCTAATTATGATTATATTTTATATCTCGTTACTGATAAAAATCTAAAAGATGTAGAGTTGATAAAAAAAGTAGAACTAGCAATTCAAGGTGGAGTTAACATAGTTCAGTTGAGAGATAAAAGTTTAAGCAGCAAAAGGTTATTAGATAGGGCAATAAAAATGAAAAAACTAACAGAGAAATACAATGTCCCCTTAATAATTAATGATAGACTTGATATGGCATTAGCAGTTAATGCAGAGGGTTTACATATAGGGCAAGAAGATTTGCCTTTAAGAATATGTAAAAAGTACTTCAGTGGAATAATTGGAGTTTCTGCCAATAACAAGACTCAAGCTATCAAAGCTTATAAAGATGGTGCAGATTATATTGGTTATGGTA
Source organism: uncultured Clostridiaceae bacterium (assembly GCA_964497955.1). GTDB lineage: Bacteria > Bacillota > UBA994 > PWPR01 > PWPR01 > PWPR01. The sequence continues at coordinate 2,762 of CAZCFQ010000077.1, forward strand.
CAATATATAAAACAGAATCTAAAAAAGATTACGAATTAATAAAGGATAGTATTGAAGAGGTAAAAGAACTTATCAATGTTCCTTTAATAGGAATTGGTGGCATTAAATTAGAACATGTCACTAAATTAATAAGTAAAGGATTAGATGGGATTGCTGTAATATCAGCAATCTTAGGACAAAAAGATCCAAAAAAAGCATCAAAAGAGTTTGTTAGCAATTTAACTAGTGATATTTAAACTATTCTTTAATAAAAGCATCATCTTATGGTATAATACAATATGCGAATATAGTAATAAGATAGGGTGGACTAAAAATGGTTAGACCAAAGAAAAGACGAAGAATAGAACATATACCAAACATTGAACTTTTTAAACCAGCAGGGATTCCTAACTCTCAGCTAGAAGTATACAACTTAACTTATGAAGAGTTAGAAGCTATAAGGCTTAAAGATATAGAAGGCTTAGATAATAATGGATGTGCAGATAGAATGCATGTTTCACGAACTACTTTTCAAAGAATATTAGGTAGTGGAAGATCTAAGGTTGCGAAAGCGCTAATTAATGGAGGTTCCTTAAGAATAGAGGGAGGCCATTATAAGCTAGCTAAGAGAAAATTTAGATGTGACAATTGTGGACATGAGTTTGAAAAACCCTTTGGTGATGGAGTTAGAGGTAGAGATGTAGCTTGCCCAGAATGTAATGAAAAAAGAATTAGGAGAATAGAATAGATAAAGCACAAGTCAAAAATGGCTTGTGTTTTTTTTCTTCATAAATGGACATATGACATAAACATTAGTATAATATAATCAAAGAAAAAGGAGGTTATTAGAATGAAAATATTAATCCCAGCTAGTAACAATAATGAAAAATATTCTTTAATTAGCAATAGATTTGGTAGAGCGCCATATTTAACAATTTATAATAATGGCAACTATAAAACTATTGAAAATAGTGCTACAAAAGCTATGGGTGGTGCAGGAGTTCAAACTGCACAACACGTAGTAAATGAGGATATAGATGTACTTATTGCAATGAATATTGGGCCTAAAGCTTGGCAGGTTTTAAGCGTAGCCAATATCGAAATTTATGAAGGAAAATCTACAACATTAGAAGAAAACATTAATGCTTACAAGAGAAATGAATTAAAAAGACTTAACTCTGCAACAAATTCTGGCGGAATATATAAATAGGAGGAGATTATAAATGAAAATAGCAATTCCAACAGTAGGTAAAAATATATCTAATCATTTCGGTAGATGTAATAAATATACTTTCTATGATGTGCAGCAAAATAAGCTAGTTAATAATTATGAAAAAATAAGCCCCAAACATGCTCCTAGTGTGATACCTAAGTTTTTAAAAGAAGAGGGAGTAGATATAGTTATTACTTCTGGAATAGGTCAGAAAGCTTTATCATTGTTTAATAGCTTTGACATTGAGGTTTTAACAGGAGTAAGTGGTGAAGTAGAGAATATAATTAATAATTATATTGCAGGTAACTTATCAACTGGTGAAAGCACATGTAATCACGAGGAAAGTCATTAATGAACATAGTGATAGCCAGTGGAAAAGGTGGGACAGGGAAGACTCTTTTAGCAACTCATTTAGCTCAAGGTGTTTCTGAAATAAGAAAAGTTGAGCTACTTGACTGTGATGTAGAAGAGCCTAATTCGCATCTATTTTTTAATCCTGAGGTTTTACACATGGAAGCTGTTAAAATATTAAGTCCAGAGATTAATAGTCAGCATTGCATTGGGTGTAATATCTGTTCAGAAAGATGTGAATTCAACGCTCTATCTGTAGTTAATAAACAAGTGATATTCTTCCCAGAATTGTGCCATTCTTGTGGAGGCTGCATAATTTTTTGTCCTACAGATGCAATCACAAAGGGAGACAAAATATTAGGAAAAATTGAATATAGAGAAGCAGATAATTTTGAAATTATTTCAGGAAGACTAGAGATTGGTTCAGCACTAGCGCCAGAAATGATAGAAAAAACAATAGAGAAAGCAAATAAAAACAAAATAAGCATAATAGATTCACCACCTGGGACTTCTTGTTCAGCAATAGCAGCTTTATCAAATGCTGATTTTTCTATAATGGTAACAGAACCAACTCCTTATGGACTACATGATTTAAAAAAGGCTGTTTTGGTTGCAAAAAAGTTAGAAGTGCATGTAGGAGTAGTAATTAATAAGTATCAAGATGATAAAGATATCATAACTCAATATTGTCAAGAAGAGAACCTACCTATCTTAATAAAAATTCCATATAGCAAGGATATAGCAGAAAAATATGCTAATGGCAAATTATCAATTAACTTAACTCATGAGTTAAGACCTATTATGGATGAGATTGAGAGGATGGTAGAGAATGAATGAGTTAGTAGTTTTAAGTGGTAAAGGTGGTACTGGGAAAACAAGTATAACTGGTGCATTAGCTGTACTAGCTAAAGAAAAAGTTTTAATTGATTGTGATGTTGATGCAGCGAATTTACATTTGTTATTAGATCCCATAATAGAAGAGAAGTTTGATTTCTATGGGGGTATTAAAGCAAAAATAGATCAAGACATATGTACTAAATGCAAAAGATGTAGTGAAGTTTGTCAATTTAGTGCAATTGATGACTTTGTAGTCAATGAAATGGCTTGTGAAGGTTGTAAAGTGTGTTTTTATGAGTGTCCAGTTAATGCTATTAGTGTGCATAATCATTTAACTGGAGAATACTATAAATCATCTACTGATTACGGGCCAATGGTCCATGCTGAAATAGGCATAGCAGAAGGTAATAGTGGCAAGTTAGTAGCAGAAGTTAAAAAAGTTGCAAGAGAGCTTGTAGATAAGGAACAATTAATCTTAATTGATGGTCCTCCGGGTATTGCGTGCCCAGTAATTTCATCATTATCAGGTGCTGATTTTGCTTTGATAGTAACTGAACCAACTGTTTCTGGGGTACATGATCTAGAAAGAGTGGTAACTTTAATAAGACAATTTGATGTAATTCCAATGGTTTGTATAAATAAAGTAGATTTATCAGATTATCAAGTAGAAAAAATTGAAAACATATGCATAACAGAAAAGATTGAAATAGTTGGAAAGATTAAGTATGATCCAACTTTTGTAGATGCTTTAAATCAAGGTGAACCTATTATAGAATTTGATGAAAACAATGAATCATCAAAAGAGATTAAAAAAATGTGGAGCAAAATTGAGAAGATTATAAATAGTTATTGACATATGTCCATAACAGTAGTATACTTAACATAGAAAAGATAAAGGAGGTGCTTGTAATGCCAGGATTTGATGGAACTGGACCAAATGGAGTAGGTCCTTTAACAGGACGTGGGTTAGGCCCATGTGGAGATGGAGTTCCTAGAGGCAGAGGATTTTATGGTAGAGGCTTTGGACGAGGCAGAGGTTTTGGTCGAGGTTTTTATAATAGAGGAAACGCTCAGGGTTATGCAGCGCCAGTAGTTGACGATAAAGCTTACCTCCAAGAAAGAATTAATTTCTTAGAGGAAGAATTACAAAGATTAAAAAACATAAAAGAAGAAGAGTAAAAGAACTGAGACCACAAGCGAACCCGCTTGTGGTTTTCTACACTTGCAAATAAAGGAGGTTATAATGATGCCTAGATTAGATAGAACTGGACCAAATGGTGCTGGGCCAATGACAGGTAGAGCTATGGGAAAATGCAATCCTAATATTGAACAAGAGCAAGAGAGAAGTTTCTTAGGTAAAGTTTTCTTTAGAAATAGAGGCCAAAGAGGACGAGGAAGAGGTCTTGGACGAAGAACTCCAAGAGGATTAGGTAGAAGATAATAAATTGATAATAAACACTAGTCATTTATTGGCTAGTGTTTTTAATATGGCACAATTTAACAAATCTTTATCACATATTAAAATATTAAAGTTGAATAAAGAGTCTTTATTGATTATAATTATTATATAGAGCATATGTCCCCGCTCTATAAACTTGAAAATAATTTTGAGGAGAGATTATATGCCAAAAGAATTTCAAGTAGGTTGTAAAGTACCAGACCAGCCCAAAAAACAAGATGTTACAGGGCAAGAAGAAGTTAAAGAAACTACAAGCAGAAAGGAAGATAATATGATAAAAGTCGGTAAACCAGCACCAAGTTTTACAGCTCCAGCTTATTACAATGGTAAGTTTGTAAGTGTTGATTTAGAAGAATATCGTGGGAAGTGGGTACTACTCTGTTTCTATCCAGGAGATTTTACTTTCGTTTGAGCAACTGAGGTATCAGCAGTTGCTGATAGATATGAAGAATTGCAAGAAATGGGAGTAGAAGTACTTTCTGTGAGTGTAGACAGTGTGTATGTACACAAGATTTGGAATGATAATGAGCTATCTAAAATGGTAGATGGTGGAGTTGGATTCCCAATGTTGTCTGACCAAGGTGGAAAAATTGGTACTCTATATGGAATTTATGATGATGAAGGCGGAGTAGAAACAAGAGGCCGTTTCATTATTGATCCAGATGGCATAGTTCAAGGTTTTGAGGTATTAACACCTCCAGTGGGACGTAATGTAGATGAAACAGTAAGACAAATAAGTGCTTTCCAACTTGTACGTGAATCTCAAGGTTCAGAAGCTACACCTTCTGGTTGGAAACCAGGTAAAAAGACATTAAAACCTGGTCCACAATTAGTTGGTAATGTATGGAAAGAGTGGACTGTTAAAGATAGCTACGAAAAGTAAATAGAAACTAAATGACCAGGAGATACTATATCTCCTGGTTTTTTGTGTATAATAATAATTAATAGACAAAAAGGACTGATAAAATGAAGATCATTCATACAAGTGACTGGCATATAGGAAAATTGGTTCATGGTTTGCATATGACACAAGATCAGGAGTATATATTAAATCAATTATTAGAAATTATAGAATCGGAAAAGCCAGATGTTTTAATCATCAGTGGAGATATTTATGATCGATCGGTTCCCCCAACTGAAGCGATTAAGCTTTTAGATAAGACATTAGCAAAAATTCTTATTGAACATCGATGCAATATTATTATGATTGCTGGAAATCATGATAATCCAGACCGATTATCTTTTGCATCTGAATTATTAAAAGTACAAGGTTTATATATAGTTTCAAATATTGAACAAGCCTTAAACCCTATTATAATGAATGATGAGGATGGAGAAGTTGCATTTTATCCAATCCCATATTTAGAACCTAGTATTGTTAAACGTTATTATCAAGATGAAAAGGTTAAGACACATCAGGGTGCATTAGAAAAAATATTAGAAAATTTGGAAATAGATTATAGTAAAAATAGAAGAAATGTTGCCATATACCATGGGTTTGTTAAAGGATTTAGTGATGTTGAAACAAGTGAATCTGAGAGACAATTAAGCATTGGAGGATCAGAAGTAGTAGATGTTATGCTTTTTAAGAAGTTTGATTATGTCGCTCTAGGACATTTACATGGCCCTCAAAAGATTCAATTACCTAACATACGATATGCAGGGTCTTTACTAAAGTATTCTTTCTCAGAACATTTGCATAAAAAAGGCATATTAATAATAGACTTAAAAGATGATGATATTTTGATAAATGAAATAAAACTCAATCCAAAAAGAAATATGCGTAGAATAAAGGGGAAGTTAGAAGACTTAATAGAGCATGCAGAAAGTGAAGGTAATCAGGACTATATTGAAGCAATTTTGACAGATAGAGGAGAGTTAATTGATGCGATAGGAAAATTGCGTTCAGTATACCCAAATATATTGTCCCTTACTCGAGAAAATACATATCTATTACAAACTGATAATACTTCAGCAAGTAAAGAGTTCAATAAGATGCATCCAACAGATTTGTTTTATGAGTTTTTTGAAAATATAACTGGCGAAAATCTTCCAAAAGGTAGTCAGTCTATTATAGAAAAAACATATTTAGAGATTTCTAAAGAAAAGAGGAGAAACTAGTGAAACCTTTAAAATTAAGAATGGAAGCTTTTGGTCCATATGCAAATGAAGAGGTCATTGATTTTGAAGATATTTTACAAGATGATATTTTCTTAATTACTGGGCCAACAGGTTCTGGTAAAACAACAATTTTTGATGCCATAAGTTTCGCTCTTTATGGAGAAGCTAGTGGTGATTACAGAAAAGCAGATCATTTAAGAAGCCAATTTGCTACAAAAGATCAACTAACACAAGTTTCACTTGATTTTATAATTAAAGATATTAAATATAATATTACTAGAATACCTAGACAAGAAAGACCAAAATATAGTGGCGACGGTTTTACAACTCAAGATCATACTGCTACATTAACTATTCATTCTACACCAGAAAAAAATGTTGAAGGGGTTACAAATGTAGCGCAAGAAGTTGAAAAAATTATAGGTCTTAATGTAGATCAATTTCGTCAAATAATGATGTTACCTCAGGGCGAGTTTAGAAAATTATTAGTTGCTGATTCTCAAGAAAGAGAGAAAGTATTACAAAAGTTGTTTGACACCTCTATCTATCAAGCATTACAAACCAGTTTAGATAACAAGGAAAAAGAGTTAAAAAAGGAAATAAATAAAAAAATAGATTTTTTAAAAGATAAACTACTAAATATAAGAGTTGAAGATGATGAGTATAATAATATAATCAATAAAGAAGACATTAATTATATTAAAGCTTTAGAGATAGTTAATAGAAATATACAAAGAAAAGAAGTTTATTTAAGTAATAAGAATAAAGAGTTAGATCAAGTTAATGAAAATTTAGAGTCTAAAATAAAAGAAATCGCAAATGCAGAAGAAATAAATAAAAAATTTGATGACTTGGAAAAGACAACACAAGAGTATGATAAGTTGAAGGATTTAAGCGGACAATACCAACGTTTAGAAGAAACAATTATACTTGCAGAAAAGGCAAAGTTTCTAAAAATAGCGATAGATTCTATAAATAAGTTAGAAGATAAAACTAAAAGTTTAAGTGAGAGATGGAAATCTTTAGTTGAAGATAAAAAAGAGAAAGAAGAAGAATTAAGTAATCGAGTTAATATATTTAATAAGTTGGATAGCAATGAAGAAAAATTAAAAAGAGAAAAACTAACAAAAGAAGTAAA
>CAZCFQ010000078.1:0-9803 GCA_964497955.1 uncultured Clostridiaceae bacterium
TTTGTAAAAGGAGCTAGTAGAAAGCTTGTAGGAGTTTTATCTCTTAGAGAGTTAGTTGTTTCTTCAGATGATACACTTATAAAAGATATATCCAGTGACAATGTTGTATTTGTTTATACTACAGATGACCAAGAAGATGTTGCTGATCTTTTTAAAAGATATGACTTTATTACTATTCCTGTTGTTGATAATGAACAAAGACTAGTAGGTATTATCACAGTTGATGATATTTTGGATGTAGTAGATGTGGAAAACACTGAGGACTTTCATAAAATGGCTGGTATTTTACCCACTGATGAAGAATACGGCAAAACCTCAATATTTCGTGAAGCTAAAAGTAGGTTTTTGTGGTTACTTATTTTAATGTTAGGTGCTACTTTCACTGGAACTATAATAGCTCATTATGAAGAAGTTTTATTAGCCGCAGTAGTTTTGTCAAGTTTTATTCCAATGTTAATGGATACTGCTGGTAATGCAGGTGCACAGTCATCTACCGTGGTTATTAGGAGCTTATCATTGGGTACCGTTGAACCCAAAGACTTTTTAACAATTGTTTGGAAAGAAATGCGTGTAAGTCTCATTGTAGGAGTGGGCCTTAGTCTTATAAACTATTTAAGAATTGTTTATCTGATGAGAATGGAACCTGCTGTTGGTATAGTTGTAAGCCTTACTTTATTCTTAGTAATTGTTATGGCTAAAGTTTTAGGTGGAATCTTGCCAGTAATAGCAAAGTTAGTTGGAGTTGACCCAGCTGTTATGGCTAGCCCTTTAATTACTACCATAGTAGACACTTTAGCTTTAATAGCATATTTCCAAATAGCAACTCATTTTTTAATCATATAAAAATAGGTTAGAGCATTGTTATGATATGCTCTAACCTAAATTATTTATTTAGCTTTAATTATAATCAAATCCTCTTGAGGTTCAATAAGATACTCTCCACCCTCTTTTGTAACTACTGCCATTTCTTCAACAGAGATTAATCTCTCTCCCTCATCCACTTGCCATGCATAAAAACCATCATAAGCAAACACTTGCCCTTCTCTTAAGACTCTAAGAGCATCTGTTGGAGGAACTTCCCTTTGTCCACCTGTTAAAGCTGGTCCTATATCATGAGCAAAGTATCCAACTGGATGTCCTGTTCCCCATTTGACATTATCAGAACCACTTTCACTCATCCAATCTCGCTGCGCTAGATCTAGATCATATCCCATTACACCAGGCTTCATCTCATCTAGAACTAATCTATGTCCTTTTATCGCAGCCTTCCACTTATCTAAATCTTCTTTAGGAACTTTATTTTGTTCTTTATCTAATACATATGCAAATCTTTGGTAATCAGTGCACCATCTATCATATACTTTTATTCCAAAATCAGTTTGAATAAAATCACCTGGCTCTATTATTTTATCACTTGCACTTGCATGACCTCTAGCAACCCCAGAATTAACGCTAGGATTATGATTTGGTGACCAGCCATCCTTTACTCCATACTTTTCTAAATCACTTCTTATCCAACTAGCTACATCGCTGTCTTTAGTTACTCCTGGGACAATCTTTCTATATGCATCTTCAATTATTTTTACAGTTAGTTTTCCTGCTTCTCTCATAATATCAACTTCTTCATCAAGTTTTACTGAAAGCCATTCAGATACTAAATCTTGTGAAGAAACTAAATTACTTTTCATAAAGTTAAGTGCATCTTCTAACTTTTTTCTTTGAGTATAGGATAGACCATCTGAAATATTCTTATTTGAGCTATTAATTGCTATTTTTCCAGGGTTAATTTCATGCATCATTTTTGCAACTTCACTGTATAAATGCTCTGGGTTTTCAAGTGTTATAATCTCATCATGAACGTTCATTTCTTTTAGCCCTACTACTTCTCCCCAAGGGCAAAAAGCTGTTGAGTGTACACTTTCATTCTCTAATGTGAATATAATTGCCATTTCTTTTCCTGCATTTTCTCCTCCAACATGATCAGCAAGTGGATCATTTGCATTTTCTCGACAAATTATTATCCAAGAATCTACTTCTGCTAATTTCATTGCTTTTGGCAGTAATCTACTAATTCTTTTTCGTCTAATTCTTTCCCAAGGACTTTTATCACTAAAATTATATTCTGTCATATCTATAACACTCCCCTTTACTTCTTACTTCAACTTTATCATTATAGTTTGATAAAGTAAATCTTAAAATATGCTTAAATAGTTTTAAAATAAAAAACACCCATAAGCTTTCAAATAAGCTTAAATGGATGATTTTTGGTGCCGAGGGAGGGACTCGAACCCTCACGTGGGGTAAACCACGCCAGATTTTGAGTCTGGTGCGTCTGCCAATTCCGCCACCTCGGCAATTTGTGAGAAATTTTTAATTTTTTGTAGCAAAAATTATATTAGCATCAAAACTTTAAAGTGTCAAGTAATAAAGTAACTGCACAATAAGGTTAGACTTCATAAACAATCTACATCTACTCGATTATTATCCGAGTGATCTAGTTTGATTTTATTGATAATAATAATGCATTATAATAATTTTCCATTCTAATTATTTGTAAAAGACTACTTATAAATATACTTAATATATAATCAATTACTTATTTGATATATCTTGACAAAAGTAATTATTAAATTAAAAAATTTAATTTAAATGATAATAGTCTCAATTTTTGCTTATATTAATATCATTTAATTTAAATTTAATATAACTAACTGTTTCGACTACAAAAGCTTCTCTTTTACTTATTTTATGACTGTGGTAGAATATTTATAGATTCATATATATACATATGCGCACATACAAGGAGGGGAATTTAATGTTTGGTAAAATAGGTTTTCCAGAACTGATTTTAATACTGGTAATAGCATTAGTTGTATTTGGCCCTGCAAAGCTACCTGAAATTGGTGAATCACTTGGCAAATCAATACGACAATTTAAGAAAAGTGTTGAAGTTAATGATGACAAAGAAACAACTAATAGCGAAGAATAACACGGTCTTATAGGATGATAGATGAATCACAAACCGTAGTAGACCATCTAAGTGAGTTAAGAACAAGAATTATTATTGTAGTTGCTTCTATTATAATTTTCTCTCTAATTAGCTACCAATTTATAGATAAAATAATCACTTTAGCTATAGAACCTGCAAATGATCTGGAGTTTATATATATTACTCCAAGTGAGCTTTTTCTAACCTATGTTAAAACATCGCTTTTAAGTGGAACAATCTTATCACTTCCAATACTTCTTTATCAAGTATGGAGGTTTGCCTTACCTGGTATAACTTTTAAAAAGAAAATATACATGGCAATAATAAATATCTTAGCAATAGCCTTTTTTTGCTTAGGAGCATTCTTTGCATATAAAGTTATTGTTCCTATAACACTAGATTTTTTTACTAAGTTCTCTAGGCTTGAGATTGCTCCTATGTTTACTTTTGCAAACTATACAAGTTTTTTAATTTCTTTGTTATTAGCTTTTGGAATAGCTTTTGAGCTACCAATTATAGTTATGCTACTAACTCAATTCAACTTAATCACTCCAATAATATTGAAATCAACTAGAAAATACATAATATTAGCTATTTTTATATTAGCAGCAATACTAACACCTCCAGACATAGTATCTCAAGGATTATTAGCTTTACCCATGGTGTTTTTACTAGAACTTAGCATCTTAATATCTACCTTAATTTATAAAGGTAAGAAAAAGTAAAAGGAAAGAAAGGATTTTGTAAATGGATGAAATGAAACAAAAAGAATCTCTTGCTCAAAAGAAAATGAGCAGAGCTGATTTCCTTAAAGGTATGGGAAAATCAGTAGCAGGAATCACATTAGTTGGAGGTATGAGTGCATTTTTAGCTGGTTGTGAAAATGAAGCAGCAGCACCAGCAGATAATACAGTAAGCACTCCACAAGGCGCTCCAGAATGGCCATTTGAGTATGTAGAAGTTGATATTTCTAAAGCAGAAGCTAGAGCATATAACGCATATAAAACTCAAGGTGGTTGAGGTATAGGTGTTGCCGAAGGTCTTTTCGGTACAATGGCAGATGAAGTAGGTTATCCTTTTAACCAAATTCCAACTGGTGCTTATATTAATGCTTCTGGAGGATATCAAAGCTCTTCACTTTGCGGAACTATAGGTGCAGCTGCAGCTTTTATTGGTACAGTAGCTGAAAAAGATACTGCAAAACAAATTATTAAAGACTTAATTGCTTGGTATAAAGAAGCTGATATGCCAATTTATCAACCAGAAGAGTTACAATTACCAACTACAGTAGCAAACTCAGAGATTTGTTATGATTCAGTAAGCAATTTCATGACTGAGTCTGGATATGGCTATAGTGATCCAGAAAGAAAACAGAGATGTGCTGGTGTTACAGCTGATGTAACTAGAAAAACACTAGAATTGTTAAACGACGCATTATTATAATTATTAATATGAGCACAGCAAATTGCTGTGCTCATATATATTTATTATGAAGTTTTATTTATCGTTAATATAATCTTTTGGAGGTCTTGGACCATAAAACTGATAATAATCCACTCTTATGTTTCCATTATAGAGCTTTCTCTTCCTATCAGCATCTCTTTGTAAAGCACTTTCAATATTTTCATCAGCAGTTAACACATAATATGACCAAGTTTGTTGTCTTCTCATAATTTCAAAAAGCGTATCATAAATATGGTTTATCTCATTTTCTGATCCTACTCTCTGACCATAAGGTGCATTAGTTATCATAACTCCATAATCTGTTTCAAAAGTATGTTGTGATATATCTTTAACTTCAAACTTAATATCATCACTTACTCCTGCTTCAATTGCATTCCTTTTAGCTATACTAATTACCTCAGGATCTATATCAGTACCTTTTATATTTAGTCTTACTCTCTGATTTATATTCTTATATGCGTTAGCTCTTGCTCTTTTCCAGATTTCTTTTGGTGTTTTTGTATAGTTTTCTGCTAAAAATGTCCTAGCTAGTCCTGGTGCAATATTTCTTGCTATCATAGCTGCTTCAATTAAAATTGTACCAGAACCACATAATGGATCTAATAAAAGTCTGTTTGGATTCCAATAGCTTAATTTTACCAATCCAGCTGCTAATGTTTCCTTAAGCGGAGCATCTCCTGCATCAAGTCTATATCCTCTTTTATATAAACTATCTCCTGTAGTATCAACTAAAAGCCTGCCATAATCTTTTTCAATCATAAATTCAATCCTATATTCTTTTCCTGTTTCAGGGAAATATGAATGAGTTGTTTTAGCCTTTAGTCTTTCAATTATTGACTTTTTAGTTATAGACTGACAACTTCTAACACTTCTAAGTTGGCTTTTATTAGTTCTACCATTAACTATGATTTGTCCATCGTACTCAATCCATTCTTCCCATGGAACGCTTTTAGTAGCTTGGAAGAGTTCTTCAAATGAACGAGTTAAACCTTCAAAAACTATTACCATAACTCTTTCAGCTGTTCTTAAGAATATATTCAAAGTAGCTACATCTTCAATCTTGCCATCTATAATTACATAGCCATTATGCATTTCAATATCAGAGTAGCCTAGCTCTTTAAGTTCCCACTTTACTAAAGTTTCTAAACCAAACTCTGTTTTAATCAATATTTTAGTATTCATCTTAAACACCATCCTCGACTAATAATTCTACCATTTATATTAGTAAAAACAAATTTTATTAAACATTTTATACCTACTTTATTAAAATAGTTCTCTTTTTGGTCAAATTGATAAAATAGTTTAAAAATTATAATATTTATTTTATGGTTATATGACCTAAATATACTTGTTAGCTAAATATATTTTAGACTATATTTAAATTATAGTATTATTTCGTGTATCTAAATATCTCTTTAACTTCATTTTTCTCTATGTTAATATCGTTTCTGTAGTGCTTAAAAGTATTAAATTTTTATTCATAGATAAAAGGAGGGAATTAGATGTTTGGCAAAATAGGTTTTCCAGAACTAATCTTAATACTAGTAATTGCTTTAGTTGTTTTTGGTCCATCAAAGCTACCTGAAATTGGTGAGTCTTTAGGTAAATCCATTAGGCAATTTAAGAAAAGTGTAGAAGTCGATAATAGCAGTGAAGAAAAAAAGGATAAAGAAGAGTAAGATTTGGTAGAAAAATGAAAGATGATACTCAAACTGTTGTAGAACATTTAACCGAGTTAAGAACACGAATTATTATTGTTGCAGCTTCTATAATACTTTTTTCTCTAGTAAGCTATCAGTTTATAGATAAAATAATCACTTTAGCAATAGAACCAGCTAGTGATTTAGATTTTATTTATATTACACCTAGTGAGTTATTTCTAACATATATTAAAACATCAATTTTAAGTGGAACAGTTCTTTCACTTCCAATAATTTTGTATCAAGTATGGAGATTTGCCCTGCCAGGTATAAATCTAAAGAATAAAATTTATATGGCAATTGTCAATATATTTGCTATGGGATTTTTTACTGCTGGAGCATATTTTGCATATAAAGTCATTATCCCAATCTCTCTAGATTTTTTCACACAGTTTTCTAGAGTAGAAATTGTTCCAAGATTTACTTTTGCTAACTACACCAGCTTTATTATTTCACTTATGTTAGCTTTTGGAATAGCTTTTGAGTTGCCAATTATAGTAATGCTTCTTACTCAATTCAATTTAATTACACCAGATATACTAAAGGCAACGAGAAAATATATTATTTTAGCAATTTTTGTTTTAGCAGCAGTATTAACACCGCCTGATATAGTATCACAGGGGCTATTAGCTTTACCTATGGTATTTTTATTAGAACTTAGCATTTTAGTATCTACCTTTATATACAAAGGTAAGAAAAAAAAGTAGATTAAGAAAGGGGTTTTTTTTCAAATGACAGAGGAATTGAAAAAAGAAACACTTGCTCAAAAGAAAATGAGCAGATCTGATTTCCTAAAAGGAATGGGAAAATCAGTAGCAGGAATTACACTTGTAGGTGGCATGAGTGCTTTATTAGCAGGCTGTGAAGATGAAGCAGCACCAGCTAATGATACAAACGCAGGAACACCACAAGGTGCACCAGAGTGGCCTTATGAGTATGTAGAAGTTGATCTAGAAAAAGCACAAGAGAAAGCTTATCAAGCTTATATGACACAAGGTGGTTGAGGAATCGGAACAGCCGAAGGTCTTTTCGGCACAATGGCAGACGAAGTTGGTTATCCATTTGACCATATCCCAACACAAGCCTTTATTAATGCTGCTGGAGGATTCCAAACAGCATCTATATGTGGTACTTTAGCTGTAGCAGCTGCTTTCATTGGTACAGTAGCTGATGTAGATACACAAAAACAAGTAGTTAAAGATTTAATGGCTTGGTATAAAGAAGCTGAACTGCCTATTTATCAACCAGAAGCTGAATTAGTACAAACAGTTTCTAACTCTGAAATTTGTTATGATTCAGTATCTAATTATATGACTGAAGCTGGAGTTGGTATGGGTGATACAGCTAGAAAGCAAAGATGTGCAGGTGTTGCTGCTGATGTAACAAGAAAAACATTAGAACTATTAAATGCTGCACTTTAATAGATAAAATTTTAAGAGCATGACTCATAATCTTAAAGTCATGCTCTTATTTTTTTTCAATAAAAATTCAATTTAACTAGTATAACTATGAATACTAGGAATTAAGATATTTACACCTATAAAAGTAAATATAACGCAAATAAAGCCAATTATAGCAAATAAAGCTGCTTTTTTACCTTTCCATCCTCTATTAAGTCTTAGATGTAAGTAAGCAGAATAGATAAGCCATGTTATTAATGACCAAGTTTCTTTAGGATCCCATGCCCAGTATCTTGACCAAGCGGCTTTTGCCCATATTGCACCGGTTACAATTACAAGTGTTAGCATTATATAGCCAAATGCAATTACTCTATAACTCAAATAATCACAAACTTCTGAATCGGGTAACTTAGAAGTATCATTACTCTCTTTTTTCCTTTTTTCTGTGACTATATACATTAAAGAAAGACCTGCTGCAACAGCAAAAGCTCCATAACTTAAAACAGCTGTTCCAACGTGGACATATAGCCAGCCGCTTTGAAGTGCAGGCATTAATGGCTTTATAGTTTTTGGTAATACTGAAGCATATCCCATTATGATAAAAGCCACAGGCATAACAAAAGCTCCAGTTGCACTAAATCTGTAAACAAAATATATTACAATAAAGCACAATACTACTCCCCAGCTAAAACTTGTAGCAAACTCATATTGATTACTAAAAGGTAATCTACCTGATTCTATTACTCTAAGAATTATTGCAATAGTATGGATAATGAAACCGGCCAAAGTTGAAATTACCCCAGACTTTTCAAAAACATTCTTCTTAAAAGCTACCATTAAAATAAAACTTAATGCTGCTGCTAAATAAGCTATAAAAGCTATTGTAAATGTTAATTCTTCTAAATAAATAAGATTACTCATCTTCTGCTCCTTCTTTTATTGCCTTTTCTAAAAGTTTCTTTATCTTAAAATTAAATCCCCAGCTATTCTGCTTAGTATAAGTATATATCTCATTATCTGTTATATAAATATATTTTGGATTATAATAAAAAGATAAAATAAGTCCAATTAGAATAATGAAACTACCGATTACTACAAATATATATCCAAAATCTCTCCTATAAGTCAGTCCTGTATATAAAACAGAATCTTCAAATATTATTTCATAATTCTCATATTTTATTGATTGACCAGGTTCTGTTACATAAGAACCAATGTGTTCGCCAAACTCATATAAAATCACCGCATAATGTGGATTATCTTCTTTTTCACTCATACTCAGTGGTTCTCCTGAACTTGTCACTACCATATCTGGATAATATCCATATAATAAAACTGTTAAGTGCTTAGGTTGAAAAAAAGAAGATTCTTGTTTTCTTAAATATTTTTCATGTGCAATTTCTCCATCATTGTTCTTAATTATAAGCTTACTAGCCCATCCATAACTAGTTTGATAAATATCTAAAGAATTGACATCTAAAGGGTTATTTACCCAAATAGTTTCTTTCTCAACCTCTTCATCAGACCTTATAATAGATACCTCACTGTAGTATTGATTAACAGTTTTATCTTCTCTAAATTCTAAATAAAAGTCCTCTAGTCTTAGTGAAAACTCATACTCAGGAAAACCTTTAATATCTCCAGGTATTAGATTAAAAAAACCCTCATCGGCATAAATATTACCAATAAAGCTTCCTATTATTATCACAATAATTCCTAAGTGAGTAATAGATGATCCAATATAACCTAGTTTATGTTTAAAATATTTTGTGACCTCTTCTTCTTTTATAACTTTATATTTCTTTTTCTCTAATATATCTATTATTGAATCTACATTGTATGTTTTTTTAAATAAATTCTCAGCTTTTTCTTTATTAAATGAAGGATAATAACTCTCTTTCATTCTTTTGATCTGAGAAGGCAGTATTTTTATTGTGCAGCCAGTTAGATTTATTAAAAAAGTTACTAGCAAGACTCTATAAATAATTGAACTGTATACCTTGTTAAATTGAAATAATACAATAATATTCCCTAAACTTTCATAGTTAGTCAAGTAGAATTCTTGGCCCATATTTTGTGGCAAAATGGTACCAATAATTGAATATATAGCGATAAGTACTAAAAGTACAATTGCTAGTTTTAAACTAACTATAAACCTTACTATCTTTTTCATATTAAGTAAATCTCCTTATAATATAAAAAAGGGGCAGTTACCTACCCCTTAATACATTCTACCCTAATGGTGGTGGC
>CAZCFQ010000079.1:0-9766 GCA_964497955.1 uncultured Clostridiaceae bacterium
TTAATATATAGACCAGATCCACCTACTAAAATAGGTATTTTGCCTTTTTTATGAATACACTCTATTACCTGATAAACCTTTTGTTGATATTGTGCTACACTAAATTCATCTTCTGGAGAAATAATATCTAATAAATAATGTTTTATGCCATTCATTTCTTCTTTTGCAACTTTAGCAGTGCCTATATCTAAATCCTTATAAATCTGCATTGAGTCTGCTGAAATAATTTTTCCATTAATATTTTTTGCTAACTCTATACTAATAGCTGTTTTTCCACTTGCAGTAGGTCCTAATATTACAATTAATTCTTTGGACATGTTATCAAGTCCTTTTAAACATTTTTTCAAGTTCATTAAAAGAAATCTCTAAAACAGTAGGTCTACCATGAGGACAATACTGCCAATTATTTGATTGAGACAAATCTTCAATTAATTTCAGTATTTCTTGCTTATTTAAGCTTTGATTTATCTTTATAGCTGCTTTACATGAAGTGTCTATCAAAAATTTATCATACCAATCACTTACTTTATTCTTATTAGAAAAAGCTTCGATTAAAATGTCCTTTATATCTTGATGATTTAGCTTATTTATTAAAAAATTTGGGATTGATCTAACAATAAAACTATTCCTTCCAAAAGGTTCTATTTCAAATCCAAATTTAACTATTTCATTTATATAATCCTTAATAGTATCAGCAACTATATTAGTAAAAGAAATTTTCATTGGAACAGCAAATTTTTGGCTATACCAACTTTCTTTTCTACGATTTAATTTGTCATATATAATTCTTTCATGAGCAGCGTGTTGGTCAATCATAGCTAATCCTTTTTTATTTTGAAAAATTATAAAAGAACTATGAATCTGACCTAAAATAGAAATATTATCAAAAACACCAACGGCTTTTACCTTGGCCTTACTTACCTCTTTAAAACTATTTTGATCTTGTTCAAAGAAAACACTTTCTTTTATGTAATTATCATTTATTTTCTCATTATAAGAGTTATTTCTATAATCAATTCCATGCTGAATTATACTATCATTAATGCTATTTACTGATTCTTGCTTATTTACATCTTTCACATTACTATTCTTATGTTTATACAAAGCTACTTCAGTAGCACTATTTTGATTTAATAGTGCTTTCTTAACAGCCTTAACAATTAGCGAATGAATGTAACTTTTATCGCTAAACCTAACTTCTTTTTTACTTGGGTGGACATTTACATCAACTTGATTTAGCGGTACTTCAATAAATATTAAAGAAAAAGGGAATCTTCCATTTGGAATCAAATTGCCATAGCCATACTCAAGAGCATGGGTTATACTACCATCTTCAATAGCTCTTCTGTTTACAAAGAAAAACTGTTTTTTTCTAGATGCTTGGTTAAAGGTTGGTTTTGAAATCAAGCCAAATATCTTATATTCACCTTCATTATATGATACTGGTATAGCATTTTTACTATATTCATTTCCAAGAATCATGCCTACAGTATTTTTAAGCTTTCCATCACCAAGAGTTTTGACAATTAAATTATCATCTCTATAATATGAAAAGC
Organism: uncultured Clostridiaceae bacterium; assembly: GCA_964497955.1. Taxonomy (GTDB): domain Bacteria; phylum Bacillota; class UBA994; order PWPR01; family PWPR01; genus PWPR01. The sequence goes on from CAZCFQ010000079.1 coordinate 1,557, forward strand.
TGATATGTGGATTTGAAAATGCTAAATTTTGAAAAATCTCAGTGATTCTTTGACTTTCTCCTCTTGGAGTTCCTATAAACTTCTTTCTAGCAGGTATTTTTTCAAATAGATCCTCCACTTTAATTTCTGTTCCAATAGTTGTGGCTGTGACTTCTTCATTTATTAAGTTTCCAAAATCAAAATTGAGTTTATAGCCACTAATATTGTCTTCAATTTTTGATTTTGCTTCTACTTTACTAACAGCTGCAATACTTGGTAAGGCTTCGCCTCTAAATCCTAAAGTAGAAATTTTACTTAAATCCTTTGTAGTAAAGACTTTGCTAGTAGCATGCCTTATAAATGCCATCTTTAGTTCTTCTTGGTCCATGCCAACTCCATTATCTTTTACTACTATTTCTTTTATACCACCTTTTTTTATTGAAAGTGTAATGTTGTCAGAAAAAGCATCAATTGAATTTTCTATCAACTCTTTTACAATTGAAGCTGGTCTTTCTATAACTTCTCCTGCAGCTATTTGATTTATAACGTTATTTGGTAGCATTTTTATTTTAGTCATTCAAAACACTCTCTTCGTTTAACTCATTTTGCCATTTGTTTATAATAGTAATAGCATCCAGTGGCGTAATAGTGTTAATATTTATATTTTGAATTTGCTTAAGTATTTTAGAATCTTTTTTGTTTAAAGCTATAGTATCAATTTTTAATTGATTGTATTTTGGTTTAGCTTCTTTAATATTTACATTTCTATTTTGCATCTCTTCTAGATATTTTTCTGCTTTTTCAATTACTTCTTCTGGAATTCCTGCTAACTTACAAACATGGATACCATAGCTTCTATTACTAGCTTTTTGAACCATTTTATATAAAAAGACTATATCATCCCCATCATCATAAACAGCAACTGAATAATTCTTTATATTACTGTATTTATCAGCAAGATCTGTTAACTCATGATAGTGTGTAGCAAATAAAGACCTGCAATTAATATTAAGCAAGTATTCTGATACTGCTCTTGCTATACTCATTCCATCATATGTACTTGTTCCTCTACCAATCTCATCCAAAATGACAAAACTATTTTCTGTAGCATTTTTGCAAATATTAGCTACTTCATTCATTTCAACCATAAAGGTACTTTGTCCAGAAAAAATATCATCACTAGCTCCTACTCTGGTAAAGACTCTATCAGTAAGTCCAATTACAGCCTTACTAGCAGGGACGTAGCTTCCTATTTGAGCCAATATTATTATCAATGCAACCTGTCTCATAAAAGTACTTTTTCCTGACATATTTGGCCCTGTTATAATATGAAAAATACTTGTATCATCCATATAAATATCATTTGGAATAAAATCATCATTTTTTCTTATTACTTTTTCTACTACAGGATGTCTCCCATCTTTTATATCTATAATTTTATTATTAACTAAAGAGGGTTTAATATAATTGTTTCTATTTGCTATAATTGCTAAAGAATATAAACTATCCAATATTGCAACTGCATCTGCTATTAATTGCAATATGTTAACATCTTTTAACAACTCATATATTATTTCTTGAAAGATTTCATACTCAAGATCATATAGTTTTTCTTGTGCAGTTAATATTTCCTCTTCTTTTTCTTTTAGTTCAGGCGTAAAGTATCTTTCTGAGTTTGTTAGTGTTTGCTTTCTGGTGTAATTATTTGGAACATTTTTTATATTTGATTTTGTAACTTCCAAATAATAGCCAAACACTTTATTATATCCAACTTTTAGGTTCTTTATGCCTGTTCTCTTTCTCTCACTAATTTCAAGTTTTGAAATCCATTCTTCTCCAGCCTCTTTAGCTGTTCTTAACTTATCTACTTTTTCCCTAAAACCAGTTTTTATTAAGTCTCCTTCTCTGACAGAAGTTGGTGGGTCATCTGTTACAGCATTATCAATGAACTTAGCCAAAGAAGCTGCTTTTTCCAATGGATTTGCTATGCTGCTTATTAATGCTAAGTCGATATTATTGATTAGCCTATAAATCTTAGATGAATTTATCAATGAGTTTGCTAATGCTCTTAAATCTTTTCCATTAGCATTATATGTAGCTAATTTAGCAATTAATCTCTCTATATCAATAATTGGACTCATCAAACTTTCTATATCATTAATAAGCTCATTATTTTCAAGTAATAAGTCAATAACTTCTTGTCTCTTTTCAATTTTATCTATGTTTACTAAAGGATTTAGCAACCAATTTTTTATTTTTCTACTGCCCATAGAGGTTTTGGTTTGATCTAAATGATAAAACAATGAGCCATACTTCTTTTTATCTCTTAATGTCTCTACTAGCTCAAGGTTATCAATTGTAGTATTATCTAGTAACATATGCTCTGTTTCATTGTCATAGCTTATGTTTGTTAACCTTTTTAGTAAACCTTTTTGATTTAGATAAATATATTCTAACATTAACATAATAGCTTTTTTTGTGACCTGATTTGTTGTTTTTATATTAAAATTTATTTCGCTTTCAAGCTCTTTAGTAAGCGACTTAATTATATTGATATGAATATTTTCATTTCTTAAAACAATATTTTGCAAACTATTATCAGTAATTATTTCGCTAGGAGTTAATCTTTTAATTTTATCTTCTAAATTACGGAGCTTATCATTACCTACATATGTTCCAAATTTAAAATATCCTGTTGAAATATCTAAGTAGCTATAACCAACCTCATTTGAACTAACAATATAGCTAAATAAAAAATTGTTTGCATCTGGTTTCAAAAAGTTGCTATCTGTCATAGTTCCAGGTGTAATTACTCTAATTACCTCTCTTTTAACTAAACCTTTAGATTCAGAAGCATCTTCTACTTGTTCACATATTGCTACTTTTTCTCCATTTTCTATTAGTTTATATATATAGTTGTCAGCTGAATGAAATGGCACTCCACACATTGGAGCTTTATTACCGTCTCCAGCATTTCTAGATGTTAGAACAATGTCTAGTATTTTTGATGCTTTTTTAGCATCATCAAAAAACATCTCATAAAAGTCTCCTAGTCTAAAAAAAAGCACACAATCTTTATATTTTTGTTTTATTCTTAAATACTGTTTTAGCATCGGAGTATACAATATTAGCCCTCCAGTGTCATTTTAATTATATTATTTTCCCCACAAGACATAAGGAGTATAATCGTAAACTTCAAGTTCTATTATATCACCTATTTTACAGTCTTTAGAAAAATGAATTAATTTGTTTGAATCAGTTCTACCACTTAATACTGCATCATCTTTTTTACTTTTTCCATCAACCATAACTTTTACTTTTTTACCTAAATAATTTTTATTGCTTTTTTCCATAAGCAGGTTTATTAAATCAATTAGTTTATGTAGTCTTTCCATCTTTACTTTTTCAGGAACTTGTTCTTTGAATTTTGCTGCTGGCGTACCTGGTCTTTTTGAGTATGCGAAAGTATATGCAGCATCAAACTCTACTTCTTTAACTATTTTCATTGTTTCTAAAAAATCTTCTTCAGTTTCATATGGAAAGCCTACTATAATATCAGTTGTAATTGTAGCTTGTGGAATTTGATCTCTAATATATTTAGCTAAGTTTAAATATTTTTCTTGATCATATTTTCTATTCATTTTTTTAAGTATTTTTGAACTACCCGATTGAAGTGGTAAATGTATATGTTTACACATTTTTTCTTCATCTCTTACTAAATGAATCAGTTCTTTACTCATATCTTTAGGGTGAGAAGTCATAAATCTAATTCTTTTTAAGCCTTTAATTTCAATTATTGTCTTAAGTAACCTCACAAAATTAGTACTATCAGAAAAATCATTGCCATATGAGTTGACATTTTGACCTAACAAAGTTACTTCTTTATATCCTTTATTTGTAAGGTCTAATATTTCATTGTATATTGAATCTATTTCTCTACTTCTTTCTCTACCTCTAACATATGGAACAATGCAGTATGTGCAAAAGTTATTACAGCCATAGTTGATATTAACAAAAGCTCTATGAGTATCACTATGCATTTTTGGAAGATCATCATAGATATCTCCAGTAACTTCATGTACATCATAAATTCTTTTACTATTTTCTATTATCTCATCTAACTGATTAGAAAGATTTTGCAAACTATCTGTTCCAAATACAATGTTTACTATAGGAAATTTCTGATATATTTTCCTTGCAATTTCTTCTTGTTGTGTCATACAACCACCAATACCTAGAATCAAATGTGGCTTTTTTTCTTTTAGCTTAGAAAGCTCTCCCATTTTACCAAAAATTTTTAATTCTGCATTTTCTCTAACTGCACAAGTTAATACAAAAATCAAATCGGCTTTAGCTAAACTTTCTGTTTTTTGATATCCTTTTTCTTCTAATATTCCTGCTATAGTTTCGCTATCAGCTGTATTCATCTGACAGCCATATGTTAATATGTGATAATACTTATTCATTTACCTCTCACCTTTTAAAATTATATTTATATTCTTTCATTATTTGCAATACTTTTTCTATTGGTAGTTCTTCAATTGTAGTATTATCTCTTCCTACCATTGTATTAGCAGCAAATAAAGCATTTAAAATTGCTTCCTCAGTAGCTTCAACTGCAGCTTTAAAAAACTTATACATTGTCTCACTATCATCTACCATTAATCTCTTATTTACTTCATATTTATTTTCTCTTTTATTTATATTAGTAGTTGAGAATGCTATTACAAAGTCGCCACTTCCATTTGAAGCTATCGAACCAGTCCTTGCCAGTCCCATACTTGCTCTTTTAGCAATTCGATGTAGCTGTCTATTATCAAATGGTGCGTCTGTAGCTATTATCATTACTATAGAACCATCACCATTGTTTTTCTTTTCATCATTTTCTAATAATAAACCTACTGGGATTCCATCAATGACTAAATTCTCACGCTTGCCAAAATTAGCTTGAACTAAACAACCCAATGTATAAGTTTTCCCATCAAGATTTATTATTCTAGAGGAATTACCTATTCCACCTTTATAGCCAAAAGCCACCATACCAGTTCCTCCACCTACATTTCCTTCATCTACTGCTTCAGTACTAGCACTATTAATTGCTTTTATTGTATGGTTTTGTGTAATAAACCTTTTTTCAATCTCATTTAGCTTACCATCATTGCACTCTGCTACAACTGAGTTAACTGACTTCATTTTAGGGTTGTTTTTTAATAAATATTCAATTAAACCATCAGCGACCTTGCCAACATTTAATGTATTTGTTAACATTATTGGAGTTTCAATATATCCAAGTTCTTTTACTTGTGCTAAACCTATTGCTTTACCATACCCATTATGTACATATATAGAACCAGCACAATTATTTTGATACATATTGTTACTATGAGGTATAATAGCAGTTACACCAGTTCGTGCACAACCATTTTCATCATTTATGAGTGTATAATGTCCTACTCTTAAATCATTGATGTCAGTTATAGAATTTTTAGGGCCAGTATCCATAGTTCCTATTTGAATTCTATAATCTCTGATACGTTTATTTTCCATTTTATAACCTCCATTGAAAGGGTGATTTATGTGTTAAAAAAAGTTTATAATGTTCTAGGAATTCTAATCGGTAGTTTTTTGACAGCTCTTGGTGTCAGTGTTTTTATGATACCAAATAAAATAGCAGCTGGTGGATTAAGCGGTATCGCTACTATATTATATCATCTTTTTAGCATTTCTCCGGGGATATTTTTATTTGCAGCCAATATTCCTTTATTAATAGCAAGTGGATTATTAATTAATTGGAAATTTGCGCTTAACTCAGTTATTGGAGCTTTAGCAACTTCTGGGTTTGTTTACTTATTAGAAGGCATTACACCATTAACTTTTGATCCAATACTTGCAACTCTTTTTGGTGGAGTAATTTCTGGTATTGGTATAGGTATTGTTTTTAGATCTCAAGGGTCAACTGGTGGGACAGACCTACTAGCAAGAATTTTAGCTAAATATACCCCAATTACATTAGGGCAAGCTCTATTAAGCATAGATGTTTTTGTTATAATATCTGCCAGCGTGTTCTTTTCACCTGAATACGCTATGTATGCTCTAATAGGTTTGTTTGTTACAACGAAACTAATCGATGCTGTACAAGAAGGAATCTCTTATACAAAAGAAGTTAGAATAATTAGTGATTCTGTAGAATCTATTGCAGAAAGAATTAATAAAGACTTAGACCGCGGAGCTACACTCATCTATTCTAAAGGGGCCTATAGCGGCCAAAATCGCCTTATAGCTAGCGTTATTATAAGACGCAATGAATTAGCTTCAATAAAACAAATTATCCGTCAAACAGATCCTAAAGCTTTTGTAATCGTTTCTGATGTTCACCAAGTTTTAGGTGAAGGTTTTACAAAAATTGATAAAATGCATGAATAGAAAAAGCTTGCCTATTAGAGCAAGCTTTTTTATATTATTTTACAATTGAAACTAAATCTCCATTTCTTAACATAGCAGCATTGGCTTCATCGATATCTACATGCATTTCTAATGCATAACTATCTTTTACCCTTACTAATACATTTTTAAAGATAAGCTGTCTATTATTTTCAACAGTTTCTACCTCAACATAATCCTTATCTTTAACATTAAGATCTTTAGCATCTTCTTGGGTCATATGAATATGTCTCTTTGCAACGATAACACCTTTTTCTAATTCAACTATCCCTTTTGGTCCTTTTAGGGTTGCTCCTGGTGTACCTTTATGATCACCTGAATCTTTAACAGGGACATTTTTTATTCCCAAAGCATAACTGTCAGTTAAAGATATTTCTACCTGTGTATCTCCTCTAGTTGGTCCTAAAATTCTTACTTTTGGAAAACATCCTTTAGGGCCGCAGAGTTCTACTGTTTCTTCACACGCATACTGACCTGGTTGTCCTAAATCTTTAATATTATTTAAATCATATTCACTACCGAAAAGCTTATATAAATCTGTTTCTGATACATGAATATGTCTATTGGAAACACCTATTGGTATTTTCTTCATATTAACTCCTTCCATAAAAAAGTTTAGCCTAAAATTGATAACATTATACCTGCTGCAACTGCTGAACCTATAACTCCTGCTACATTAGGTCCCATAGCATGCATTAGTAAGAAGTTTTGTGGGTTAGCTTGTTGTCCAACTTTCTGGCTAACTCGAGCAGCCATTGGTACAGCTGATACACCTGCTGAGCCTATTAGTGGATTAATTTTACCTTTAGATAAAGCACCCATCAATTTCGCTAATAATACTCCTCCTGCAGTTCCAACACCAAAAGCAAATAGACCTAAAGCTATAATGCCTAAAGTGTCTAATCTTAAAAATACATCTGCAGTTGCAGTTGCACCTACAGTAAGTCCTAAGAAAATTACTATCATATTATTTAAAGCATTTTGAGCTACGTCACTCAATCTGTTAACTACTCCACTTTCTCTCATTAAGTTACCAAACATTAGCATTCCAAGTAACGGAACTGCTGCTGGTAATAATAAACCACATAATAATGTAACTATAATTGGAAAAAGAACTCTTTCAACTTTAGAAACAGGTCTTAGCTGTTTCATAACAATTCTTCTTTCTTTTTTTGTAGTCAAAGCTTTCATAATTGGTGGCTGAATAATTGGTACTAAAGCCATATATGAATAAGCTGCTACTGCTAATGGTCCTAAATATTCTGGAGCTAATCTTGATGCTAAATAAATAACTGTTGGTCCATCGGCTCCTCCAATAATTCCTATAGCACCCGCTACTTCTGGTGCAAAACCCATTAATAGAGCACCAATAAAAGTCACAAATATTCCAATTTGTGCAGCTGCTCCTAAAAGAAATGTTTTAGGATTAGCTATAAGTGGACCAAAGTCTGTCATTGCTCCTACACCCATAAAGATTAATGGTGGATATATACCTAGTTTTACACCTTGATATAAGTAATATAGTAAACCACCTACATCATCTCCAACACCAGGACTCATTATTCCCGATAAAGGTAGATTAGTGAGCAACATACCAAAACCAATTGGTAATAATAGGAGCGGTTCAAATTTCTTTACAATCGCTAAATAGATTAAAACAAAGGAAATGAGGATCATTATAATCTGAGGACCAGTTATAACTGCAAACCCCGTTTCCGACAAAAATTTTGCAAACGCATCACCAAGCAATATTATCCCTCCAATGTTGCTACTTAATTACTACCATAATG
>CAZCFQ010000080.1:0-9444 GCA_964497955.1 uncultured Clostridiaceae bacterium
AAAGATATATGATATTAATATCAAGCGCGAAGGCTCAATGTTTTATGACTATATAAAGGTGTTAAAAACGGGGAATCCCGTGAGGAAAGAGTTTCATTCTATAGCTTATGATGCTTTTTTGGATATAACAGTTACTAAAGTTAAGGATCATACTTTAGCAATTTCATTTAGTGATATTACAGAAAAAAAAGAGATGCAAGATAGACTTTACAAAAATTTAAAGCTATTAAAACAATCTCAAAAAGAGTTAAGTAAAAGTGAAGCAATGTTTAGAGCAATTTTAAGTAACACTACTGATGCTGTGTTAATCTATGATAAAAATCTTAAACTTGTTTTCAGAAGTGACAATGTAGAAAAAATCTTAGGATGGACACAAGAATATTATGATAAAGCAGGTGAATTCACTTTATTGCATCCAGATGACAAAGATAGGGTTATTGGATATATGAAAAAGTTGATTGAAGAAGGTCTTGGAGCAAAAATTCAGTTTGAAGCTAGACTTCGCAAAAAATCTGGAGAATATATTTACACAAAGAACTCTATGGTTAATCTTATAGATGAACCTAATATTAATGGATTGTTAATTAATTATAGTGATATTTCGGAAATAAAAAAGAGAGAAGAAAGAATAAGGTATTTAAGTAACTATGATGCGCTCACAGGTATTTTTAATAGATCATATTTTGAAAGGAACTTTGAAAGCATAGATAATGAAGATAATTTGCCACTTTCAGTTATTATGGGAGATTTAAATGGATTAAAGTTAATAAACGATATGTTTGGTCATTCTAAAGGTGATGAAAATCTTATAAAGATGGCAGATATTATTAAATCATTTATCAAGGAGAAAGATATTCCAATAAGATATGGTGGAGATGAGTATTGTATCCTTTTACCTAATACTACAAAAGTAGAAGCAAATGATATAATAAGAAAGATCAAACAAGAATGTGAAAACATCAAGACCAATGATAGTCGTGAAATTTTTTATTTAAGCATTGCTTTAGGAGCTTCTACCAAAATCCATGTAGATAAAGATTTAACTGAGGTTATAAGAGAAGCAGAAGACTATATGTATAAAGACAAATTATTTGAAGGACGTAGTGTTCATAGTGCAACTTCTTTAGTGTCATCTATAAAGACAGCTTTACATGAAAAAAGTGATGAAACAGAAGAACATTCTGCAAGATTAGCAAAATATTCTGTGGAAGTTGGAAGAAGATTTAACTTGTTAGAGTATCAATTAAAAGAGCTATCTTTTGCTGCAGAACTCCATGATATTGGAAAAATTGGTGTAGATGATCGTATTTTAGTTAAAAAAGGGAAATTAAATCATGAAGAGTGGGAAAAGGTTAAAGAACATCCAGCAATAGGGTATAGGATAGCTAAAGCTTCTCCAGAGCTAAGTAGTATAGCGGATTATATTTTATATCATCATGAAAGATGGGATGGATTAGGTTATCCATTTGGTCTTAAAGAACAAGAGATTCCATTATATTCAAGAATAATTGCAGTAATTGATGCTTATGATGTTATGACAAGTGGTAGACCATACAAGGAGCCAATGGCTAAAGATCAAGCTTTATTAGAGCTTGAAAATAATAAAGGTAGTCAATTTGACCCAAAAGTAGTAGATGTTTTTATTAATGAAGTGGTATAGGAAGAAAATAATTAACATTGACACAAAGCTGCACTTATTTCTTTGATAATAAGTGCAGCTTTGTTATTTAATTAATAGATGTCTATACCAGTACAGTTTGAAAAAATAGTAATTGAGTCGCAATTTGGTTGATTGTATAATATTAATAATAAAAAAATCTGGAGGTATTTAAATGAGTAAACATGAAAGTATTTTAATTAGTCATCCATATAAAAGTGTGAATATAGTAAAAGCTATTGATACTACTTTGTATACTAATGAAGGTCAAAAGATTATTGACTTTGAAGCAGGTATCTGGTGCAGTGCTTTAGGACATAGTAATAAGGAGATAAATAAGATTGTAAAGGATCAGGTTGACCAACTAATTCATTTAAATACTAGATATGTATCTACTCAAACTGAAGAGTTAGCTGAAAAACTATTAAAGCTGACTGATTTGAACGATGGGAAAGCCATCTTTTTAAGTTCAGGAAGTGAAGCTGTAGAATTAGCTATAACTTTAATAAATCTAATATCCAAAGATAAAAAATTACTAACATTTAAGCAATCATATCTATCTGCTTATAACCATAGATCAAAGTTTTGGGAAAAGATTGATTTTGAGAGATGTTTAGAATGTGACCGAATGGATTGCTCAAGTAATTGCTTAGCTATAAAAAATCTAGATTTTTCTAAAATAGCAGGTTTTATATTAGAACCAGGTAGTTCATCTGGTAGATTTATTTTTCCTCCTAAAAAAATAGTAGAATATATATACAAAAAAATAAGAGAGAACGAGGGTATCTTTATGATCAATGAAGTGACAACTGGTTTAGGGAAAACGGGTAAGTTATTTGGTTATCAGCACTATAATATTAAACCTGATATTATTGCAATGGGTAAAGCTTTAGGAAATGGCTACCCAATAAGTGGTGTTGTTATGAGTAAAAATATTGCTAGTTTAGTAGAAGGTAAAAAATTTACATATGCACAATCACATCAAAATAATCCACTTGGATGCGCTATTGCTAACAAAGTAATTGATATATTTATTAGTGATGATATGGTGTTTGCTTCAATAGTAAAAGGTGAATTTTTATTAAAGAGTTTAGAAAAAATTAACAGTCCATTAGTAAAAGATATTAGAGGCAGAGGATTAATGTGTGCAATTAAGTTAAATTATGATGGATTAACAGAAATAATTTTTGATAGAATGTTTGATAAAGGATTTGCAATTGGAACAACCCCAAAAGCAAATGTGTTAAGATTTTCTCCTGCAGCAACTATTAGTAATAAAAATATTACTAAAATGACAATTGAATTAGAAAGAACTCTAGATGAGTTATTACAAGAATTATAGATTTACCTATTCTTTGACACACAATCTCAAGTCTAATATACTAAGTCCAATAGATTCTTTAGGAGGGGTAACATGAAAGGTGTTATATTATCAGAGCTAAGTTATATTCAAGCAATAGAAGCTTATAAAAAGTACTCTATAGTTATGCTACCTATAGGCGGAGGTATAAAAGAACATGGTCCCCATATGCCATGTGGAACTGACATGATGATTGTAAATGAGATCGCTAGAAGGGTAGTAGAAAAAAGTCCAGTGATCTTATTACCAAACTTACCGTATGCACATTTTCCTGCATTTGTAGATTGGCCTGCTAGTGTTAATATTAAAGCAGTCCATTTTATTAATTTTGTTAAAGATATAATAGAATCATTTATTAAAGATGGAGTTGAAAAGTTTATTATTCTTGATGGAGGGATATCCACTCACGCGCCCTTGCAAATTGTAGCTTCAGAGCTTCATAATGAGTTTAATGTTAGTATTGCAATAACAAAAATTGAAGGATTAGGCAAAGAGGTTTCTCAAAAAGTGTGTGAGCAAAAATCAGGCGGACATGCAGACGAAGCTGAAACATCGACTATGCTAGCTATTAAAAATAATTTAGTAAATATGGATAAAGCAGTTGAAGAGTATAGAGAAGTAATACCTGGGGTATATAGTAAAGCAGGAATTCAGAAGTTTACTATTAGAAGTAAACTAAATACAAAAAATGGGACTCATGGTAATTCTAAATTAGCAACAGAAGAAAAAGGACTGAAAATATTAGATGCAAAAGTTGATGATATAGTCAACTTTATTAATAATTTCAAGTAAAATAGAAAGTTAGGTATAAAAATTCAATAATAAGAAATGTTAAGCTAGAGCTATTATCTTCTTTTAGAGGTAATAGCTCGTTTTTAAATATTTGTGTTTTTTATGAAACTAATAGCTTTATTAATTATTGCTTATTTTTGTAATTAGTTTCTTAGCGTGTCTTCTCACCCAAAAGTTTTGATCCTCAACTAAAGGTTCAATAAATTGTATAGCATCCTCTTTATGTAGCTCTAAGAGAATATCCATTGCACTTATCCTTACTTTATAATTCTCATCTTCTAGCGCTTGAATAAAAAATATTTCACATTCTTTCCCAAAACTTTCATAAATAACTTGTAGTATTCTAGGCTTATCTTCTACATCAGAACGTGCCAACATTTTTGTAGCAACCACAATTTTATTCTCCATTATTAACACCTACCCATTTACTTAATTCTATATAACAAGCTTTTTTCCTTCTTAAAAAGATTGTTTATTATGATTTAATAGCTTGATTAATTATTTTCCAGGAAATATCCAGAATAAATTTTAGAAGTACAATAAGTGTCTATTCTAATTGATATATTAAAGATAGATAGGGATGTGATGTTTGTTGCATTATCATTATTTTTTAGATCACATCAAAAAATGAAAGGAGAATATTATGTTTAATAAGAGAAGTAAAGTAATGTTTACATCAGCAATTTTAGGATCATTATACTTAATTTATATTGTCTATTATTTCTTTAATGAAGTAGGAACAACGCAAGGAGCTGAGCAGATGGGAGCAGCTTTAGCAACTACTGTAGTTTTGCCACATATCGTTCTTTTAGCATTAGCGGTGATAATGAATTGGGTAGGATTCTTTATGAATGTTAAGTGGGGTGCTATTTCAGCAGGTGTTTTATATTCAGTTTCAGGAGTAATATTTTTGCTATATATAATATTTGTTATTCCAATGATTATTTTGAGTTTTGTAGGTGTAAGTAAAATTGGAAAAATTAAAAATAAGTTAGAAAATCAAGAATCATTAAAAGAAGCTTAATGAGCAGTAAGAATGGAGGATATTATGAAAAATGCATTCAAAGCTATTGCAATTATATTAGCGTTTGTCATTTTATTAAGCTTAGCTGGTTGTAGTGAAGATGTAGAAAGTGCTAAGTTTAATCCTGAAGATAATAAAAAAGATAAGTCATTAGAAAGTTCTGCTAATGAAGAAAATGAGCGAGATATTTTCTATATTAATGAGTATGTTCAAATAGGAGATATTGTAATATGTGTTTTAGGGGTTGAAGATAAAACAGAAGAAAGCACATTTGAACCCGATCAAGGCTATAAGTATGTAGAAGCTGACATTTCAATATATAATACAAGTGATGAGTTTCACTCCATCTCTTCTTGGATGGGTTTTGAACTACAAGATTCTGAACTTTATACTTATTCTGCAAGTATAATGGCTGATAATAAGTTTAGTTTAGATGGTAGTATTCCTCCCGGGATGAAAATGAGTGGTACTGTGAGTTTTGAATTACCAGAAGGTTCTATACCTCAAAATCTAATTTTTGACTATGACTGGTTAGGCGGAGGTCAAGCAATTATAAATCTAGATGAAGAGAATGTACTTGAATATAAAAAATTTGATAATCCACAAGTACCTATTAAACCGGCAGTAGTTGGAGATACTTTAGAGTTTAGTAATGTAAATATTACAATAAATAGTATGCGAGAAGATAAAAATGGCGGATTGTTTGAGCCAGATGAAGGCATGATGTATGCATTAATTGATCTTACAATAGAGAATAAGTCATCAGAAAGCATTTCATCTAGTAGTTTAATGCAAATTAATATGTTTGATGGCCAAGGACATTATTACTCAACTTCTTTGTTTGCTGAAACTAAAGGTAGTATTGAAGGAGAGATTTCACCAGGGCAAAAGAAACGCGGTGAGGTCGGTTTTGAGGTTTTAGAGAAGGCTGAAAGCTTATATATGTTACTTGATTATGATTGGTTAGAAAGTGACCCAAAACTAGTACAAATTAAGTAGATACAACATACATATTCAAATGAATAAGCAAGAGTAAATGCACCTGCAATTAATGGATATTTTATTTAGTGTGATAAAGTTTAGCATAAATGGTACAATATTATAAAGCATTCTTATGGGAGGAGTTCTTTATGATACCAAGGTCAATAATGAAAGTTAATAAAAAACCTTATGAAATAGATAATAACTATAATCGTTTTCCTGTTACTAGGCAAGCTTTAGTTAGCTTAGATCTTGAAGATGAAAATAATCCTGTATATAACTCATTTATGAAAAAAATGGATAGAAAAATGATAGAGAATATCAAAAAAGAAAGAAAAGGCTATTCCCAAAAAGATTATGCATTTGATTTTGCAGTTAACTCGCTTAATATAATATTAGCTCAATACGGCAAACCTAATCAAAATTTTCTTAAATGGGAATCCAATTATAACCTTCCAAACAATATCTTCGAAAAAGCAGATCTTGATAAAGCTGTGCTTACTGATTTAATTAAGAAAAAGTCAGAATATTTTGGTGCAGATTTAGTTGGTATTACTAGCTTGAATAAGAATTGGATATATGAAAAAAATTTAAAAAAGCCATTTGTAATCAAAGATTGTGACAAATCTTTTGAGTCTAGTAATGAATTTGTTATATCAAAAAAGATAAAAAATGCTATTGTTTTAGCCTTTGCTATGAATGCTCAATTAAAAGAAGATTCTCCTAATATTAATGCAAGTGCAGCTTCCTCAATTGGATATTCTAGGGCTGCAATTACAGTAGTAGCAATTAGTGAATATATTAGAGCTTTAGGTTATCAAGCAATTCCTTGTGTAAATGACACAGCCTTAAGTATACCTTTAGCTATTGATGGAGGTTTAGGCCAACTTGGTAGGAATGGAATTTTGATAACACCAGAATATGGCCCAAGTGTTAGGCTTGCTAAGGTGTTAACTGATATGCCACTAGATCATGATTATCCGATTGATTTTGGAATCACTGAGTTTTGTAGCAATTGTTTACTTTGTGCAGAAAAATGCCCATCACAATCAATCAGTTATGAAAAACCAACTTTTGAACCTACTTGTGAGAATAATAATGTTGGTGTGAAAAAATGGTATATAAATGGGATAAATTGTTTGAAATTTTGGCAAGAAAATGGCGGTAGTTGTTCAACCTGTATTAGTGTGTGTCCATTTACAAAAGGTTTTGAAGCACACCAATGCATAGAGTGTGTGAAATGTGAGACTAGAAATGGATGTGAATTGCAGGTTAATACACATAATAGGCAGAAGTATGGTTATCTTAAGATTGAGAAATGGGGATATAAACCTAATGTTTTATATCCCAGAAGAAAAGGTTTATAAAAGTTGTAAGACTCATCAGAAATTTTCTGGTGAGTTTTCAAATTAAATAATGATATACATTTTAAGATTACAGAAGAATAAGAATATATTAAAAAATGCCACAAGTGTAACTAATTTAATAATAATTTGCTTTTCAATTAACACGTTAAAGTGATATAATGTTAATAAGTGGAATCTTTGTAAATTGTCCGAGTTAAGAGTTCTAAGACTTAAGTTATGAATCTTAACCGCTGGGTATAACAGGAAACTGTCATGCCTCCCGTGACTTGGAAAGGATTAAGTTTTTGATTCCATTTATTAATCTTTTTACTTAATGAGTTAAAATTTAAAGGAGGTATGTATTGATGTTTGGTTATACTGGTAAGATTTTAAGAGTTAATTTGACTACTGGTGAAGTTAAAGTTGAAGCATTAGATGAAAAGTTGGCAAAAAAATACATTGGAGGTAGAGGATTAGGTACTAAAATTTACTACAATGAGGTTTCACCAAAGATTGATGCCTTATCTGAAGAGAATAAGATATTATTTGTAACTGGACCACTAACAGGAACACCTACAGTTACTACAGCTAGGTACATGGTAGTTACTAAGTCACCACTTTCAGATACTATAGCTTCATCAAACTCAGGAGGATATTGGGGACCAGAATTAAAATTTGCTGGATATGATATGATTATTGTTGAGGGTAAAGCAGAAAAACCAAGCTATTTAATGATTGAAGATGATAAAGTTGAAATCAGAGATGCTAGTCATCTTTGGGGTAATGTAGTTTCAAAAACTACCGAAATGTTACAAGAGGAAGTTGCTGAGAAATCAAGAGTATTAGCAATTGGCCCAGCGGGGGAGAAACTATCTAAGATTGCAGCTGTAATGAATGATGTTTCTAGAGCTGCAGGTAGATCTGGTGTTGGTGCAGTAATGGGTTCTAAGAATCTTAAAGCTATTACAGTAAGAGGTACAAATAAAGTTGAAGTGGCTGACAAAGATGGACTCAAAAAAGCACACTTAGAAATGATAAAAAAGATTAGAGAAAATGGTGTTACTGGTGAAGGATTACCTACTTATGGTACTGCTGTATTAGTTAATATTATAAATGAAACAGGAGTCTTCCCAACTAAGAACTTTCAATTATCACAGTTTAGTGAAGCAGAAGAAGTTAGCGGAGAGACTTTAACAGAGAAATATTTAGTTAAGAAAGATCCTTGCTACAGATGCCCAATTGCTTGTGGTAGATATTCTAAAGCTGATGACATTGAAGGTGGAGGACCAGAGTATGAAACTATCTGGGCTTATAGTGCTGATTGTGGAGTTAGCGATATGCCTTCAATAATCAAAGCTAATTATTGGTGTAATGAACTAGGGCTAGATACTATATCAGCAGGATCTACAATAGCTGCTGCAATGGAGCTTTATCAAAAAGGTTTAATAACAGATGAAGATACTGATGGTATGCCACTAGAATTTGGTAACTCAGAGGCAATTATCGAGTGGACTAAAAGAATGGGAAACAGAGAAGGCTTAGGAGATAAATTAGCAGAAGGATCATATAGATTAACTGAAAGTTATGGTGTTCCAGAGCTATCTATGTCAGTAAAAAAACTAGAACTACCAGCTTATGATCCACGAGGAATTCAAGGACAAGGGCTCCAGTATGCGACATCTAATAGAGGAGGATGTCACGTAAGAGGATATATGATTTCTCCTGAGATTTTAGGTGAACCTGAAAAACTAGACAGATTAACAATTGAAGGAAAAGCTACCTGGGCTAAAATATTCCAAGATCTAACAGCACTAATTGATTCATCTGGACTTTGCTTATTTACTTCTTTTGCAATGGGAGCAGATGAATATGCACTATTACTTAATAAAGTATTAGGTACTGATTGGACTGGAGAAGATATCTTAACTGCAGGTGAAAGAATCTGGAACTTAGAGAGAGAGTTTAACTTAGAAGCAGGTGTAGATCCTTCTCAAGATACACTTCCTAAGAGATTATTAGAAGACAGTATAGTAGAGGGCCCTTCTAAAGGACATGTAACAAGGCTTGATGAAATGCTTCCAGAGTATTATGAAATTAGAGGCTGGACTAAAGAAGGAATTCCTACAGAAGAAAGAAAAAAACAACTAGGAATTTAATTATTAAAGGGCTTTTAATTAAGCCCTTTTTCTGTGAGGGAGGGGACTTAATGGAAATAAAAGTGAAATTTTTTGCTACTTTAAGAAAAGGTAGAGGAAAATTTGATATGTATAACTTATATCCAGGT
>CAZCFQ010000081.1:0-9175 GCA_964497955.1 uncultured Clostridiaceae bacterium
TCACAAGTTAAACACTTTATCCTAAAGTCAGCACCAATTCTAATCACTTTCCATGTATTTCCACCACAAGGATGATCCTTTTTTAACCTTACAACTTCTCCAACTTTATAATCATGGTTGACCATTATCATCACCCCTCCTAGGAATTATTCTAATAATTTATATTCTTTATGAGAATCTAATTTCAATTCTTCATATATCTGTCTATTAATTATATCATACTCATCTAGAATCTTCTTAGCCTCTAACAAATCTTCTTTTCTTATCTTAAGAGATACTCCACAACCAGCTGTTATTTCTCTAGGCGTAGGAATTGTTCGAAGTTCTATGTTTTTTTCGTCAAAAACGTCTTCCATTTCAAGAGCGTCATGTGTTGACTTAAAAGAGATAACTATCATTTTAATTCTCCTATTTATACCATTCAATGTTATTGTTGCTTTTTAACACATATATATTAAACTCTTTGTCAAAAACAACTTTCTCAATATTTTCAGTTTCTATATAATTATATGCAACTAAATTATTTGATACATATACACCAGTTTCAGTAGCAACAGCAATTGTACCATCTAACCCTAAACAATAACCAATAAAAGATCCTTTGTATGTCAAATCTCCTTCTTCTTGTCCTTTGTCATTTACTTGAATTAGCTTAGTTCTATTCTCTGGTGGCAGTAATGAAAAGTGTTTTTGTAGCAACAAGGCTCTGCTTTCAGAGGAAAATCCTACACCAA
Organism: uncultured Clostridiaceae bacterium; assembly: GCA_964497955.1. GTDB lineage: Bacteria > Bacillota > UBA994 > PWPR01 > PWPR01 > PWPR01. The sequence continues at coordinate 735 of CAZCFQ010000081.1, forward strand.
AAACATCCTCATAGTTAAGTATATTTAAATTATTTAATAAAAAACTATAAATGCCAACTTCGTCTTTAGAAGCATATATCAAATAATCTCCTGATGGAGATAAGTCATAATCATAGACTTCACTTTCAAATCTTTTTTGGTACAATTCTTTTCCATAGTTATCAAAAACATATAAATACTGCCCGGGTCTTTCAACATTGAAATCAAAGATTAAAACAGCTATTCCTAGTGGAGACCATTCACTACTGACCACTTCCATATTTGTTAGGTCTTTTGTAAACAGCTCTTTTCCACTATTATCTTTTAGTTCTAAGCTTATCTTCCAACTAGTTTGAGATGAATCTATCTCACTAACAACAAAATTTCTTTTATCATTACTTATAGTACAATAAAGAGGCTGCCCTTGTGGTTTAAAAGAGTTTTCTAACTCACCATTAATATTTAATATATTTATTTCTCTACTAGCTAAATCAGAAACAATTACATTCGTTAGAGAACTATCCACCAAAAGTTTAGAAGAAGAAAAAATTCTTTCCCAAACCTTCAATCCCTCTTTATTAAATTTTGATAAAATTGATTGCCCAGTATTATTATATGTTGTAAACAGTCCCTGTTCTAATGCTTCAAAATTTATTAAAGTACCGGGAGATACCAAGGTTTTACTCTCTATTAGTGTTAGCTCAGGTCCATACTCAACAAAGATGTTACTAACTACATAAGAACCTAATAAAACTAATATCAATATCAAAGTAGTGCCTAATAAAACTTTCTTTTTCATAACGATGCCTCTCTAATTAAATGCTAAATTTTAAGATTATCACAAAAAAAGGCCATAAGGCCCTAAATCTTGCTGATATAATTGTTGATTATTTTCGAAGTAGCTTGGCTTATTGATGCAACTTTTAAAGTCAATGCATTTATTTGCTCACTCATAAAACCTGCTTCTTGACTTATCTTTTCGAAATTCTTTAAAGCTTGTTCTAGCTCAACTTCTGAGTTTTCCACAATTTTGTTAAATGTTTTTGCAGTATCTCCTAAACTTTTTAGTAATCTGACTAAATATATTCCTATATATATGATTACAATAGTGATTATTAGTAATAAAAAATCTCTAAAACCTAAAGTTATAGACATAGTCCCACTCCTTATTTTATATCTTTGAAAGTTCTTTTAGATGTTTCAGTTTTATTGCTAGTGATTTAATTAATCTTGAAACTTGCATTTGTGATATTCCTAAAATATCAGCAATTTCTTGTTGAGTCAACCTCTCATCATATCTTAACATTAAAAGTCTTTTTTCAAGTTTATTTAAATGAGAAAAGATATCTTTTAGTTGGCTTTGATCATTAATCTTCTCTAAGTTATCATCCAGCTCTCCTAATACTTCTCCTACATTAATACGTTTACCATCACTATTTAAAGGCAACTTTTTGTCAAGTGAAGTTATATTATAAGTATTTTGATAGTTCATAGCTTGTATTGCATCTTCTTGTGTAATATCAAACTCTTTTGCAATATCTTTAATAGTAGGAACTCTACCCAATTTTTGAGCTATATTTGGAGTCTCTTGATATATTTTAACACTTAATTCTCTTTGTTTTCTGGATGCTTTAATCATCCAGCTTTGATCTCGATAAAAATGCTTAATCTCTCCAATCATCAATGGAACTAAGTAAGCAAAAAAGTTATCATTTTTTTCAATATCATAGCGATCAATTGCTTTAAGCATTCCAATTGAAGCAACTTGTACTAAATCATCAAAATGGTTATTATCCCTAACAAATTTTCTTGCTAATTTTTTAACGGTTGGTAATAAATTATCGACCAATATGTCAAGTTTTTTCTTATCTCTAGTCTTTTGATATTCTAAAACCAGCTCAACAGTTGAAGCTTTTTCTTCTTGAGTCATTATGAAGCTCCGTTTTTATACATTTTTATATATGTTCCACTTCCAGGGGATGTTGTAATCTCTACTTTATCCATAAGAGATTTTACAATGAATAGACCAAGTCCACCTGGTTCTATATTTTGTAAAGAACTCTCTTCTAGCAATCTTTCATCAAATCCGATTCCTTCATCTGACACATCAATTCTAAGAACTCTTTCTTTGCAGTAAAACTTAGTTTTTATGCTAACACTCTCTACTTTTGGACCATTATGTGAAATTGCATTTGTCAAAACCTCTGTTACAGCTATCTTAATGTCTTCAATACTTTCGATATCAAAGCCATACCTGCTTGCTGTTGCTGATAAAGCTAATCTCGCAACTCCTACATATGCGGGTTTGGAAGGCAATACAATATTAAGCTCATCTTCACAAAAATCATCTATATTACCATCATTTAATATATAACTTTGATCCATTTTTATCTTAAACAACTTATCTACTCCGGTAGTAGATAACAATTTTAAGATATGATCAGGAGGGTTGTGTAACTCTACTACAAGATCTTTCTGATTTGCTTTTTTGGATAACTCTATTAAAACACCTAGCCCGCTACTATCTAAGAATTCTAAATCAGATACATTTATGACAATATTCTTTTTATCAAGTTTTATATTACTAACTCTTTCATTAAACTGAGACACATTAAACACATCAATTTCTCCACTTATCTTAACAACAATATTGTCTTTTTCTTCCAAAATATTAATATTTCTCATCCTCGCACCTCCTATTAATAAAATTATACACTTTATATCCATATACTGCTAACAATATTTAAATATAAAAAGAGACCTCTAAGAGATCTCTTCTAAATATTTCTTTATTTCCTCTACTTTATTAAGTTCCTCCCATGGTAAATCAATATCTGTTCTACCAAAGTGACCATAAGCTGCAATTTGCTTATAAATCGGTCGTCTAAGTTCTAGATTTTCAATTATAGCTTGTGGTCTTAAATCAAATACTTTTCTAATTATTTTTAAAATGTCAAAATCATCATAATCACTTGTTCCAAAAGTATCTACCATTAAGGATACTGGCTCTGCTACTCCAATCGCATAAGCTACTTGCAACTCTAATTTTTTTGCTAGTCCTGCTGCAACTAAATTCTTTGCTACATGCCTTGCAGCATAAGCAGCAGATCTGTCTACCTTAGTTGGATCTTTACCTGAAAAAGCTCCACCACCATGCTTAGCAAATCCTCCGTAAGTATCAACAATAATTTTACGACCAGTTAATCCACTATCTCCCATTGGACCACCTATTTCAAACTTACCTGTCGGATTTATATAATATTTTGTATTATCATCTAACAGATGTGGTGGAATTACCTTATTTATGATTTGCTCTTTAACATCTTGATGTATTTTTTCTTGTGAAACACCTGGTTTGTGTTGAGTTGATATTACAATTGCGTCTATTCTTTTAGGTTTGTCATTTTCATACTCAACTGTCACCTGTGTTTTACCATCAGGTCTTAAATATGCTAACTCTTTATTAGTCCTAGATTCATGTAATCTTCTAGCCAAAAGATGTGAATAAAAAATGGGCATTGGCATATAATTTTCTGTCTCATCACACGCAAATCCAAAAATTAAACCTTGGTCACCTGCTCCGATAGTATTTTGATCTTTCTTATCTCTTGATTCTAATGCCTCATTTACTCCTTGTGCAATATCTGGAGATTGTTCATCTATTGTGGTCAACACCGCACACGTGTCTCCATCAAACCCAAACTTAGCTCTAGTATAGCCAATATCTTTCACCGTTTTTCTAACGATGCTTGGAATATCTACATAACAATCTGTTGTTATCTCACCACCTACTAAAACTAGTCCGGTAGTAACAAAAGTCTCGCATGCTACTCTAGCCATCTCATCTTTTTCTAAAATTGCATCTAAAATTGCATCTGATATCTGATCTGCAACTTTGTCAGGATGTCCTGCAGTTACAGATTCAGATGTAAACAAATAATTTCTATTCTTTTTCATGGAATTCACTCCTTACACATACCATGCTATATATTATATACGATAAGATAATATACCACAAAACAATATATTACTGCAATAAAAAAAGTCGGGAGTTCTCACTCCCGACATATTTTTTTATTTATTGAAAAACTCTTCCCACATTTTTAGATAGCTTTCTTTATTATAAACAGGTTTGAAACTATCAATAATTTCTTTAGCAACCTCAGCTTTATCAACTAATAAGTCGATTACAGTCATAGCCATTGCTTTAGCACCTAAAACATAAGCCGTTTCTTCATCAACAATTTCGTAATGCTTAGAGTGACCAGCACCAGCTACTCCTCCAATATAAGGATGAATTGCAGGTATTACATGCATAACATCACCTATATCTGAAGATCCTGTACCATGCCTATCGCTAAATTCTACTGCATTTGCACCTACTAAAATTTCCAAGTTATTTTTCATTAAATCATCCATGGGTTCATTGTTTGCCCGAGGTAAATATCCAGGTATTTCAGTTATTTCTACTTCAGCACCAACAGCCATTGCTCCAGCTTGTAAAGCTCTATTAACCTTCTCACTGGCATCAATTATTGAATCCATTGATTTTCCTCGTACATAAGTTTCCATTATAACCTCAGCAGGAATTATGTTTACTAAATCTCCACCTTTTGTAATAATTGGGTGCACTCTAATGTGATCATCATCTTTAAATGTTTCTCTATTAGCATTTATAGCCATCAGTCCAATGTTTGCAGCATTTAAAGCATTAATGCCATTATGTGGTGCTCCTCCTGCATGAGCTTCTTTTCCAATGTATCTTACTAATTTACCAACAAAACCATTGCTTGTTCCACCAACTTTAGCTTTAACTTCTTCTCCTGTGGCTGAACTATGATACATCATTAGCATATCTATGTTATCTAATTCACCTAAAGCAATAAACTCTTGTTTGCCTCCTAAAAATTGGATCTCTCCATTTTCTCTTAGCTTTTGTCTAAATCCAATTTCAACATATTCCTCAGCGGGAACAGCCATAAAAGAAACCTTACCATCAAGTTCATTAATAACACCACTCTGTATTAAGCCAATTGCTGCTCCTAGCATTCCTGCAATCTGAGCGTTGTGGCCACAAGAATGAGCTGCACCTGTTTGAGGGTCTGCATGTGGATGATCTGGACAAACTACTGCATCCAACTCTCCCATAACTGCTACAGTTGGTCCTTCTTTATCTTTGTTTGCTAGAGCAATTACTCCTGTTCTTGCTATTTCGTCTCTATATGATAGTCCCAATTGCTCAAATACTTCTTTTACTATTTTAGCAGTTTTATACTCTTTATAGCCTAGTTCTGGATGAGCAAAAATCTCATTCCCTATATTAATAACTCTATCTTTATTCTCTTCAATAGTTTTACAAACTCTTTCTTTTAATTGTTCTTTATTCATAATTCCTCCCATTAGTACAAAAAGCCAACTTATTAAGTTGGCTAATATTTATTTAACTTCAAACTCAACACTAGTTTCATACTCATCATTAATATATAATCTTACTTCATAAGAACCGACGGGCCAATCATCATCTGGCTTACTTAAGTTAAAGTAAAAATCTGTTTTAAGATCTTCAACTTCCATTTCTGCTGAATCAATAAATACCTCTTCTTCTCCTAAGTAATACCATTCTCCTTTTATAGTTGTAATCCCTGGAGCATTATCTAAAACTCCTAATACAAAGATTTCAGGAGTATCAGTCTCAAATTGATCAGTCAGTATAAAATCATTTTCGCCCATTTTTGCCATGGTTAAGTCTTTATAATTTGCTGTTGTAAACTCAGCTTCACAGCTACAACCACTAGCAATAATAACAATAATTGATAAAACAATTAAGAGTTTAACATTCATTCATATCACCTGATACTAAATTCTTTAGTTGTCTCATACTCTCCATTTATATAGATATTAATTTCATAAGCTCCTGTAGGCCAACCATTATCTGGTATCGTAAATGAAAAATATGCATTCTGATTCTCTTCCGTTGTATAAAGTTCTGCCACTGCTACTTGCTGACTCTCATAAACCCATTCTCCCTGAATAGGAGTGCCTATATCAAGTCCAGTAATAAAGAATGTAGCATATATCGCTGGTGTATCAGTTGCAAAAGTATCTGTCACTGCAGTGGGTGCATAAGTAGTAGAGTCTATTGCTGAAGCCACTTCTAAACTTGCAATATTACTACCAAAAAACATCGTATAAGCTACAAAACCTACAGCAACCAAAATAATAATTAATAGTAATTTTTTAATAATACCTCTTTTTTTCTTTGGTTTTTCATAACCGGAGTTAAATTTGATTTCGCCGCTAGTACCTATTCGTTTTTCTTTACCCTTAAAAAAAGTCTTTTGATTACCTATACCTTCTTGCAAGCTGCTATGGTTTTGCATAGGCTGTCTAGTTGTATAATTTTGACTTGAAGTCTGACCTTGTGATCCTTGATCTAAACTTGCACCACAACTAGTACAAAACTTAGAACCATCAGCAACTTCACTACCACAATTTTTACAATACATCTTTTTCCCTCATTCCTATATTAAATTTTTAACTAAATATATTGCTACTAACCTGTGTAGTAAGAGACTTAACTAATCAAACCCCCTTTTTACAAAAAAGTAAACGCAACCACTTTAAAATGATAAAGCAATTATCTTAGTTATATTTTATTACATTCTCTGTATAAATATAACCCTTTATTGATGATTTTTTAAAAATTGTTCATAATCTTTTAAGTTTTTCTGTAATAACTCCGGAGTATTCAAGCCATATGGACATCTTTCGACACATTGATTACAATGTAGACAATCATTTACCTTATCCATCTCCTTTTGCCACTCAGGTGTTAAGAAATTTTGATATACTGCTCTACGTAAGAGAAGCGACATTCTTGCAGCATTATTAATCTTGATTCCTACAGGGCATGGCATACAGTATCCACAGCCTCTACAAAAATCTCCTGCCAGTTCATCCTGATATTTCTTTATCAATGCTTTAACTTCTTCATCCAAGATAGGAGGGTTTTTCTCGTAATTTAAAAACTCATCTAATTCCCACTCATGTTGTATACCCCAAATTGGCACAAGATTTTCAAATTTCCTCATAAAAACAAAAGCTGCCTTAGCATTGTCTATTAAGCCTCCAGCAAGTGCTTTCATAGCAATGACACCTATATTTTTCTTCTTTGCTCTTTCAATTAATGCTAAATCTCTTTCTGAAGAAATCAAGCTTAGTGGAAATTGAATAGTTTCATATAAACCACTATCTACAGCTTCTTCTGCCACTTCTATACTGTGAGAAGTAATTCCTATATGTCTAATTTTACCTTCATTTTTTGCTTGCAAAAATGTTTCATATAAGCCACCTTCATCTCCTGGTTTTGGGACAAATTTCATATTATGAAACTGATAGATATCTATATAGTTTGTTTTTAAGTTGCTTAAGCTTGTTTCTAAATGTTGTTTGATTTCTTGACTAGTTTTTCCATGACTCTTAGTAGCAATGATTATATTTTCTCTTACATCACTTAAAGCATTTCCTAGTTTTTCTTCACTATCACTATATGCCCGTGCTGTATCAAAAAATGTAACTCCCGACTCATAAGCTTTTCTTAAAATAGGGATAGATTCGTCCATAGATTTCCTTTGAATTGGTAAAGCTCCATACCCCATACGAGTAATCTTTAGTCCAGTTTTACCCAAAATCATTTTTTCCATATTAAGACTCTCCTTTTATTGGTTAAACACTTGTTCAATTATTTGTAAGAAATCATTATTATTTTTACTTAATCTTAAATTTTTGATTATTTCTTGAGTTTGGTTAATACTAGTATCAGGGTTGATATTGTTTCTAAGTTTCCAAATAACATCTAGCTTATCTTTTTCTATTAATAGTTCTTCTCTCCTAGTTCCACTTCTAATAATATCAATCGCTGGATAAACATGTCTTTGTGCAAGCTTTCTATCAAGGTGGAGTTCCATATTTCCAGTTCCTTTAAACTCCTCATAAATAACATCATCCATCCTGCTACCTGTGTTTACTAAAGCAGTAGCAATAATCGTCAAACTACCTCCATCTTCCATGTTTCTTGCTGCTCCATAAAAGCTTTTAGGATTGTATAAAGCTGCTGGGTCAAGTCCTCCTGAAAGTGTTCTGCCACTTGGGCTTACTACCAGGTTAGATGCTCTAGCTAATCTTGTGATACTATCAAGTAAAATTACAACATCTCTACCATGTTCAACTAATCTTTTAGCTCTTTCATTTATCATCTCTGCCAATCTTACATGATTTTCTGGCCTTTCATCAAAAGTCGATGCTAAAACCTCTGCTCTTTTACTAACAGAACGCTCCATCTCTGTTACTTCTTCTGGTCTTTCATCAATTAGAAGTATTATCAAATGTGCTTCTGGATGATTTTCTTCAATACTCTGAGCTAAGCTTTTTAGTATAGTAGTTTTACCAGCCATTGGTGGAGA
>CAZCFQ010000082.1:0-9093 GCA_964497955.1 uncultured Clostridiaceae bacterium
AACCGCGTTCTTATTTGATAGCAATATTATAAATACTATTACAATAGCTATAATTAGAGTTAACATTGACCATACTTCTGCTGTGAGACCAAAGCCAGTCCATTGTATTTTTACTAACCAAGCTGCAATATTAACTACCGTTGCTATAACCAGCCAACCTGTGTATAATCCAAAAGTCAAAGGCAGTAACCATTTACCTGGTTGTTTAATTTTTCTTAGTATTTTAAGAATTACTGCTAAGACAATAACAAATGCAAAAATAAATATTGAAGATAGTCCTATTTGAACAAAAGAGAATAAGACAATCCATAAAACGTTAAGGAAACAAGTAATCCAAAACAAAATGCTAATTTCATCTACCGCTCTATTATAATAAGGGTCATCTTTTTTTACTATCATAGTTATCAGAGATACAAACAATAAAATATAGATTACACTCCAAATACTAAAGGTAGATGGACTAGGTGTAATTAATGTCATATACATATCTGAAACAGCTTTTTGACTCATACCGTTTATATAACCAAAAGCTCCTAATGCATTTACTGCTAATGTAATTATAAGTAATACTAAGTTTAGCTGTGCTTTTCTAATTCTTTCCATAATAAGCCTCCTAGAATGATGATTTTCTTAATTAAAGTATACATTAATATATATAACAATTGTAAAGATAATCTATAGCTGGTAGTATTTTTCCGTAAAATAAAACAGTTTAATAAATTATGTCCCATAAATAGCTATATATCGTTTTATGTTTACATGTTTACTGTGCTAAAGTATAATTATTTAAATACCATTAGCACATATTAATATTAAAAATCAAATTCAAGAAAGGTAAATATGAAAAAATTTCTTACATTTTTACTTATTTTTTTTATAGTTTTTACTCTTATGAACATTAGTAAGATAACTGAACTATTTGGGTCTATCATAAAAGATACTGAGTTAAAAGAAACAATCACTATTGATAAACACACCATTGATTTTAGTAAAGAAGATCAAGAAGTAACATATGCAAAACTAATTCCAGTAATAGGTCAAAATATTTTTCAATGGGATTTACCTATAGATAACAGTAATTTATGGTACATTAATTATATTGATTTGGCTAAAGAAAAAGGTTTAATTAGTAAAAATATTACTAATTATGAAAATTCAATAACTTTAGCTGAAGCCATTAATACTTTGGCAAAAACAATAGAACTTAAAGGAGAAATCAATAATCCTATTTTGATTGATAAATATATAGATGTAATATCTAAATACTTTGATCAACCTGAGTATGATCTTGATTCTTTAACTAAAACATACATAAATGGTATTTTACCTTCTATGTTGACTACGCTGAAGTTAAACGAAAAAGCAACTAGTGAAGATATCTTTCCTATATTAGAAAAAATAATTGACTCAAAAAAAAGAACTTTTCCTTTTATAGTTGATAATGATAGCTCAAGCCTTATCTCTTTAGATAATACTATAGTTCCAAGCGGTATATTTTATAGCCAAGATGAGCTGATTGTAAGTACTGAAATATCTAATACTGCTGAAAATGAAAACCAGTATTGGTATGGCCTTAGTTTAAAAGATCCTTTAGGTAAGTGGTATGATGTTCCTGCTAAAAAACTTGTCATAGACAATAACTCGTCAAAACAAGTTGAATTAAGTTGGATTATACCTAAAAAGCTTATTAGTGGAAAATATCATCTAGTTTTTAGCATCTGGAATGGATTACCTAGTGAAAAATCTTCTTCTAGGATAGCCCACTTGGAGGTGCCTAATTCTATAACTATCTTTAATCATCAAGATGATTTTGAAACATATGATAAATCTATTTGGAAATCTTCAACATTCAAGCTTGGCAGAACATCTTTTCTTCCAAGAAATGTAAATGTAGATGATGGCTCACTTATTATTAATATGCCTGAGAATTCTTTTGGTAGTGGCGAAATACAATCTATAGATTTAAAATCATTCGGTTCATATGAAATACGGATGAAACTACCTGATGCTAAAGGCTCTATTACAGGGTTCTTTATGTATAAAGCTCCTGATTACTTTCATGAAATCGACATAGAGATATATAATGATAAGTCTCAAGAATTTTTCCTAACTACTTATGCAAATGGAAAAATCCAAAATGAATTTTTAAGTAAATTAGAGTTTGATCCAACTGAAGGTTTTAATAATTATAGATTTGACTACTATCCAGATAAGCTAGATTACTATATTAACGATGTTTTTATAACCAGTTTCAGCTCTGGTTACTCATTAAACCCTATGCATTTGATACTAAACTGTTGGTATCCAAACTGGCTTGAAGATGGTCCTTCAGATCAGAAAGAAAGCCTAATAGTTAAGTGGATCAGATATTAATTAATGGAGGAATTAAAATGAAAAAAATATTACTAACTATTTTAGCAGCTATATTTATAGTAGCCTTTGCAAATAACTTAGCTTATGCAGAAGATATTACTCAAGATATTAATGTTGTAATAGATGAATACAAATTAGTTTATTTTCAAGATCAAAAGCCATTTATAGATGATAATAACAGGACATTGGTTCCAATCAGATTTGTCAGTGAAGAACTGGGAGCAAAAGTTAACTGGGATTCTATAAATAGGCAAGTTATTTTAGAGTATGAAGAAAAGATAATCACTATAACTCTTAACCAAAGCATTTCGGTAATTGATAACGGAATTAATTTAAGAGAAGTTGATATTGGTACAAATGCTATTCTTAAATCAAACAGGGTTATGGTCCCTTTAAGATTTGTTTCTGAAACTTTAGGTGCAGAGATTGATTGGGATGGTAAAAGCAGAACTATATTTATTGACTTACCTAAAAAAGTACTTCCCGATGAGGACCTGATTAAATCATTAAACAACCAAGATGAAAATAAGCAAGAAATAATATCCAAACAGGAAAGTTATAACGATTTAGTTAAATGGATAAGAGATACACCTTTAATCAGTCGTGGTAGATTTAAGGATCAGATGCGCTCAGTGGACTCAGAAGACTTTTCAGACCTCATCTATTTTGAGTTTGATACTGAGAATAATGAAAATGTTTCGTGGATAAGTCTATATTTTTCTAGTGACACTAATAATAAAAACTTCTTCTATTACGATATTACGCCTAATATTTTAAATAATGAAAACTATGTAGTAATTAACATAGATGACTTTGAATTAGGCGAAGGAGACCCATCCTGGGAGGATATAAGATACTTTAGAGTTGCTTTTGAGGCAAAGGATGGTAAAGAGTTCACCATTACACCTAAAAAGCTTTCTACCTATGAAAGCACGAGACCAGTAATAACATTATGGTTTGATGATGGTTGGGAAGACAACTATTTTAATGCTTATAAAATCATCTCTAGAATTGATCCTTCGATAAAAGGCACTATCGGTTTAATAGGATCTAGAATTGGACAAGATAGGTATTTAAAAAATAGTCAAATACTAGAACTTAAAGAAGCTGGCTGGGAGTTTGTTAACCATAGCTATACACACCCTGATTTAACCAAACTAACTGATGAAGAGATAAAAAAAGAAGTAGAAAAAAACTTTAGCATTGTCAGCAAATACGATCCTATGGGTGCATATCACTTTGTAGTTCCATACTCATCAATTGATGAAAGAGTTCTAAACATTGTAAAAGATTTTTCACTTTCTGCAAGATACGCACCAGAGACCTATGACCAGTTCCCTATCAATAGATACAGACTAAGCTTTTTTGAAGCTACTAATGAAACAAATTTTGAATCAGTTAAACAAATCATTAATGAAGCAATAAATAAAAATCAATGGGTCGGTTTATTATTCCATAGAATAGAAGATCCTTCTGATGACAGGTATTCCTATCCTACCCATCAGTTTGAACAATTAATTTACTATCTAAATTATATTAAGGATGATATCGAAGTAATGACTCCTAGTGAGGCCTTTGAATTTTATGGGTTACCAATAAGTCTTAACCCTTAAGCTATTTATAATATTTATCTAGTATTTCTTCCATAACTGGTGCATACCATCTAAAGTAAAAGCTATACTGAGGTGGTATGCCTGGAAGATATGAGAAAAACTTTTGAATAGCTAGGTTTCCAGTTAACCAACTTGGCAGCAAAGCTGGTGTTTGGTCAATAAAGTCTCCTGCAAAATAGAATCTTTGTGCTTGACCTTCTTCTTTAAAGCTGACAAAAGCGGGAATTAGTGGAGCGATACCTCTTTTTTCTAATTTTTCAAGTGCTTCTTCTTTTAAAGGGAACTCATAATTTGCAATAACCTGAGCACTATTATTCTCTATAGATAAGACTTCTACCCAATACAAATAGGGAACTCTTCTTGAAGCATCTTCAAGCAGCTCATTATCTTCTTGGGCTTTCACTATCATTGGATATTGCTGTGTAAAATCATCTTCCTGAAAAATCAACAAATCACCATACCAACCTGCCCTATTAGAATCTTCTCTAACTACTACTAATGCAGGCCCTACAAGATCAAACTCTTTGCCATTAATCCTAGTATATAAAAGTTTAACCCAATAAGCTACTTCTGTGAGATCTTCATAGTATCTAACAAGCCAACCTTCATAACTAACACCAAATATTTCCTGTAATCTTTTAGATGATCCTTCATAAATATATGTTGGATACCCAAAAGTATTGTGTTCTCCAATTAAAAGATTATTTTCTTTAGCAGCAAAATTAGCTATTACATCAGTTTCATTCTGGTCAAATCCACCAAAAAGCAAGTCAATATCTATAAGCTCAAAAGGAAGTCTTGTTTCATACTCCACTAGTCCTTCTCTATAGTCATATATTCCATAAGTATCTGCTAAGTATAAAATATCAGCTTCCCCTATAAGTTCATTAGTTAATTTTTCTTTCCTCTCATCGTCTAAAGGATGATAACCACTATAATCATCCTCATAAGAATAAAATGTATCATCAGGTTTTGCATATCTCAAACTTTTAAGAATATGATACAATTCACGATGTTCCCGATAGTTAACTGGTTCTGTTACAGTTTTATCATGAACATGAATTGATACACTTTTTAAGGGTGTAACAAACCATATTAATATGTATATTGCTACTACAACTACTATTAAAAGAAATATGTGTTTTCTTTTCAAAGCTAACCACCCTAATCTTTGATAATATCAATCTGGTCAAAATAATTCTTTAATATATCATAACTTTTTTTGTATCTATATTTATAGCTAGGCTCTTCCCATAACTCCCATAAATATTTTTCACTAGAACTAAAACTATTTTCACTTTTTGGTTTAAAGTCAATTACTCTATCAGTATAAGTTGCTATATAAAAGTTAAAGCCACTAGTTTCTTTTGTCTCTAATCTTTTCCAGTCTTCAATCTGTTCTGCGGCTTCTAAACTATAGGCAGGCATCTCTTCAGCACATTTTTCAAATGCAAGTACATAATTTGCAGAGTCTGGATCTTTCAAAAAGTCTCTTTCATCATAAGCAACCATTGCACTTGATGGGTCAGTTACTCCTAACAGCATCCAAGGCAATCTCATAATAATCTTATTATTTTCATAATCTACATACCAATGTGATAAAGAGTTAAACTCATTACTATCACTATTGAAGTTCCCATAATTTAAGATACTCTGATTACTTATTAATTCTGGGAATGTTCTACCATCCAATGTAACTCTTTTTCTGTTAACTACAGCTTGTATATCTTCAAAAAATCCTTGATTCAAGACTTTGCTGTGATAAGAATACTCAGATCTATTATATGGAGGTATAACTTGTACTTTCGCATTATTAGTAGAGTTAAGTTTAACTATGAACTCTACACCAGTAGATAATTTAGGAGAATCTTTTATTGGTAAAAGAAACTCACCTTTTTCTTCTTCAATGGTATCAATCCCCACTACTAAGTTAAAATTAACCCATAAGATATCTCCATTGGTGTCTTTAGGAAACTGATTTAAAGTTACAGATAAATATAAAAAGGACTCATCTGCATCTTTTTCAAACTGAGTAATAACCCCAGTATCTAAATCATCAACTTGTTCATATTCTGATTTAACGTAAGACTTACCACTAAACGGTATATGGTCAGGTTCAACTGCAATTATTCCATAGTTTTGCTCTGGATCCATTGCATTTTTCCATAAAACATTTCTATCCCAAGGAGATATATATGGCTCAGTATTCCATGTTTTTTTGGCCCATTCATCTAACCACTCAAATATGATACTTCCAGCATATCCTTCATTAATTATTGAATCTGTCATACGAATTATAAATGGTCCTTGTAGTTCTTCGGAAATACCACCATGATGTAATCCATCTGGATTTAAGTGAGCAGTATTTAGCGATGTAGATATTCCATATTCTGCTACTATTGCAGGATAGTTAGGGTGAATATCAATAAAATCATTGAGGTATCCTAAATATTTGAAAGAACCTTGATCATCAGACTGTTCTGAAAAGCCTGGTTCATTGTTCATAAAGTCTGGATAATTAGGATAAATATGATATGCTCCAAAAAAGCCTGTTATATTACTATCTCCTCTATAAAACCTATCTGGATTAATTACCTCTCTATCATTATATGCAGGGATAGCACTTATCTCTTCTGACTCTCTTTCAGTTGGATGAGTAAGTGGATCTAATGTTGGCCAGCTTACAAAACCTACTGGATATTGCCAGCTATACTCATTGGTTATATATGCAGAAGTAAAATCGCACAACTCAGCTAACCAAACCTCTGTAGGAGTACCTTGATCAATTCTAACATAATCACCTAAATATTTAATATTCTCAGACCCTTTTGCATTTGTACTTTCTACTTCTTCTGGTTCAAACTCTCTACCTATCAAAACTCCTAGAACATATGGACTTACATCTGCAGTATAATTACCATAAGCTCTATTTTTTCTTCCTAACTGTTCTAAATTACCATGTAGCGCATCTATAACATTTTGTACTTCCGATTTATAATTCGATTTATACTTTTCATTGTGAAAATTACATTCTGGTACAAAATCATCTGGCCATATTTCTTGTATTAATCTCAATGTAGGTGTGTTCGGATCTTCATTATATTCTTTGAACACTTGGTAAAATGATGGATCCATAAGTGTATACAACCTAATGGTATTAAGATTCATATTCCCTATATCTTCTAGCCATTGTCTATACATATCTCTATCAGCGAGAAACTCAGTAAACCATCTTCCTGGTGTTGAACTTCCTATATTTGCTCCTTTGATAAAAAATTTATTCCACTTTTCATCATCATATATTTCAAAATATTTATCACTGGTTTTAGAAGTAAAAAAAAGGCCCTCATCGGAATATATTTCAGGCACTACTTTTATAGTATTTGGGGTAATTGTAAATAAGTCACCCAAAAAATATATTGCAGTATATACAATAATAAATATTACAAAGGCATAAAAAATTAAATTTGATATTTTTTTCAATTTAAACTTCCTTCCAAAAAATTAATTATTAACACCTTTTCTTCGTATGCTACCCCAGTTTCGACGAGTTCTAAAGATCCAGTTTAAAATACCTCTTACTCTCCAAAATGTATTAAGTTGTCTAAAACCGAGATTCTCAAAAAGTGCAGCAAAAAATAGAACTCCTATACTGCTTGCTTTAGGATAAACCTTAAAAGATATCTCTTCTAATACTATAGTTATTATAGAAATAAAGAGACTAAACCCTATTGATAAAATTAAGAATGCAAAAAGAGCTTCGATCTGTATAATCCCGTAAAAGAATCCAATAATAAAGAAAATGTAGCCAGAAATTTCAATGATTGGCCCTAGTAATTCAAAAAATAAGAGTGTTGGATAACCAATCCATCCTACAGTGCCACCTTTTGGATGGTATAAAAGGTTTATATTTTTAGCTAAACTCTCACATAATCCTCTTTGCCATCTCACTCTTTGATTTCTAAGTGATATTAAGTCTTCTGGAGCTTCAGTAAATGCAATTGGTTCTGGGATTGCAACCACCTTGTAAGGAATACTGTTAAGTCGATGATGCAAGTGTAATCTAACAACAAGTTCCATATCTTCCCCTATTGTATTAACACTATATCCACCGACATTTAAAACTGCTTGTTTTTTAAAAACACTGAAGCTTCCTGAAATTATGAGTAACGCGTTAAGTGGAACCCAGCCAAGTCTGCCAAAAAGAAAGGCTCTCAAATATTCAATAGTTTGAATTAAAGCTAACAAATTCTTTGATAAGCCAGCTTCTTTAACTAATCCTCTTTCAATAGTACAACCATTTGCTATTCTAATTGTACCTCCACATGCTATTGTATCTGGTTCTTCAAGAAACTGTCTGACAACATACCTCATACTATCAGTTGTCAAAATTGAATCAGCATCTATACAGCAAAATAGAGGACATTTAGATAAATTTAATCCAGCATTTAAAGCATCAGATTTACCACCATTCTCTTTATCAATAACTTTTACATTCGGATGTGTCTCTGATCTGTAAACTGATCTTACTAGCTGTGTATCCAACCTTTTACTATATACTTCTGGAAAAGGATTAAGGCTGAAGTTCTCAATTAGCATATCCAAAGTGTTGTCTTTTGATCCATCATTAACTACTACTATCTCATAATCTATATAATCAAGTTGTAATAATGCGGTAACAGTCTCAATGATAGTTTCTTCTTCATTATAAGCAGGAACAATTATTGTTACAGGCAATTCAAATCCAGAGTACCTTTTTATATCATTAAAAGCTGGTCTTTTTTCCATATGATCTTTAATAACAAAAAGTGCAGAAAAATTAAGTAATAAATAATGTAAATTAATTCCTATAAAATAAAAAAAGTATATAATTTGAAACAATATAATAGTAGTTTTAAAATCCATTCCTTACTCCCTCTCTGCAGCTAACAAATAATTCATAATATCCTTTGCATAATCATCCATCTGTCGGTCTCTAACTCTTATAAGATCATTTTCTGTAACACCTGGAAGATTCTTAATAGCTTCTGCTGCCCTTAACCTAACCCACCAACTAAAGTCAGTCAACTTAACTTCCAATTCTTGTATATTATTCATTGATCCTATT
>CAZCFQ010000083.1:0-9066 GCA_964497955.1 uncultured Clostridiaceae bacterium
ATGTATATATATTTGCTATTGTAGGAGTAGCATTAGGTTTTATTGTCGGTTTTTTAGTAAGAAAATACATTGCAGAAGCTAGAATAGCTACTGCAGAAAATGCAGCTAATAGAATTTTAGAAGAAGCTAACAGAGAGGCTGAATCAAGACTTAGAGAAGCTTTGGTAAATGCTAAAGAAGAAATTCATATTCTAAGAGAAGATTTTGACCAAGAAACAAAAGAACGCAGATCTGAGATTAAAAAGATGGAGGACAGACTCTTAAAAAAGGAAGAACTCCTAGACACAAAAACAATTAATCTTGAGAAAAAAGAAGAAATGCTCAATAAAAAGAATGAAAAAGTAAAACAAAAATTAGAAGAAGCAGAAAATTATGCTAGTAAACAACAAGAAGAGTTAGAACGCATAGCAAGAATGACTAATGATGAAGCAAGAGAAATTCTTTTTGAGAAAGTAAAAAAAGACATTAGAGAAGAATCTGCAATTTTCATTAGAGAAGCTGAAGCAAAAGCAAAAGACGAAGCTGATAAAAAAGCACGAGAAATAATTACGACTGCTATTCAAAGATGTGCTGCTGATCATGTAGCCGAAACGACAGTTTCAGTAGTAGAGCTACCTAATGATGAAATGAAAGGCAGAATTATTGGAAGAGAAGGAAGAAATATTAGAGCATTTGAGACAATTACTGGAGTAGATTTGATTATTGATGATACCCCAGAAGCAGTTGTTTTGTCATCATTTGATCCAGTTAAAAGAGAAATTGCAAGATTATCTCTTGAAAGATTAGTAGCTGATGGTAGAATTCATCCAGCAAGAATCGAAGAGATGATTGAGAGAGCTAAAAAAGATGTAAACAACATAATACGTGAGGAAGGTGAACAAGCTGCTTTTGAAGCAGGAATTCACAACCTTCACCCAGAATTGATCAAGTTATTAGGAAGATTGAAGTATAGAACTTCTTATGGGCAAAATATGTTAAGTCATTCATTAGAAGTAGCTCACTTAAGTGGTTTAATGGCTGCAGAATTAAATATGAATATCAAATTAGCAAAACGAGCAGGCTTATTACATGATATAGGTAAAGCTTTAGATCATGAAGTAGAAGGAACACATTCTTCTATAGGTGCAGATATATTAAAGAAATATAATGAACCAAAAGAAGTAATTCATGCTGCTGCATCGCATCATGGTGATATTCAAATGATTTACCTTGAGGATGTATTAGTTCAGTCTGCAGACGCAATATCTGCTGCTAGGCCAGGAGCTAGAAGAGAATCCCTTGAAAGTTATATCAAACGCTTAGAAAAGCTGGAAGAAATCGCTACAGCAATTGAAGGTGTAGATAGAAGCTTTGCTATCCAAGCAGGTAGAGAAATCAGAATAATGGTTAAACCTGATATTATTAATGATAACGAATCTGCTTTAATAGCTAGAGAAGTTTCTAAGAAAATAGAAGAAGGACTTGACTATCCAGGACATATTAAAGTAACTGTAATTCGTGAAACACGTGCAGTTGAATATGCAAAATAGTAAATAAAAAAAGAAAACAACAACCCATTATCAAATGATTTTGGGTTGTTTTTATTTTAAATAGTAGATTTTAATTGATTTATATTTTGATTCTAATTCTAATAAAAAAAGAACTCTTAAAGAGTTCCTTTTGGTGCGAGTGAAGGGACTTGAACCCCCACGTCCGAAGACACTAGATCCTAAGTCTAGCGCGTCTGCCAATTCCGCCACACTCGCATATAAAATTATTGGCTGGGGCTGCTGGATTTGAACCAGCGCATCCCGGAGTCAAAGTCCGGTGCCTTAACCAGACTTGGCCAAGCCCCAACTACAAAAAATTGGTGGAGAGAGCTGGATTCGAACCAGCGAAGGCTGTGCCAACGGATTTACAGTCCGCCCCCTTTAGCCACTCGGGCATCTCTCCTAAAAAATATTGGAGCCAGTGATGGGACTCGAACCCGCAACCTGCCGATTACAAGTCGGCTGCTCTTCCAATTGAGCTACACTGGCTTAAAAACTTCATTAAATTGTATTGTGGTGGGCCCACCTGGATTCGAACCAGGAACCGTTCGGTTATGAGCCGAATGCTCTACCCTTGAGCTACAGGCCCTAATGGTGACCCCAGCGGGATTCGAACCCGCGTCTTCAGCGTGAAAGGCTGATGTGTTAACCACTTCACTATGGGGCCTTAAATTGGTCGGGGCACCAGGATTTGAACCTGGGACCTCCTGCTCCCAAGGCAGGCGCGCTGCCAAACTGCGCTATACCCCGTGACCGGCGTTGTTTATTATACAACATGTTTATAGTCAGGTCAACACTTAATTATAAAAATAATTATTACCATTTTTGTCGCTGAAGAGACCTACTGCTTTTTTGACTACAAGAGGTATTATACATAAAATACGGACTAATTTCAATACTAAATTTTAGATAAATATATTTTGAAACTAAAAAAAATGAATGTATAATGAATATGAGGTGAAAAAATGAATAATAAAATTTTACAAGTTACTTTAAATGTCGAGGAATCAAGAAGGTTAATCTCTAAAGGATTGACAAATACACCACTATTTCAAAAAGCACTTAGCAATCACAAAGTAATTGTAGCCAACGGAACAACTAACGCTTTCATTTATGAAGAGATTACACAAGAAAAAATAGAAGATAAGAGTACGTTTACTGCCGGAATTGTTACTGATGGTGTGGCGTGTATTACTGATGGGAGTTTAAGAAAGTCACCTCTTGTTATGATTAAAGGAGAAAAAAGTGATAAAAACTGGTTAGAGACAGTTAAAACATTTTCAAAAGATGATATATTTGTTAAAGGAGCAAATGGCTTTGACTTATATGGAAGAGCTGGTATTATGGTCGCAGGAGAGGGCGGAGGTACTATTGGTAAATCTTATGGTTATATTATATCTGCAGGTGCTACACTTATAATTCCAGTAGGACTTGAAAAGTTAGTACCATCACTTGAATTTGTTAATGAGTTTACTGGTATTGATAAAATTGATTATAGTATTGGCAAGAAAAGTGGAGTTTTTGTTATTTCAGATGCAAATATATTCACAGAAGTAGAGGCATTTAAAGCACTATTTAATGTAGAAGTAAATGCTATTGCAGCTGGAGGGATCAATGAATCTCAAGGGTCTATAACTTTTATCATTAGAGGTAGTGAAGAAGAAGTATTAAAATGTTTAGAATTTGTCAAAAAATTGAAAAAAGAAAAACCTATTGTAGGTTATAAAGCTTTATGTGAAGATTGTAATAATCCTTGTGAGAAATAACTGTAGTAAGTATAAAAGAGAGGTTTTTATATGAAAGGTTCTAAAATAAAACTAAATAATACCTGGAAAGCATGGCCAAGTAAAAAAGCCCCTCTTTCTGATCTTTACTATAAAAACAAAGATAGTGCTAACTATTGGTACGATGTAAAACTTCCTCATAACTGGGATTTAGATAGTAGATTTAATAACGATGAGTACACTGTTTACTATTTTAATACCTTTTATATTGAAAATGATGAGCCTAGTAAATACATATTAAGTTTAGAAAATATTTTTAATCAATTTACTCTTTATGTTAATGGAGAGAGAGTTACAAAGGAAAAAACATACTTTCTTAAATCTAATGTAAATATTACAGAGTACGTTACAAAAGGAGATAATTTTTTATATCTTAAGGTCTGTTGGCCAATAAATAATAATTTAGACCCATTATTAGGAATCTATAATAATTTTGAGTATGGAAACAAAACTCAAATATATGGAGGGATATGTGGAGATATCAGTTTGAATTGTTATGACAGCTGTTATATAAATTCAATTAATATAGACTATGAGATATATAGGAGTAATTTTAGCGATGTTAATGTAAGATTCAACTCTATAAGTGATTACTCTTTTGATGGTATTTTAGATTGGACTTTAACTCCTTATAATTTTGATGGTAAAGAATTTAAGGGAAGTGAGATTACAAGTATCAAAAAAGGTAACTCCTACACTCAGTTTAGCTTTAGAACAGGGAGAGTAAAATTATGGTGGCCATGGGAACAAGGTTATCCTCATTTATATACATTAAAAATTACACTAACGGGAGAAGATCTAGGAGTTGTATGTTATGAAGATATAATAGGCTTTAGAACTGTAAATGCCCATAATAATAAAATAGTCATTAATAATCACAGATTGTTTTTAAGAGGCATTCATTACTTGCCAAACTCATACTATATGTCTGAAGTAACTAGAGAAAAATTAGAAGAAGATATTCAGCTTATTTTAGATGCTGGTTTTAATTGTATAAGATTGTTTCATCATGTGGCTAATGAAGATTTTTATAATATTTGCAATGAAAATGGGTTGTTAGTATGGCAAGACATTCCATATAACTTCTCAAAACATAATAAAAGTGATAAAGAGATTTTAAGAAAAATAGTCAAGTTACAAAAGAAACTACATAAAAACCCATCTATCATAGTTTTAGGGTCTCCAAGTTATTTTGACTCACACTTTTTTAATAATGATAAAATGAGTAACAGAAGAAGACTTCTTAGTAAAGTTGCTAGAACTTTAAAAAAGTTAGAAAAAAATAAACTTATTTTAAGAAGTAAGGGTTATTTGTCTCTAGTAAGAGTTATGGATTGGCGTTTTCAAATATCAAACAGATTTCAAGAGTTCAAAGCTGCCATAAATAGGATAGGTAAAACTGATAGAAATACAAATATTATAACTTCATATGGTTTTCCAGCTTATCCAGAAATAGCTACTATGATTAAAATGAGTATAAATTTAGATGAAGAAGCTCAAAGCACTTGGACAGGAACATTAGATATTGATAAAAGAAATATTAAATCAATAGACAATCAATTGCCCAGAAGAAACTATGATCGAGCATCATCATATTACATGGCAACACAAAATTTTCAATATAGATTAATCAAATTTTATGGCGAATTATGGCGTAGATATAAGTTCAGATCATATAATGGATGTTTCTTGTACTTTTTTAATGATCCAGATTTAGTAATATCAGAAAGTTTAATTGATTACTACAATAGACCAAAGCAAGCTTACTATGCAGCAAAAAACACAATGCAACCTGTTAGCGTTATAATGGATTGGCCTTCTGAATACTATACTGATGGAGATGTGGTAAAATTAGATATTTATGTAATAAATGATACAAGAAATGAGTTTCCATCAACAGTTTTAAGATGGAACATAACAGATTTGTCAGGATATAGTATTTTATCGGATAGAAAAGTTGTCGATTTATTTGAAGATGAAATCTCTATTGGTGCCACTTTAGAATGGGATATCAAAAATGATATTGAAACTGGAGAATACCTTATTAATATAGAATTAACTTTACCCACAAAAGAAAAGATAACAAATAGTTATAAAATAAAGATAAAGTAATATATGATGCAGGAAATTGTAATTTATAGTAGAATATATAATAGTTAATACTTAAGGAGGTATAGTTATGGTTAAATATAACAAAGATAAGTTAGTGATGGTTTCTGTTCAAGGTGAAGTTACTCATCCTAGGCAGCGAAGAAGTCCTTACAGAATCGATACTAGAACCGGCGTACCAAGAGTTTTACCTGGCACAGGTGGAATTACCTATAATAAAAAAATAGGTGATGTGTGTACTGGTTTTCAAGCTGACCACGTTGAACCAGGTGTTACATTAAAGCTAAAGGATGAAAATGAAAATGGTGGCTTAAATGTATTAGCCTGTGTAGGAAATACAGCTAAAGTTGTATCTGGTGATGCTAAAGGAGAAACAGGATATGTAACTGGTAAACATGGTGGAGCAGAACACGTAATGGTTTATTTCCCAGAAGAAACCTTAGAAAAAATGATTATAGGTGACAAAGTTTTAATTAAGAGCTTTGGAACTGGTCTTGAAATAGATGGATTTGAAGATGTTTTAGTAATGAATACTGATCCAGAATTATTTGAGAAAATGAATATTAAGGTTAATGAAGACGGTGTTTTAGAGGTGCCAGTTGCTACTGAGGTTCCAGCTTACTTGATGGGTTCAGGAATTGGATCATCCAATGCATACCGTGGTGATTATGACATTATGACAGCTGATCCAAAAGCATACAAAGAGTTTGGGTTAGACAAATTACGTTTTGGAGACATTGTTTTACTAAATGATTGTGATACAACAACAGGAAGAGGTTATTTAGAAGGTGCTGTTACTATAGGAGTTGTTATACATAGTGATTGTATCTTAGCTGGACATGGTCCTGGTATTACCACTTTAATGACATCTAAAAAACCTTTAATCAAAGGTGTTAAAGACCCTAATGCAAATATTGCCAATTATTTAGAAGTTAAGTAGATTAATGTAAGAGGTTGACAAATGTCAACCTCTTTTAGAATAAAAAAAGAATTATTGGAGAGATAATTATGATTAAACTGATTAAAAACATAAATATTTTTTCTCCAGAAAAAATAGGAGTTAAAGATATTTTAATAGCTGGAGAAAAAATTGTTGCAATAGAAGATCAAATCGATGGCAAAAATATCCCAAACTGTGAAGTAATAGATGCTAATGGGATGATAGGTGTTCCTGGCTTTATTGATGGTCATGTCCATATAATAGGTGGTGGTGGAGAAGGTGGCCCCAAAACTAGAACACCAGAACTAAACCTTACTAAAGCTTTAAATGCTGGTGTTACTACGGTTGTTGGATGTTTAGGCACTGATGGAACAACTAGACAAATGTCATCTTTGTTAGCAAAAGCACAAGCTTTAGAAGCAGAAGGGTTAACTACCTATATTTATACTGGTAGTTATGAAGTGCCTGTGCCAACTCTGACAGGTTCAGTAAGAACAGACTTATTATATATAGATAAAGTTATTGGTGTAGGTGAAGTTGCTATTTCAGATCATCGATCATCACAACCAACCTATACAGAAATTAAGCAATTAGCAGCTGAAACTAGAGTTGGAGGAATGCTAAGCGGTAAAGCAGGTCTCGTTCATTTGCACATAGGCAGTGAAAAAGAAGGCATAAATTATATTTTTGACATTGTTAAAGAATCAGATATACCTGTAAAACAATTTTTACCAACACATATGGGTAGAACAACTCATTTACTTAATCAGGGATTAAAATTAATCAAAATGGGTGGTAGAATTGATATAACTGCAAGCGAAAAGGCTATAGACCAAGTTAAGTATTTATTAGATCAAGGAGCCAATATAGAAGGTATAACTGTTAGTTCTGATGGTAATGGCAGCTTACCTAAGTTTGATAGTAAAGGAAACTTGATTGGGCTAAAAGTAGGAGATATGAAGACAGTTTATAAACTTTGGAAAGCATTAATTACTAAACATGACGTTCCTATGGAAGAAGCTCTTAAGATTGTTACTACTAATGTAGCTAGAAATCTTAAACTTGAACATAGAAAAGGAAGTATAAAAGTAGGATTAGATGCTGATATACTAATTATAGATGATAATTATGAGATGAAAACATTATTCTCTAGAGGAAAAAAGGTAGTAGAAAATAGTAAGCCAATAGTTTTTGGTACATTTGAAAGATAGAAGAGTGATATTATGAGTAAAAAAAATAAAGTATTATACATATTCCTTTTGTTACTTGTTTTTGTAGGTGGAACATTTTTAGGTTATCAAAATGGTAGTGGTGATGCTTACGAAACAGAACTTAATCTGGAAAAAATAATCCAAGTTTATGATTTAGTAGATGAGTATCATGTGTCTGACCAAGTAGAACCTGTAGAAATGACAGATAAAGCTATCAAAGGCTTATTAGATGGTATTGACCGAGGTTATACAAGATATTTAACAAAAAGCGAGTTTGAGAATAGTCAAAGAACTAGTTTATATGGCACTTATGGAGGCATAGGAGTAGTTGTTATTATAGATGAAGGCCTTGTAAGGGTTGTTTCACCTTATAAAGGAACACCTGCTTACAGAGCCGGATTAGAGAGTGGCGATATCATTACACATGTAGATGGTGAGTCGATAAAAGACTTTGATATCGATACTGTAGGTGACATGGTTAGAGGAGAGCCAGGATCAGAAGTTACTCTTACTGTAATGCCTTCAAACAATGGAGAGATAAAAGACGTTGTACTTGTAAGAGAAGTAATTGAAATTCCTTTTGTAGAATGGCAGTTAATTGGAACAAATGAAGAAATTGCTCATGTTAGTCTATATTCTTTCTCTAGAATAGCAGTTGATCAGCTTGATAGTGCGATTTCTGAAGCTATTAACCAAGGTGCAGAAAAAATCCTGCTTGATCTAAGAGGTAATCCTGGTGGAGACTTAGAAGCAACATTAGGAATAGCAGACTTATTCTTAGATGAAGATAAGGTTGTTTTTGTTACTCAAGATGTTGATGGTAATGAAGATATATACACAACAGAAACTGATGCAAAATACACACAACCAATGTATGTCTTAGTTGACCAAGGATCAGCATCTGCTTCTGAGGTTATTTCTGGAGCGATTAAGGATAATGATAGAGGAACAATAATAGGATATAATACTTTTGGCAAAGCTAGTATGCAAACTGGTTTTAAGCTTCTTGATGAATCATATGTCTGGATTACAACTCATTCTTATTTAACCCCAGATAGAATCAATATAGATGAAAAAGGTATTTCTCCAGACTTTGCGTTAGAAGAAGAATTACAAAATTCTGAAAATGCTGATCAAGATATATTAGATGCTACGGTTGAAATAATTAATTCAGAAGAGTAAATATGGAAATATTAATCGCAATGAATAGTTTTAAAGGCAGCTTATCAGCTATAGATGCTTCTGAAATAGTTGAAAAAGCTGCTTTAGAACTTGGTTTTAATAAGACTAGAATATTTAAAGTACCTATAGTTGATGGAGGAACTGACAGTTTAGAAGTTTGGAGTAATTTTTTAGATCTTGAACCGATAGCAATTAATACTGTAAACCCCTTGGGAAAACCTATAACTACAACGATTCTTCTTAATAAAGATTCTGGTACTGCATATATAGAAATGGCTAAAGCAAGTGGTGTTCATTTAATTAAACCAACC
>CAZCFQ010000084.1:0-8999 GCA_964497955.1 uncultured Clostridiaceae bacterium
TGTAAGGTTAAAAAAGGATCATCCTTGTGGTGGAAATACATGGAAAGTGATTAGGATTGGTGCTGACTTTAGGATAAAGTGTTTAACTTGTGATAGATCTGTAATGCTCCCCAGGAAAAAGTTTGAAAGACAAGTAAAGGAAATAATAGAAACAAAGACTGAGTAGGTGAGAAGATGAAGTTTGCTATCTTAGCAAGCGGAAGTTCAGGAAATTGCATATTTGTAGAATCAGATAAACAAAAGATTTTAATTGATGCAGGTATTAGTAATAGAGCAATTGGGCAGAAACTTGCTAAAATAAAAATTGAAAAGGAACAAATTAATTCTTTATTAATAACACATGAGCATAGTGACCATGTTAAAGGAGTAGATGTATTAGCACGACATAATCCTCACATAAGAGTTTATGCTAATGAACAAACATGGAGTGCAGGAGATAAGTATTTTTACAGAGTGCCAGAGGCTCAAAAGAAGTATTTTGAAAATCAAAAGAAGTTTAATATTGGAGAGTTGTCCATTACTCCTTTTTCTATTTCTCATGATGCTAAAGATCCTGTTGGGTATCAGATTGATGATGGTAAACACAAGTTAGTTGTAGCAACTGATTTAGGCGTAATAACTAAAGGTGTTTTTGATCATTTAATTGATGCAGATGCAATAATATTAGAATCTAACCATGATAAAGAGATGCTGATTAATGGACCATATCCATACTTTTTAAAGACTAGAATTTCCAGTTCAAAAGGTCATCTAGCAAATGATATTGCAGCTAAATTGTTAAGAAGAGTAATCTGCAGAAAAACACAAGCAGTAGTTTTAGCACATCTTAGCGAAAAAAATAATACTCCCAACATCGCATATGAAACTACTTATATAGAACTAAACAGTTGTGGATTAAAACCAACAAAAGACTTTGAGTTAGAAGTTGCTACCCAAAGTGAAGTTTCAAGAGTTATTTCATTAAATTAATTGATTCTTACCATATTTTTAAGATAGTATTTTGACATTTGTTTGTTACAATACTAAACAGAGAGGAGTGTAAGCTATGGATTTTGATAGAAGAGAAAATCACTTTGATTATTCAAATAACAATTCTAATAAGACAGGGTTAGCCAAAATTGTAATTGCCGCTTTGATAGGAGGAGTTATTGGTGCATTAATCATGACTGTGGTTGCCCCTTATTATATATACGGTACTTTATTACCATGGCCACAAGAAGCCATGCAGCTAGATAACTCTAATTATGCATTGCCAGAGCCAGTTAATGCGTCTTTAGATTATACAAACATTGAATCAGGTAGTATTACACAAGTAGCAGAAAGTGTTGGACCTGCGGTTGTAGGAGTAGTCAATAGAGGCCTAGCAAGTGACTGGTTTGGCAATACAACCATGACAGAGTTAGGTAGTGGTTCAGGATTCATTATAGATCCTAGTGGTTTAATCGTTACCAACGAACACGTTATTACTAATGCAAGTGAAATCTATGTAAATTTATCTAGTGGCGCACAAATAAAAGCAGAAATAGTTGGAGCAGATGAGTGGTCAGATATAGCAGTTTTACAGATTGATTTAAACGATTTACCTGAAAGCAGTAGAACACTACCGTATGTAACTTTTGGAGATTCAAGTAAGGTTAGGGTAGGTCAAACAGCTATTGCAATAGGAAATCCGCTGGGGCTAGAGTTTGCTAGAACTGTTACAGCAGGTATTATTAGTGCTGTAGATAGAGTTGTCAATGTTGAAGATAGACAATATTCCTTAATTCAGACAGATGCTGCTATTAATGCTGGGAATAGTGGAGGACCTTTGTTAGACATTAAAGGAAATGTTATAGGAATTAATCAAATAAAAATATCCAGTACAGGAGTAGAAGGATTAGGATTTGCAATTCCTTCCAATCAAGCAAAACCAATTATTGAACAACTAATTCAGTTTGGAGAAGTTATAAGACCTTATCTAGGAATTAAAGGTTTACCAATGAATGTTAGATATGCTACATATCTAAATAGTAAAGTAGATTATGGTATCTATATAGATGAAATAATAGCAAATAGCCCTGCACAAAAAGCAGGCTTGCAAAGTGGTGACATTATTGTAGAAATGAATGAACAAACAATAGTTAGCTTCACTGAATTGCAAAGAATTCTTTATGGACACGATGATGGAGATATTGTTGAGATTAAAGTTTATAGAATCGACGAAGATGAGTATATAACATTTGAGGTAGAGTTGGAAACATTAATTACATCATAAAAGTCAAAAGGGCATGTTCACTGTGAACATGCCTTTTATAATTTTAAAGTTTTTTAATTTTGTTTACAATTTTGTTTGAAAAATCATTAAATAGATCAGATTCTTTTTCTGAAAAAAGCTCAATCTTTCCTTCGTCGCTTAGTTCAACGAGATTTTTGTTAAGGGGCATCCTATAAAGAATATCTAGATTTTCTTTTTTTACTATATCATCTAGATGGCTTTTTCCAAAAATGTAATGTTTACTGTTACAGTCAGGACATATAAAATAGCTCATATTTTCAACAATACCTAACATCTCAACATTCATCATGACAGCCATATTAATTGACTTAGCTACAATTAGATTAGCTAAATCTTGAGGAGAAGTAACTGCTATAATTCCATCCAGAGGTAAAGATTGCATGATTGTTAATGCAACATCTCCAGTACCAGGTGGTAAATCTATTAACAAGTAGTCTAGTTCTCCCCAGTTAACATCTGTATAAAATTGTTTAACAGCACCAGCAATAAGTGGTCCTCTCCATATTACAGGTGAGTCTTCATCACTTATTAATAAATTAAGTGAAATAATCTTAATTCCTCTTTCAGTTTTAACAGGAATTATTGCATCATCTTTACTAGTAGCACGCTCTTTGTTTACGCCAAAGATTTTAGGTATGCTAGGTCCTGTAATGTCAGCATCCATGATTCCTACTTTATAACCTTCATTCTTTAGAGAAAGTGCTACTAAAGAAGTAACAGATGACTTCCCAACACCACCTTTTCCACTCATAATCGCTATTATTTTGTTAATTTTTGTTTCAGGTTTTGGTGTCTCTTTCTGTATCATAATTTCAACTCCATTTCAATAGTTCATTATAAACATATGCACATTATATTATACTCTTTAAAGCTTACATTTCAAGAATTATTAAGGAAATGCTATTGCATTAACCGATTTGTAGGTATATTATATTTACTATTGAATTTGAAAGATAAGAGGTAATTGAAATGGATCTTTGGAAGAAAAATTTAATAATACTTTGGGTTGGCTGCGTTATTGGAGGTATAGCTTTTTCTTTAGTTTCACCTTTTTTACCTATGCTTTTACAAGAAGTAGGTGCTGAAACAAATATAGAACTTCTATCTGGACTCGCTTTTAGTGCTACTTTTGTAACTAGTGCGATGATTGGACCAGTTTGGGGAACTTTGGCAGATAAGTATGGGAGAAAAAAGCAGATTTTGAGAGCAGGTATTGGAATAGCTACAGTTTACATAGCAATGTCCTTTTCAACTAACCCTTATCATGTAATTTTTGCGCGTTTACTATTAGGACTTTTTAGTGGATTTATACCTTCTGCTATTGCAATGGTAGCAACAAATACACCTGAGGAACATTTAGGTTATGCCCTTGGGTTTATAAATACAGGTTATTCTTTTGGAGCTATAGCGGGTCCTATGGTAGGCGGTTATATGAGCTCTTTCTTTGGGCTAAGAAAGACTTTGATAATAGCTGGAATAGTTTTATTTTTTGCTACAATCGTAGTCTTAATTGGCACAAAAGAAGAAGTGCCTAGTGATAGAACTATAAAGTTTAGAATCATAAAAGATATAAAAAGGGCTTTCTCATTTAAAATATTAGCAGCTATGTTTATAATTATGATGATATATAATTTGTCTATGACAATTATTCAACCAATTTTACCATTAATGGTTCAAAATCTTGCTATATCAGGTAATCAAGATCCAGCTGTTATGACAGGGTTAATATTTTCTTTAGCAGGATTTGCTACAGTTTTGGGTGCCCCTTTCTGGGGAAAATTTGGACAAAAGAATTCTTATAAAAAAGCGATGACAATTGGTTTATTTGGAGGGGCAATTTTTAGTTTCCTTTTAGTATTTGCTAACTCTGTAACCTATGTTGGAATTACTAGATTCTTCTTTGGTTTGTTTTTGGCAGCCATAGCACCATCAGCTACAGCAGTTTTAGCAAAAAATGTTCCGAATAATTTTAGAAGTAGAATTTTAAGTATTAATTCTAGTGTGAGCCAGATCGGCGCTGCTGCAGGACCAATGATAGGTGGAGCTGTAGCTGGTTTTTGGAGTTTAAATATAGTGTTTGCTTTAACAGGAGTTGGATTATTAGGTATTATGATTTGGATGAGAAGTTTAACTTTAGAGCTACCAAAGCCAATTGATTTTGAGTATCAAGAGACTGATTTGAAAACTTTAGCTATTGAAAATGAATAAGGAGGACCTTATGACTAAAAGAATTATTGAAACAGCAAAAGCTCCAAAAGCAAATGGATGTTACTCACAGGGTGTATTAGCAGGAAATACTCTTTATGTTTCTGGCCAACTACCAATAAACCCCAAAACAGGTGAAAAATTAGTAGATAAGCCTATAGAAGTACAAGCTAAACAAGTATTAAGTAATATTGTTGAGATTGTTAAAGCTGCTGGTGGAAGCGTAGATGATGTTGTAAAAGTATCAGTTTATATTTCAGATATTAGTAATTGGGATATTGTAAATAAAGTTTATGAAGAAATTTTCACTAAAGATTATCCTGCAAGATGTGTATTAGCAATACCTACATTACATTATGGATTTAAAATAGAAGCTGAGGCTATTGCTCATATAAGCGATTAATATGAAAAAATACTTTTTACTATATATGAGTAGTTAATTAAACTAGATAAGGAATCTAGTTCTATTTTATCAAATTCCTCACATTCAATTAAAGCAGATAATTTATGGGCTAAAGTATTGATTTTAACAAGGTCAATGTCTGAAAGCCTATTTTTATTTTTAAAATTTATAATATTCAAATATCTGAAAATATACTGGACATAATCATCATTGAAAGTTGATTTATTGAAAACAGCAACGACATTATCTAATATATTACCAATTCTTAAGTGCCTATAGTTTATTAAAATAGAGTCACTATGATTTGTGGCCATAGCAAAATATGTAGGCGAAAATTTATCTAAAGCAATTGTTAAGGGAAAACTTTTTAAGAGCTTTATTATTTTTGATAGTAAAGGAATAACGTTTGAGGCAACAGCATTAAAATCATTAAAGCTCAATTTTCCATATTCATATGCTTTTTTTAGGGATATTAAAGTATCTACAGGCGTAATGTTGGTATATATTGGTCTTTTTAAAAAGTATAATTCCTTATTTATGATATTACGACTAAGCTTATGACTAGTTAATAGATTGATACTTTTAATAAGAGCATTGGTTTCTATACTATTGAATTCATGGTTAGCTTTAAATACTTTAAATCTAGGATGCAGATCTTCAATAATTAAAATTGATTCTCTTTTTGCATCATCCAATTCAGCATAGTATAATCTAGGAGATGGGTAAAAGCTTGTTTGTTGTAAATATTGATAAAAGAGGTTTTCTTGTTTATGTTTTTTATATAAAGAGGATGAGCTTTGTTTGTGATTATCTTTATAATGCTTTACAATTACTGAAGAAGGAATACTACCCACACCATAAAATTTGACACGACTAGTAATAAAGTGTCTGTTTTCTTTTAGATTTGAAATCTTAATGCTTTCTAGAGGCCAATGGAAATTCTTATGCCAAAAAGATTTTGAAGAGAGATCAATCATTATTTTCACCACCTGTTTACATTATAGCAGATATTAATTTAAGATATAAAAGAATGAAAGGTATTAAAGATGAATAAATTTTTTATAATGAATAATGATATTAAATATACAAGCGAATATAGTTTAGAAGAAATTGAGAAACAAAAAGGAGTATATGAAGTAATAAGGGTTATTAACAAAACTCCTTTATTTGCCGATGAACATGTTCAAAGATTAATTCATTCTGCTAATCTTATTAACTTAAATATTAATATGACAAAGAGTGATATCATAAGGAATATTTGTAAGTTGTCAGAACTTAATAATATACAAGAACAAAATATAAAATTACTATTTACAATTGAGGGTTACTCATATTTCTTTTTCATCAAGTCATTCTATCCTGATGAAGAAATGACAAGAAAAGGTATTAAAACTATAACATATAAAGTTGTTAGAGAGAATCCTAATGTTAAGTTTCATAATGCAGATTTAAGAGCATCTATAAACAAGGCTTTAATAAAACAAGAAGCTTATGAAGCCTTATTAATAGATAACCAAGAAAGAGTTGTTGAAGGAAGCAGATCAAATATATTCTTTATTCAAAAAAATAAATTAGTAACTGCTCCATCAGCAGCTGTTTTAATGGGGATTACAAGATCGAAGGTAATTAAAATTTGCAATCAGTTAAACATTAATGTAGTAGAAAGAAATATTTTACTAAATGAGTTATCAAAGTTCGGTGGAGCTTTTATGACTTCTACCTCAAATAATATTTTACCAATAAGATCTATAGATGACGTAATTTATGTTAATTTCAATGGCAATCTCAAACAAATAATGGAAGAGTTCAAAAAAGAAATGAATGCAGACTTGGAAAAAATGAAATGTAATTGTAAAAGATTAGTAAAGGAGTAAGATATGGAGGGAAAAATGAATAAAAGACTGACAATATACTGCTTTGTACCTTCAATCTTGTTTTTAATAATTGCAATTGGATTTGCTTTAGAAGGAAGTTATAATAGAATGGCGATTGCAACAGCAGGAGTAATATTGGGTCCTGCTATATGGATTTATCAACGAGATTTGACCAAAATGAGTCAAGATTACACTCCTGACATTCCAAAAATAACAAGAATTATTTCAACAGCAATTATGTTTGTTACCTTTGGATTGACATGGCTATCTGGTTACCAAATAATAGCTAGTGTTTTGCTAGTAGCAGCTTTTGGACAATATTGGTTTGTTGAAAATCCAACAGCTACTCAAAGATTCTATCATGGAATAATATCTGCAGGAGTTGGAGTTTGGGGATACATTTTTTATAGACCAGTAGCTTATGTATTTATAACTATTAGTTTTTTTATGGCATTTGATTATTTAAGAAGACAAAAAAGAGAAAATGAAGATAAAAAGAGAAGTAACAGAAAGAGTAAGCGTAAAAAGAAGAAGTAAATGGGGAGATAAATATGGCATTATGTGCTATTAGTAATCTAACTAAGTTTTATGGAGCAGATTTAATATTTGAAAACATTTCTTTTGAAATAGAGTCAGGCGATAGAATAGGACTTTTAGGTAGTAATGGCGTTGGTAAAACTACATTACTTAAGATATTAATGAATAAAGAAGATTATCACGGAGGAAATGTATTCTTAAGACAGGGTTTAAGAGTTGATTACTTAGACCAAATTCCTACTTTTCCTGATGATTATAAAACCATTGATGTATTATTGTTAGCATTTGATGAGATTTTTGAATGTCAAAAGAAAATGAAAGAACTTGAAAGAAAAATGGCTTCTAATCCTACGGATATAGATGCTTTAGTAAGAGATTATGGACAGGTTCAACAAAAGTATGAAAACTTAGATGGATATAGACTTAAAGAAAAATTAGATAAAATTTTAATTGGATTAAATATTGATCAGCAAATGCAAGAAAGAGAGTTTAGCCTTCTTAGCGGTGGAGAAAAATCAAGAGTCGTAATGGGCAAGATTCTTTTGGAAGAACCAGACATCTTGCTTTTAGATGAACCATCGAATCACTTAGACATAGAATATATGGGATGGCTTGAAGAATACCTGCAAACATACCAAGGTGCTGTTGTTATAGTTTCACACGACAGATGGTTTTTGAAAAGATCAGTTAATAGAATAGTGGAACTTACTAGAAAAAGAGCAGAGTTGTATGATGGTGGCTATGAGTTTTATTTAGAAGAACGCGAACGAAGATTAGAACAAAGATATAAAGAATGGGAAGCTAAGAAAAAAGAGCTAGACAGATTAGAAGAGCAGAAAGA
Organism: uncultured Clostridiaceae bacterium; assembly: GCA_964497955.1. Taxonomy (GTDB): domain Bacteria; phylum Bacillota; class UBA994; order PWPR01; family PWPR01; genus PWPR01. Next base: position 8,136 of record CAZCFQ010000084.1, read on the forward strand.
AAGATATCTAATTTGGGGTAGATCCAGAGATAGCGAGAAGATGTTTAAACGAGCAAAAGAAATACAAAAACGAATAGATAGAATTGTATTGCCAGAAAAACCTATTATATATGAGAAAAAGATTGTGATTAACAATAGTACAATAAGTAGAAGCGGTAACGAGGTCGTGAGATTAGAAGATGTAGGCCATCGGTTTGATGATGATTGTTTGTTCAAAGATATAAACCTAGTTATATATTATCAAGATAGAATAGGAATAGTTGGGCCAAATGGAGTTGGCAAAACTACTTTAGTGAAAATTATGCTAGGCATTTTAGAACCTACTTTTGGTAAAGTTAAATTGGGATCAAGAACAAAAGTTGGATATTTACCACAAAAGATTTCATTTGAAAATGAAGAGGAAGACTTGATTGAAGTTTTTCAGAGACATCATGATATCACAAAAACCAATGCGAGACATGAGTTAGCTAAAGCTTTATTTACAGGAGACGATGTTTTTAAATCAGTAAGATCTCTTTCTGGTGGTGAGAAAAGCCGATTAAAGCTAAGCATTATGTTTTATGGCGGTGTTAATGTTTTGTTCTTAGATGAACCGACAAATCATTTAGATATAGATTCTAGAGAAAAACTGGAAGAAAGTCTTTTATCATATGATGGTACTATAATTTTTGTTTCTCATGATAGATATTTTATAGATAAGATTGGCAACAAAATAATTGAAATACAACCTGAATTTCTAAGATTGTATCATGGTGGCTATGAATTTTGGCAAGAAAAAAGAGATAGGTATTTAAACAAGTATATCATTGAGGATAAAGATTTAAATTTAGAGGGAAAACTAGCTTATCAAAGAAAGAAAGAACA
>CAZCFQ010000085.1:0-8997 GCA_964497955.1 uncultured Clostridiaceae bacterium
TTTCTTTTACATCTTTAGGGTCCAGCCCATATCTATTCATCCCTGTATCAATATTCAAATGCACATTAGCTGACTTATCTAATTTTTTTGCTACCGCATTAATATCTATTAGCTGATTTAATGAACTAACTGTTAGTGTACAATTAGCCTTGATTAAGTCCAATAACATTTCCTTAATTACAGGACTTAAAACTATAATAGGTGCAGCTATACCATTTTTTCTTAACTCTAAAGCCTCTTCTGCTAAAGCAACTCCTAAATAATTAATCTCATTTTTTAACAATAAGCGCGCTATTTCAACTGCACCATGTCCATAAGCATTAGCTTTTATAACCGCTAATATTCTATCAGGATTAATTTTTCTCTTTATTTCTTTAAGGTTGTGTACTATTGCAGATTTATCAACTTCAACCCAACTAGTATGTTGCTTCATAACTATACCTACCTTCTAATTATCTTGAGTATCGCTGACCTTGCCTTTTTAGCTATTGGCATAAAATTCTGCCATAAAGAGTAATAAAATTTATCTATAACTAAGTCATATTCACCTATATATTCTGTAAAATCTCCATTAAACCCTTTTTTAAATCTATATAAACCATATAGAGGATTGTCTTCATCTAGATCTCCAGAAACACCTCTAAAATCATAGATCTCACAATTATTGTCTATAGCCCAGTTTATCATTGACCACTGAAGTAAGTAATTTGGTTGTTTATTTCTATAAACATTATCAGAAGCGCCGTAACTATACCATACTTTGTTTCCACATATTAAAGCAATTGTTCCTGCGATATAGCGTCCCTCATACTCAGCCATAAACAATTTACCATATCCACTCTTAATCAGATATTTCCACATATTCTTGAAATACTCATAATCTCTTATTCCAAAATCATCTCTATCAGCAGTCACTTCTAAAATTTTATAAAACTCTTCTAAATCATCTAAATTACAATCTTTATGTATTTTTACTCCTTTTCTGCCTGCATACCTAATATTATATCTGGTTTTACTAGCCATATCAGCAAGCAACTCATCTGGGGACTTATCTAAACTCAATTTAAAAACAAACCTTGGTTGTATACCATCAAAATCTTTACCAGTTTTAATCCTGTTAAAACCTCTGCTTGTTAAATAATTTTTGAAACTATTATTTTCAACCTCTATATCTGGATCAATCTTGAAAAATACTGCCTTATGTTTTCTGGCGATTTTCTTAATATTTTTCCAGATGAAATCTAAAATTTCTTTATTTTCAAAGTCACAAACAGGGCCTCTTGGACAGTAAAAAATATACCTATTTGTCCCTGGAATTTTTCTTTTTAATATTGATAATGCTCCAACTGGTTCCTTATTATCATAAACCATAAATCTTAGAGGAATCCAGCCAGTAGTAGACTTTAACTCACCCCATTCAAAAAGTTGGAAAACATGTGACTTATCAACACTTTCAATATAATTATTAAATTTTTCGCGATCTTTTTTTTCTATCGGTAATAATTGCATAAAATCCTCCTATATAGAGTTCTAATCCACTAAAATATTATATCATATTTTATTTGTTATTTCTTGTTGTATGAGCTTTCCTTTATGATAAAATGTAAATCAAACAAATGATAGAGGTGTTATAAATGCTTGAGTTTAATAAAGAGGTTTTAAAAGTTGAAATCTCTGGAATAAGAAAGTTTTTTAACATGATATCTGATAAAAAAGATGTCATTTCACTAACAATAGGCCAGCCTGACTTTCCAACCCCAACACATATAAAGGAATTTGCAAAAAAATCTATTGATTTAGAATATACTAAGTACAGCCACAATGCAGGATTTTTAGAGGTGAGAGAAGCTATTAGTAAATGGATGGATATTAAGTATTCATTGAAATATTCTCCCTTGGATGAAATTATAGTAACAGCTGGATCAAGTGAAGCTTTAGATATTACTTTTAGAGCAATCCTAAACCCTGATGATGAGGTAATTCTACCTGGCCCAGTTTATCCAGGTTATGAACCATTAATAAAGATGTCAAGAGCTAAATCTATACTGGTAGACACTACTGATAATGATTTTAAATTGAACCCTAGTTTAATTGATAATGTACTAACAAAAAAAACTAAAGCTATTGTACTACCTTACCCATCAAATCCAACTGGCTCTATATTATCATATGATGAGCTATTAGAGTTATCAAAATATTTGAAGGACAAAAACGTTTTTATTATCGCAGATGAGCTTTATAGTGAGTTAGTATTTGGTCAGAAGCATTACTCAATAGCTTCATTTAATAATCTAAGAGAAAAAACCATTATAATATCAGGTATTTCTAAATCACACTCAATGACTGGTTGGCGAATTGGTGTCTTATTAGCACCTTCAAGCATTGCTAACCACATTTTGAAAGTTCATCAATATAATGTCACTTGTGCTTCAAGTGTAAGTCAAAGAGCAGCCTTAGAAGCTTTCAGAAACGGAGTAGATGATGCTTTACCTATGAGAGATGCTTATGAAAAAAGATTGAAATTGGCCTATAGAGAACTAACTAATATGGGTTTTGAGGTAAACGAACCTGAGGGAACATTCTATATTTTTCCAAAAATAACACAAACTGAAATGTCTTCTTTCGATCTTGCTTTGGATTTAGTAGAAAAAGCGAAAGTAGCAGTCATACCGGGTTCAGCATTTTCATATTTAGGTGAAGGCTATTTAAGATTATCTTGTGCATGTTCTTATAACCAACTTGAAGAGGGTTTAAAAAGAATGAAAAATTATTTCAATAAGGAAAAGGCCGACTAAAGAGTCGACCTTTTTTTATATTTTTATCTAATTACATCATTGGCATTCCGCCCATGCCGCCGCCTGGCATTCCGCCACCGCCTGGCATGTCATCATCTTCATCTTCATTATCTGCTATTAATGTTTCTGTAGTTAGAATCATAGCAGCTATACTAGCAGCATTTTGTAATGCACTTCTTGTAACTTTTGCAGGGTCAATTATGCCTTTTTCTATCATATTGACATATTGCTTTGTTAATGCATCAAATCCGATTCCATCTTCTTTTTCTTTAACAGCAGCTACTACTACACTACCTTCACTTCCAGCATTATGAGCAATCTGGCGAACAGGCTCTTCTAAAGCTCTTAAAACGATACTTGCTCCAGTCATTTCATCATCTTCTAATGAATCTACAACTTCTTGTACTTGTTTCTGAATTTTAACCAGAACTGTACCTCCACCAGGAATAATTCCTTCTTCAACAGCTGCTCTTGTAGCTGATAAAGCATCTTCAATTCTAAGTTTACGCTCTTTAAGTTCAACTTCAGTAGCTGCACCTACATTAATAACTGCAACTCCACCTGACAATTTTGCCAATCTTTCTTGAAGCTTTTCTCTATCGTAATCAGAAGTAGTTTCCTCAGACTGAACTCTAATTTGTTTAACTCTATTTTCAATAGCTTCTGAATCTCCAGCACCATCGATAATGATTGTCTGGTCTTTGTCTACTCTTACTTGAGCTGCGCTTCCTAACATTGAAATATCTGTATTTTTAAGATCATAGCCTAAATCTTCACTAATCACTTGTGCTCCAGTTAAAATTGCAATATCTTCCAACATTGCTTTTCTTCTATCTCCAAAACCAGGAGCTTTAACAGCAACTACATTCATTGTTCCTCTTAATTTATTAACTACTAATGTAGCCATAGCTTCGCCTTCTATATCTTCTGCAATGATAAATAGAGGCTTACCTTTTTCGACAATCTGCTGTAATACTGGTAACAAATCTTGAATATTTGTAACTTTTTTATCAGTTATTAAAATATATGGATCTTCAAGTAATGCTTCCATTTTTTCAGTATCAGTTACCATATATGGTGAAACATAACCTCTATCAAATTGCATACCTTCAACTAATTCTAAAGTAGTTTGCATGTTTTTAGACTCTTCAACAGTGATAACACCATCGTTGCCTACTTTTTCCATAGCTTCTGCTATCAAGTGTCCTATCTCATTCTCATTTGCTGAGATAGCTGCTACCTGAGCAATGTCTTCTTTACTTCTTACTTGAATGCTTGTTTTCTTTATCTCTTCTACAGCACGTTCTACTGCTTTTTCAATTCCTCTTTTTAAAATCATTGGATTTGCACCAGCAGCAACATTTTTTAATCCTTCTCTTACAATAGCTTGTGCCAATAATGTAGCTGTAGTAGTTCCATCACCTGCAACATCATTAGTTTTAGTTGCAACTTCTTTAACTAATTGAGCTCCCATGTTTTCAAAAGGATTTTTTAACTCTATTTCTCTAGCTATTGTTACACCATCATTTGTAATTAATGGAGAACCAAACTTTTTCTCTAATACAACGTTTCTACCTTTTGGTCCTAGAGTAACTTTTACAGCGTCAGCTAATTTGTTAACACCACGTTCTAATGCTTTTCTAGCATCTTCATTATACTTAAATTGTTTTGACATTAATTATACCTCCTTAAATTACCCGATAATGGCTAATAAATCAGATTCTCTCATTACTAAGTATTCTTTTTGGTCAATCTTAATTTCTGTGCCAGCATACTTAGAGAACAATACTGTATCTTCTACACTGACTTCCATTTCAATTAGTTCACCACTATCTGAGCGTTTACCTTTACCAACGGCAACCACTTTTCCTTGTTGTGGCTTTTCTTTGGCACTATCAGGCATTATAATGCCTCCAACTTTTTTTTCTTTTTCCTCCACAACTTCAATAACCACACGGTCTGCTAATGGTTTAATATTCATAAAAATGCCTCCTTTAATTAATTTCCATCCTTGTTAGCACTCTATCTCGATGAGTGCTAATCACATACATTAATATACCAGTTATTAAGAAATTGTCAAGGGTAAATAACAAAAAAAACTGAAATTAATCTCAGTTTTTTTGTTTTACTTTTTTATTATCCTATTTTCAGTTATTAGCATATCTACTGGTACATCATATTCATCTACTGGTACTTTATCAACAATTTGAGTATCAAATCCAACTGCAACTCTAATGCAGTTTTTACTCAAACGATGGTAGAAACGATCATAGAAACCGCCCCCATAACCAATTCTGTTAAGGTTAATATCAAATGCCACCCCTGGATTTATTACAAAATCTATTTCAATTGGGTCTACTAAACGCTTTTTGTCTGGGATTGGTTCTAAAATGTCATAAACTCCCGGTTGCAGTTGCTCCCAATTATTAATCTCATAAATTTCTAGTTCTTTAGATTCCATTTTTGCTAATGGTGTTACTATTCTTTTGCCAAGACTCCAGCACTTTTCAATAAATAATTTAGTATCTACTTCAGTTGAAAAAGAAACAAATGTCATGACAGTTTCTGCATTCTTAAATTCCTTTAGTTTTGATAACTCGTTAAAGATCTTTTGACTGGAATCTTCTCTATATTTTGAATCTAGTTCATCTCTTAACTTCAAAATTCTTTTTCTTAATATCTTTTTGTCATTATTGATGGTCATATCTAAATATTCCTCCTTGAACGTTATGGGCATAAGCATCTACATTTAAAGAAGCATATCTATTTTGTTTGAAATAATGATACCCAGCAGCTCCAACCATAGCTGCATTATCAGTACAATACTTAATCTCAGGATAATATAACTCAATATCTTTTCTATTTAATTCTTCTTTTAAAGATTCTCTTAGTAATTTATTAGCAGCAACTCCACCCGCTAATATTACATTATTAACATTATATAATTCAATAGCATATAAAGTGTTTTTAATAAGTTGTGATACTACTGCTTTTTGAAATCCATAAGCAATATCACTTATTGGAACTAGTTTCTCCTTTTGTTCAATGTTATGTATAGCATTTATAACAGATGATTTTAAACCACTATAACTAAACTCTAAAGTATCCGTTTCAGAAAATGCTACTGGAAATTCAAAAACACCATCACTTCCATCTAAAGCAACCTTCTCTATTTGAGGCCCTCCTGGGTAGCCAAGACCTAATCTCCTTGCTATCTTATCAAAGGCTTCTCCAGCTGCATCATCTCTTGTTTTTCCTAAAATGATCCCATCAAGATGATCTTTTAAATAGACAAGTTGAGTATGCCCCCCAGAGACAATTAAAGCAATAAGAGGGAATTCAATATTATCTCTATCTAAAAAAGCGGCATATAAATGCGATACTATATGATCAACTGCAATTAAAGGAAGTCCATGGCCAAAAGATAATGCCTTGGCAAAAGATAGTCCTGTTAGTAATGATCCAATCAATCCTGGTCCTGCTGTCACAGCAATGCCATCAATGTTTTCGGGTCTTAAACCGGATTTTTTCATAGCTTCAAGGTATACTGGTACTATGTTATCAATATGTTTTCTAGAGGCAATTTCAGGAACTACACCGCCATATACTTTGTGCACTTCAATCTGAGAAGCCACCTCGCTAGATAAAACTCTATATCCATCTCTTATGACAGCAACTGCAGTTTCATCACAAGAAGTTTCAATAGCTAAAATATTAATGCTCATTCATCTTCATCTCCTAATTTCATCTTCCACATTATTATTGCATCTTCATTATTATCAGTATAATATTTTGGTCTAACACCCCAGGAATTATAACCACATTTTTCATAAAGAGCTTTTGCTGCTTTATTAGAAGCTCTTACTTCTAAAGTTATCCCAGTTGCTCCCTTTTCAAATGCTTTTTCCTCCAAATAGGATAGCATCTTTTCCCCTATTCCTTTTTTCTGATAAGACTTCTTTACAGCAATATTTGTTATATGAGCTTCATCTAAAATATTCCATATTCCTCCGTAAGCAACTATTTCTTCATCTTTTTCATAAACAAAGTAACTGGCATATTTGTTGTGTCGTAACTCATTAACAAATGATACTCTATTCCAAGGAGATTCATAAACCTCTGTCTCTATCTCCATTACTTGTTTAATATCTGAAAAATTCATTTCTCTAAAACTCTTCATTATTACTTTCCTTTAGTATTCTATTCTCTTCAGCAGATGATAATCGCATATAAAAGGGCTTGAGTGCATTAATATCTTCACTAGCTATCTCATTTGCTAAATCATAGTTAAGTAGAGCAATTAAACCACTTGAATCAGCTAACATTGCATAACTTGGTAATCTAATAAGTTTATTACCCACTAAACTATCAAACTTATTTTTAAAACGCTCATAACCTTCCCCAATTATTCTTATATCATCAGTTAACTCTATATACTCAATGAGTTCTTTAGGAGTACCTAAAAAGTAATCACCAATAATTAGAGGCTTATCAGATTTCACATTGAAAAAACCTCCATAAACTTCGCCCCTTTGAGCTGGTATTATTGCTAATACTTTTTCTTTAGATCCTAATTGTGTTGCTGCTAATGCTTCTAAAGAGGTATATGAGTACAGTTTAGATCCTAATGAAACATTCAATCCCTTTGCAACTGCTAAACCTATTCTTAATCCCGTAAATGAACCTGGTCCTTTAGTTACAGCGATTGCGTAGATATCATCTTTTGATAACTTAGAAATCTTGATAGCTTCTTTTATTAAACTCATTAGATATTCTGAATGAGTGTAATCTACATTTAATCTATATTGAACAAGTATTTTATCTCTATCTGCTAAAGTTATTGAGAGAACCTTTGTTGATGTATCAAATGCTAAAATTGCCATTTTTTTTCGATCTCCTTTAATACACTGTTTTTATCATTTGGAGCTGTAATCAATATTTTTCTTCTATTTAATCCCATATATTTAATTTCTACACTCCAGAAGCTACTATCAGATAGCTCCTTGAACTTATTACCCCACTCAATTAAACAAAGGTCTTGTTCAAGCAATTCTTCAAAACCTGTGTCAACAGCTTGATTGTAATCATCTAATAAATAAAAATCTATGTGATGAATTTTTTTTCCTCCATTATAAGTATTTATATAAGTATATGAAGGGCTTCTTACTAAACTATCTTTGCCAGAGTAACCTTTAGCTACACCTCTAACAAATATCGTCTTGCCAGTACCTAACTCTCCTGATAATATTACTACATCTTGTCTAGTTAAGTATGATGATAAAATTTCACCTAATTTCATTGTTTCATTATCATTATTTGTGACTATATTAAGCATTTTTATGCCTCCAAATTACATTGATATTCCTATTAGCATTATACTTATATGATATCAAAAAAACCAATATTTCCGTGATTTATTTAATATTATATTGGATAAAGCACCTATTTTACAGTATTATATTTTTAGTATGTTGATAGATAGATTAATTGTAGGTGATTAAATGAAATATAAAACTTGGCAAGCAGACTTGTCATTACTCTTTGTCGCAGCTATTTGGGGAAGCACTTTTGTTGTAGTAAAAAATGCAATAGCAGACATGCCTCCGTTTTCATTTTTAGCGATAAGATTTGCTATAGCAGCAGTATCTCTAGCTCTTTTTAAACGAAATCTTAAAGTATGGAAAAACAAAAACCTTTGGAAAAAAGGCATTCTAATAGGGTTGTTTTTATTCTTAGGATATGCTTTCCAAACAATAGGCTTACAATAGACATCAGCTGCAAAAACTGGTTTTATAACTGGTCTTTATGTAATAATTGTTCCATTAATTGTAGCTATTTCTGACAAAAAAGCTCCATCTAAGTTAACTGCATCTGGAATAATAATTGCAACCATAGGTTTAGCTTTATTATCTTTAGATGGATTTAGTATTGCAAAGGGAGACTTTCTAGTTTTGCTGTGTTCTTTTGCTTTTGCTACACATATTTATGCAGTAGATCTTTTAGGAAAAAATGAAGACACTATTGCTATTACGGTTATACAATTATTAACAGTTTCTATTTTAAGTATTTTGAGTATGGGTATTTTCGAACCAAATGCTATCATTGTTTGGTCCGACAATGTTTTTTTAGGACTTGCTTTGACTGCAATACCAGCAACTTCAATTGCATTTTTGTTTCAGAATAAATTCCAAAAGTATACTAC
>CAZCFQ010000086.1:0-5574 GCA_964497955.1 uncultured Clostridiaceae bacterium
CATGTGGCGGACATAAAGGATTACTTGGTACTTATGGAGTAGGATTTATTTACTGTAATTCAGAGTTAATTAAAAAAATAATACCACCTTACTCTGCTCATCAATCAGCTTCATTAGTTAATAATCACGGAGTATATGAGCTAGAATGGCTAGAAGATAGTCGCAGAGTTGAAGGGGGAAATATGAACTATGCTGGTATTGCCGCTCTTAACGCAGGAGCAAAACTGATCAATAAACTAGGTTTAGTAAACATTGAAAAACACATAATAAGTTTAGAAGAAGAGTTTGTTAATGCAATAAAAGACTTACCTTATGTAATGAGAACCCCTGTTAATCCTCATAAAAGATCAGGTTTAGTGTGTTTAGAGTATCCTTTGGGACTTAAATCTAAGCTACAAAAAATATTTTATGAGCGCAAAATATATGTAACCTTTAATCTAAATTACTTTAGAGTTTCTTTCAGTTTCTATAACACGTCTGAAGATATTGAAACAATAGTAAAGGCAATGAAAGAAGTATTGAAAAATTAGAACATGAATAGGTTCCAAATGATTATTTCCTAGGAAATATGATACCTATTTTGATTATAATTGATTATAAAAATGGAAGGAGTTTTAGAAATGCTTAATGATAATCTTATTAAAGAGGAATTCAAAGACATTGAAAATGTACATTATTTAAACATTGCATCTTTAGCAATGCCTCCAATGTGTGTGCAAAAAGCTTATCAAGGATTTATGAAAGATTATATTTCATTTTATGGAGCAGATGTTAAAGATAGATTTAGTAAAACAATGGAAGAAGCTAGGGCCCAACTAGCTTCATTAATTAACTCAGAGCCATCAGAAATTGGATTTGTTAAAAACACATCAGAAGGTATAGGTATTATTGCTAATGGGTATCCTTTTATGCCAGGAGATAATGTAATTATCACAGATCAAGAACATGGAGCAAATAAGAACGTATGGATTGAGTTACAAAAAAAAGGTTTGCAAATAAAAGTAGTTCAAACCATAAACAAAGATATACGTTTAGAAGATATAGAGAGTAGTATAGACGAGAAGACAAAAGCAATTGCTATTGCTTCTGTACAATATGGAAGTGGTATTAGGAGTGACTTAGTTGCTATTGGACAAATATGTAAAGAGCATAATCTTATATTCATAGTTGACGCTATTCAATCAATTGGAAGGCTTAAGCTAGATGTTAAAGCAGCTAATATTGATTATTTAGCTTGTGGCGGCCACAAAGGGCTTCTTGGAACTTATGGAGTTGGTTTCATATATTGTAATACTAATTTGATCAAAAAGATATTTCCTCCATACTCTTGCCATCAATCTGCATTAGCATTAGAAAAGGATGGTCAATACTTACTAAAATGGCGCAAAGACAGTCGTAAAGTAGAAGCAGGTTGCTTAAACTATGCAGGAATTGCAGCAATAAATGCAGGAGCTAAGCTGCTCAATAAATTAGGTATTGAAGATATAGAAGATCATATTTTAAATTTAGAAAAAAAGTTAATTGATAAGATTAAAGGGCTTCCATATGTTAAGCGAAATCCTTCAAATCCAGATAAAAGGTCAGGGATATTATGTTTAGAGTACCCAAAAAACCTAAAATCAGTTTTACAAAATATATTTGATAAAAGAGATATCTATGTAACTTTTAGAATGAATTATATCAGAATATCTTTTGGTTTATATAATACTTCTAAAGATGTTACAGCAATAGCTAATGCATTAGAAGACGCTTTAGATTATATTGATAAATAGAAAAGTAGTATGCTTTTGATAATGTCATATTTTCTTACCTTTATACTATAAGTAGTGATAAAATTAGACTAAGAGGTATTTAAAGTAGATGTTTTTAAGCTTAGTAGGAAATAAACAATACGGGGTGATTATATGTCAGAGAATTTACTGATTGACAATACGATATCAGTGGAAGAAGTAAAAAAAAGATGGTCACAAACTTATAATGATTCTGGTAAACCTGATTGGTCACATATTTTTCCTTTTTATCATGATAATATAATATTTCAAGACTCTATCCAACGAATTGAAGGCAAGGTTGAGTTTGAGAAAATGTGTAACCGCTTAGCGAAAAGATGTAAAAGTTTAAGGATGGATATTTATCATATTGTTGCTAATAACAATACTTTGATGATGGACTGGAAAATGACAATGTCATTTAGAATGTTTCCAGAGAAACCAATCTATGGTGCAACAAGACTGACCTTTAATTCAGAAGGTTTCATTATTGAACAAAGAGATTATTATGATCTTTGGGGAGATATATACAACGAGATTCCTTTAGTAAGAAGAGCATATCGCTGGTTTATGAGAGTATTTTTTGGATAAGGAGATCTATTTATGTTTGAGTTACCTGATCAATTGATGTTTATAAAGAATGGGAGAGCAAAGCAAAAACATAGTAATGAATCAATGCAAGGAAAACTTTGCATAGTTTCAGGTGCAACTTCTGGGGTAGGTTATCAAGCTGTAAAAGCATTAGCTAATGGTGGTGCTAACATAGTAATGGTAGTTAGAAACATAGAAAAAGCTATTGCAGTAAAGCAAGAGATTGAACAAAACTACTCAGTAGATGTAGACTATTATATTGCTGATTTTTCAAAATTGAATCAAGTTAAGAAAGCAGCAAAGTTAATTTTAAATGATTATTCTAAAATCGATGTACTGATTAATAGTGTCGGTATACATTCAACAAAAAGAATGTTGAATGAAAATGGTTATGAGATGGTATTTTGTGTTAATCATCTTGGTTCTTTTTTATTAACTAATTTGCTTTTAGAAAGACTTATAGAATCAGCTCCTGCTAGAATAATTCAAGTTAACTCAGAAGGACATAGATTTAATGGTCTTGATATAAATGATCTTAACTGGGAAAGAAGGATATATACAGGATTAAGAAGTTATGGAGCTTCTAAGGTTGCGCAATTGTTAACAGTGTGGGAATTTGCAGAAAGACTTAAGGGTACTGGCGTTACAATTAATGCTATGCATCCTGGAGGTGTAAGAACTAATATTGGTAATAATAATGGTTTATTATATCGGCTATTCTTGCATAACATAACATGGCACTTTCTAAAAAATCCAAAGATTTCGGGAGAAGCCTTATATTATTTAGCTTCTTCTAAAGATCTAGATAATGTCAGTGGCAAATTTTACAACTTAACAATTGAAGAAAAACCTGCAAAACATGCACTAGATGTAAAGCTTCAAAAAGAAATTTGGGAAATTAGTCTTGAGATGACCTCCCTAGAAGAAAAGGGTGAATAATTTAATGAAATATGATGTAATAGTTGTTGGAGGAGGAATTGCTGGGCTGACAAGTACAGCTTTTCTAGTTAAAGAAGGGTATAAAGTTTTACTATGTGAGAAAGAGAGTAAAGTTGGTGGTTTAGTAAGTTCTTTTTATAAAGAAGGATTTCTTTTTGATGCAGGTGTAAGAGGAATCGTGGATTCTGGCATTGTAAAACCAATGTTAAAACAGCTTGATATAGAAATAGAGTTTGTTAAAAGTATAGTTACAATTGGAATAGAAGATGAGATAGTACGTGTAGAGACTATTAAAAGTTTAGAAGACTATCGGTCTATGCTTGTTAATCTTTATCCAGAAAGTGAAAGTGATATAGATAAAATACTTTCAGAAATTAAAAAAGTGATGGACTATATGGATATACTATATGGAATTGAGAATCCTCTTTTTAAAGATCTTAAAAATGATAAAAGCTATATTTTCAAAACCTTGATTCCATGGTCTTTTAGATTTCTTGCAAAAGCAGGAAAGATAAAAAGGTTTAATCTTCCTGTTAATGATTATTTAAGTAAACTAACAGATAACCAATCTTTAATAGATATTATTAGCCAACATTTTTTTAGAAAAACTCCAGCATCATTTGCATTAAGCTATTTTAGCCTTTATCTAGATTACGAGTACCCCATTTTAGGAACTTATGATTTAGCAAGAAAGATAAAAGAATTTATAATTGAATCTAATGGTTCTATTATGACAAACACTGAGATTAAAAAAATAGATATTAATAATAGAAAAATATATGACAAAAATAATCAAGCCTATGAGTACAAACAACTGATTTGGGCAGCAGATCATATAAAACTTTATGAAGCAATAGATTTAGAATTAATTGATGAACGCAAAGTTAAAGACGAGCTAGTTAACCAAAAAGAATTTCTAGAGAATAAAAGAGGAGGAGATTCAATATATTCTCTTTTTCTAGCTATTGATTTAGATAAAAACTATTTTAGAAATAGCACAAGCGGACATTGTTTTTATACACCAACAAAGGTTGGTCAATCTAAAGTTTTTAACAGACTAGATCAGATCAAAAGTTCAAATAGTAAAAAGGATATTTTAGATTGGATGAATGATTATCTTGAATATACAACCTATGAAATAGCTATTCCTTCATTACGCAATCAAAAGCTTGCTCCTAATGGAAAAACAGGGTTAGTAGTAAGTATTTTAATGGATTATGATTTTATTCATAATATTAAAAATTTAGGCTTTTATGAAGAGTTTAAGAATTTTGCTGAAAATAAGATAATATCAGTTCTTAATAGTAGTATTTATAAAGGAATTGAGGATAAGATAATATACAAGTTTAGTTCTACTCCTCTTACTATAAAGCGATTAAGTGGTAACTTAGATGGAGCTATAACTGGATGGGCTTTCACTAATGATATTATGCCAGCAGTAAGTAAAATGACTCATGTTAAAAAATCATGTTATACACCTATTCCAAATGTTTTACAAGCAGGACAGTGGACTTACAGTCCTTCGGGATTACCAATCAGTATTTTAACTGGAAAAATTGCTAGTGATAAAGCGATAGAGAATTTCAAGAAAGATATATAAAGGATGGTTTAAAGTGTCTGATAAAAAAAAGATTATTAAAAGAGTAATATCCTTTATAGCTATTTTATTAATCATTATAGTAGTGGGTTTCTTAATTTATGCATCAGATTATTATAAAGCAGAAGAAGAGGCAATAAGTATCCTTGAAACTGATGATTCAATCATCATTAAAGAAAATTACTTGGTTTTATCACCAGAAATAGAAACAACAACTGCACTAATTTTTTATCCTGGAGCCAAGGTTGAATACATTGCTTATTTGCCAATCCTAGAACAGATTAAGAATAAAAGTAATATAAAATGCATATTAGTTGAAATGCCTTTTAATATGGCTATTTTTGATAGTAATGCAGCTGATGAAATTATTAGTAGTTATCCTGAGATAGAATCTTGGTATATTGGAGGGCACTCTATGGGCGGGGCAATGGCTAGTAGCTATGCGTCCAATAACAAAGAGAAAGTTAACGGTTTAATTCTAATGGGTGCTTATGTATACGGAGATTATCCACCAAAGGATGCTTTAACAGTATATGGGACTTTTAATACAAGTGTAGGTGAAAAAATTGATTACAATGAAAATATTGTAATTATTGAAGGTGGTAACCATGCACAATTTGGAAATTACGGGAAACAAAGAGGAGATCCGGATGCTACAATATCAACTCTAAAACAACA
>CAZCFQ010000086.1:5674-8896 GCA_964497955.1 uncultured Clostridiaceae bacterium
TGGAGTTTGTTAAAAAAATTGAAGGTAGACCCAGCTTTAGCTTTGCAATAGCAACTTGTGGAGGAGAAGCAGGCTTTGTGCTTTAGATAAGCTTGATAAAGTATTCTCTTTAGATAGCATGGATACAGTAGTTATGCCCAGTAATTATATAATGGGTGCTGATGTTGAATATGAGGAGTCAATAATAAGTAAGATTGAAAAAGCAAAAACAAAATTAGAAAAAATATCTTCACAAATAAAATCTAAAGAAAAAGTTAAGGATGTTATTATTGGTAGTATGCCATGGATAAAATCTAACCTTTTTAATATAGGTTTTAATACATTTGGCAGGAGGACAAACCCCTTTTATGCTACCGACAAGTGTGTTTCTTGTGGAAAATGTGCGGATAATTGTCCTGCAAACACCATTAAACTAGTTAATGGTAAACCTCAGTGGGGGCAAAAGTGTTATCAGTGTACAGCTTGTATTAACCTATGTCCTGTTAGAGCTATAGAATATGGCAAAACAACTACTTCTAGAGGAAGATACCAGTTTAGCGATATAGATAAAGAAAGTTAATAATTAAGAATAGGTCTGTATTGATTGTGTAGATAAACTTTTATTAAATAAGATAAAAAAAGCAGCTAGGTAATAGTGTTTAATAATACAAAGGTGAGAAGAGAATGCATATTTTTTATGGAGACAGTATTACTGAAGGAGTACCAGGGGTATCTTTTGTTAAGTATATAAATAAAAATATTAAAACTAAGAACAAAGGTTTTGGTGGCGATACTATCATAGGGCTAAAAAGTAGAATTACTTATGATGAAATAAATAAGAATGATTCCTATGTAATCCAGATAGGTACTAATGATCTTTTACTCCCTTTTCTTAAAAATCATTCTACTAGTTGGAATAATCAGGTTAGAAAAGTAATAAAATCTGGTAGAATTCCTTGTGAAGGTGAAGATCAGTTTAAACAAGAATATGAAGATCTAATACTAGAGTTAGAAGATAAAAAGGTAAGCTTTTTAATAATTAACATACCTTGTATTGGAGAAGACATAAATAGTTCTCTTAATAAAGAGGTAGATAAATATAATAACATTATTAAAGAATTAGCATCTAAATGGGAGTTTGTATATGTAGATTATAATAATTGGCAGAAAGAAGTATTATCAAGATTTCATAGTGACAATAAGTATTTTATTCCAAAACAGCCACATAAAATGATGCTTGACTCCTTTTTAACTTCAACTTTTCCAATTAGTAATTACTTAAGTTCAAAAAGAAAATTAGTATTAACTACTGATGGATGTCATTTAAACGATAAAGGAGCAAAAGGATTAGCTGTATTGGTAGAAGAAAAACTGAAAGTGTAATTAATAATTATTGAAGTAATGCTGTAAGCTGTAATATATAATTTCTAAAGGAGTGTTTATTATCAAAGCGAGTGAGCGAGTAAAAGAACTGTATTTAAAAGAAGGATATAACTGTGCTGAATCTATTTGGCTGGCTTTAAACGAAAATGATTTAGATAAAGAGAAACTAAACTTCGGTATGAAGTTAGCTGCTGTTTTTGGAGGAGGCCTAGCATGTGGATCTACTTGTGGTATAGTTGGAGGGGCAGCATTATCACTTGGAAGATGGTTAGGAAGAGATATCGGTAAAGAGAGAAATCCTCAGTTACCTCAATATACAGAAGCATTTGTAAACTGGTTTGACGACAATTATTCTAGTTTAGATTGCTGTGATATTAAAAAGGTGGAAAATCATAAAATTGTTTGTGCTCAAATTTTAGCAGATACAGTTGATTATATTGAGAATCTCTTAGATGAAGGATTAGAAGAAGAAACATGCTCACTCTGAGGATAGATCCAGCTCACGTTGTGAGTAAAAATATTTTATAAATAAATACTAAATAGGCTCTCCCTTAAGGGAGAGTTTTTGTATTTTGTAGTACTCTTACCACATCAAAATCCTCACTGAGATACACTGACTAGAGTAATCTTTTAAAGATATATATGATATATATAGTAATGATTGTGAAAAAATAAAAATAACTGGTAGTATTAGATATGTCAGTTTTAAAATAGACAGTGCTAAAAGATTTAAGTAAGTTTATGAATCTAATATGACTAAATGTTAGGAGAAATCAATGAAAATAACGTGTATATCAGCATCTAATACAAAGCTAAAAGGAAATAACAGTACATCAACCAAGGTGTGTTTTTTAATTAAAGAAATCCTGTCAAAAGCAATTAAAAAACCTATCACTGTAGATATTGTACCATTAATGGACTATGAAATATCAACATGTATGTTATGTGGCGATTGCTATGAAAGTAATAAATGTCTATACGACAACGATTTTAATACTGTAATGAATAAGTTACAAGATTCACATGCTATATTTATTGTAGTGCCTCATTATTCACCAATACCAGCCAAACTGATAATGATTTTTGAGAAAATAAATGAAATTTTATATGCAAGTTGGTTAAATAATCCGAAATACCAATCGCCACTAAAAAATTTACCAGTTGGAATAATTGGGCATGGAGGGATGGCAGAGACATCTAATAATTTGAAGTATTATCATGATAATTTAGTTGCGCCTGTAGCTAATACATTGAAATCGCTTTCTTTTAAGATTGTAGGGCTAGATGAAAAGTTTACTAATGGTGTTGTCTTTGGATTGAAAGATAATACTTGTATTAAAAAAGTGAAAGATTCAGTTTTTCCAGAAATTATTCAAGATTGGTCTAAAATAGAAGGTAGAGTTACCCCACTAATCAAAAATGTTATAGATATTATTAATGAGTAAAAGTTAGTGTTTTTCAAATATTCTATCAAGAATAAGATTTTTGATTAAATACAGTGATTATCTATTAGATTTAAAAAGAACATACAAACACTAAACATAAAAAGCCGTGTTAATTCAAATTAGAATGGCTTTTCTTCATTTTAAATTAAGCATTGTAATCAACTTATTAAAATGAAAAGGAATATAAAAAAATTTTTCAATAAACAAAATAGAATAATTATTATAGTAACAAAGAAAACACTGTAATATGATAAAGACTTCGATATTAATAAAGAATGTAATATAATGAGATTATAATAGAAAGCCTGCGTAGTTTAATTTAACCCAAAAGAGAATATCAGTAAAAAATATAAAGCTAATGATAGGAGAGATTTGAATGAATAAGAAACTAACTAGTAGCACTATTGTTAAAGGC
>CAZCFQ010000087.1:0-8743 GCA_964497955.1 uncultured Clostridiaceae bacterium
TTTAAAGATTGTAATATTTCATTATTCTATTCAGCTTTCTCTTAGTTATCTTTATTCTTACCTTTTGAATCATTCTTTTTGTCGTTTGGTTTGGGATTAGACTCTTCTATAACGTCTTCTATAGTGTCTTCGTTAGTAAGTTTTTCCTTATTACCTGAATTAGGATTATTACCTGGAGAATTTTTATCTTCTCCAGGGTTATTCTCATTAGGCTTATCTAGACCCTTATCTTCTTCTTTTTCTTCATCTCTATCTTCTTCTTCATCTTCATCTTCGTCTTCGTCTTCTTCTTCCGCTTCATCTAAATCTATTTCTTCTTCTGATTCATCTTTTTTTCCTTGATTTTTATCATTAGCAATATCATCTTTTAAATTGGGCTTGTCCTCACTTAACCCTGGAGGTAAGTCTTTATCTTTTTGCATTCCTAAAGGAGAGTCTTTGTTGCTATTTTCTGATTCATTTTCCTCTAACTCTTCTTCCAGCTCTTCTTCAATAGTATTATTCTTCTTGTCTATTCCTGGAGGGCTATCAGGTTTATTACCTTTTTGATTATTTTCATTAATAGCCTCTGAATCTTTATCTTTTTCAACTTGATCATCATTATCTTGCTTATCTAACCCTGGAGGTAATCTATTATCTGAATCATCCTTGTTCAAACCAGGCGGAAACTTATTATCCGCTTGATTATTTTTGTTATTTTCACTATCTTCATTATCATTTTCACTTTCATCATCAACATCTTTATCATTTAGATGCCCAAAGGGTAAAATGTCTTTTTTAGTTAATCCAGGAGGAGCTGCTTCCACTTGATCTATTTTAGCTTTTTCAGATATTAAATCACCTGGAGCAATGCCTTGATCTTTAGCTAAGTCTACAATACTCTTATTATTCAATTCTTCTTGGTTAATATCTACACCAAGTTCTTTTGCCTTTTTAGTAGCAACGACTTTATTTACTGAAGTTTTCAACTCTTTTGCCTTCTCATAATCATCTTTATCAACATCATATGAAGCAACTACCAAATCAAGTTTTTTATCTTGGCTTACTTTTTTTACTATTTCACTTGATATCTCTTTTTTATTTAAGTCAATGTCTTTACCATCTTTATCAAACATTGATACTATAACTAAGTTTTGTTTATCTTGTCTTATGTAACCTCGTTCTATACTTTCAGTAAGTAATATTGTCAAACCTTCTTTATAACTATATCCCTTAAAGGTTACTTCTTTATCAATTTTTTCTGCCTCTAATGATCTTGGAACTGCTTTAATTATTTCGTCATTATCATTAAGGTGAAATTCAAATGAAGGATTAATATCAATTGTAGCAATTACTCTTACATTATCTTGCATAAGTAATACTAAGCTAATAGCTATTAAAATAACTGCAGCTACTTTCAGTATTGGATAGTAATTTAACTTTTTAGCTTTATCAAAGGATTTTATCTTTTTATCTATGGAACTAGTAATATATGTATAATCGCCTACTTCTAAATCTTTCACCAAAGGTTTTTCAATAAATTCACCAGAACTACTCAAAGCAATAAAAGTTTTCTCTTTAACTTCAAAGACCATTACTTTCTCTTTCATTATTCCTCACCTGCCTTAGTCTGTGCTAAAAAGTCTCTTATGCTAGCTAATTCTTCGTAACTATAGACAATTATGAGGGCCAAAATATAGTTTTTCCATGTTTTTGTTTGCTTTCTGGTCAAATTTGTAGCTCTAGCTATACTTGTTGGTGAAATTTTGCCTTTGTCTAATGTTTGCTCAACCAACCCTTTCTCACTCTCACATAATTCTTTAATATTACTAATTAGTTCAATTCTTGTATCATTGTGTTTGGGGCTATCTTCTACTAAACTAGTAAAACTCATATCAAACTTATCTAAGATTTTATTAAAAGCTTCAATAGCAAACTTTCTATTGCGCTTACCTTCCATAAGCCTATATTCTTTAATCGCTGATTCTACTTCATATGGGTGAGTCTCAACTTCTAAGTCAAAATCATCATCTATGCTAATTACAGGATGTTTACCTTCTTTTCTAAAATAATCTATTAATCTTCTTTTAATAATCATTCCAGCAAAAGAGTAAAATTTTCCTTTATCTTTCTCAAAATTATCTATTGCTTCATTAAATGCCATTAAGGCAATACTTAACTCATCGTCATTTTCCCAATACAAAGGTCTTTTACAAACATGAGTTGCAACCTGTTTAATAAAAGAAAAGTTGTTCTTTATGAAGTCCTCTCTAATAAGAGGTTTTTCTTTAATTTCTAATCTAAACTTTTCTCTTTCCATTGATTTCTCTCCCAATAAGCTATTACTTTGTCTAGTTTGAATCCAAATTTCTCATAAAGATTATATGCTATAAAATTATCCTTATAGACATGTAACCTAACTCTTTCTAACTGACTGTCTTTTGCTAAAAAAAGTATTTGTTTTAACAGCTTTGTTCCTAGGCCAATACCTTGATGGCTTTTTTTGATAACAATTTGCTCTAGATATAATTCTAAATTATCCCTTAGAGCAATCACTACTCCTATTACATCTTGTCCATATAAATAAAATGAAAAATCACTAAACTTTTTCTTTTCAATCTCTTTAAATGTATAATTTGCATCAGGTGCGTTTTCGTTTATGAAATCTAATATAAATTTAGAGTCTAAATCTGATAGATCATATAAGGTGATATCTTGATTAGAAAATTCATCAGTTAAATATTTTATTGTTTGGTGATGTTCTCTAACTATCTTGAATTTTTTCTTATCTAAAGCTTTTTCTAAAGATGACTCTTTCAAGACTCCCACATATTTTAAATTACCATCTAAGTTTTCAAGTAATTCTAAATATGTTTCTTTTGAATCATCTTTAGAAAAAATATCAATTATTCTAGTGTACTTATCACAACTTTTTGTTGTCATATAGCCATTCATATTATCACTTAAATAAAGATCTCCATTAGTTAATATCACATTAACTCTATCTTCATCTAAATATCTTGCATATCTATTTATTTTTTTATATTCACTTGAGAGTTTTTGCAAAATTTTAAGCTCTTTTTTACTAAATCTCATTTTTACATACCTTCTTAGAGGTTATTTTCTTTAATCTTGCTTATTACTGTCTGTTTTCACTAGTTTTAATCTTTAGTATAATTCTACCATATTATATATACTTAATAACATAAATATACGAATTATTCTATAATTATAGGATTTAAAACTAAAAAACTCAAACCTTGATGTTTTAATCAAAGTTTGAGCGTTTATAACTCTCTTATTCTAGTTCTACACCTAATCCATCTGCAATTCTATTAACATAATTAAAGTATGATGTTACTTGATTAATATCAAAAATTGCTTCATCACAAAATCCAACTGACTTAAGTTTTTCTATGTCTTCTTCTGATACACTTGACAAGTTATCAGTTACCTTCTCTGCATACTCAAGCATATATAAATCTTTTTTGTCAATATTAGCTGATTTATAATCAAAGGAAATTTCTTCTAATACATCATCATCACTAACCATTTGGAGCGCCGCTCCATGATGAGTCTGTCAATACTGACAGCTATTTGTCACAGAAACTAAGACAGCAATCATCTCCCTTTGTCTTCTGGAAAGAGGTGATGGTCCAAACATAATTGTTCTATATAAATCAAGATGTGCTTTAAGTGTTTTAGGTTTAAGACTGTGTACTTTTAATATATGTGCTACTTTATTTTTTGGATTGTTAGTTAAATCTTTATATAAATCGACTAACTCTCCAGTTGCTTTATCTTCATCAATCATTTTAATCCATGCCATAATTTTGCCTCACTTTTAATTTAGCTTTTTTAGTTTTTTTAAAATAATCTCATTACTAGGAACATCATCCCAATGATCTTTGCTTATATATTGATATATAATACTATCTTTTGAGAAAATAAAGGTAGCTACTAGTGAAATAAATCCATCTTCTCTTTCTTTAGAATCTAATGTGTTGTAGCTTTTTATAACATCTAAATCCTCATCACTAAGCATTATAAATGGTAGGTTTAATTTTTCTCTAAACTCTTTAGTCACTTTAGGACTATCAACTGAAATAGTAACAACTTCAGTATTAGTTTTTCTAATCTCTTGATAATCTTGTCGAACACGCGACAATCTTTGGCTTCAAGCAGCTCACCAGCTACCTCTATAAAATAGAAGCAAAATGTTTTGTTTAGCTAATAAGTCTCTTAGTGTTACTTCTTCATTATTTGTATCAACTAATGTAAAATCAATTATTTTATCCATCTTAAAAAGTTATTAGTTTTTCATCGTTTTTAAGGATTGAAGTTAAATCTTTGCCCATATATTTAACTTCTATTCCCATTTCTTCTAACTTATCACTTACATTATATGAATCACTACAAGCTTTACAAGCTACTACTTTTATACCTTTTTCTATCATCTTTTTAATGTCAAAAGCTAATTGCTCATCATTTGCTAAAAGATTTGCAGAAGGCCCCCAGACAATTAGAGTTACTTCTTCCCACCAACCGTGAATTTTACTATTCAATGTATACATAAATACTAACTTTTTAGCAACGTCTTTATCTCCACTACTCCATAAAACATTAACTTTATCTTTCATAGTTTAAACCATCCTCCTTTATTAAAGGATAGCATTATCTTACGTTAACGTCAATGTTTGTTATGAGAATAATTACATGATATAATATAATAAATAAGTAGTAGTTAGGATGATTTATGTGGAAAATGAGCTTTATCAAATAGGACAACTCGGTGAACTTGCTGGTTTAAGTAATAGAACTATTAGATATTATCAAGAAATAGGCTTAATTGAGCCTTCTCAAATTAGTGAAGGTGGATTTAGACTTTTTAATAAAAAAGATTTACACAGACTTCAAGTAATTGAAGTCTATAAAAAGCTAGGGTTTGAACTTAAAGAAATTCAAAAGCTTTTACCTAAAAAAAATCTAAATAATAAAAGTGATATGATAGATTACTCAAGAAAAGTTTTATTAGAACAAATTGATAGTATTGAAAAGAAGATTAATGAATTAAGAGAGATTAAATCAGAAAGAATTAATGATCTATCCTTATTAACCACTTGTGAAAAATGCAAAAAAAAGGAATGCCCTCCAGAATGTAAAAGCAAAGCAGCTTATGTATAAAAGCTTTAGTCAAAATCGACTAAAGCTTTTTCATTTATATATAGTATTCCATCAAGAATGCTTTATCTGTATCATATTTTAGTAAATGCGAACCAACTTGTTTAACTTCTTTAAAACCTAAATCTTCAAAAAGATGATTAGGTCCATTAGGATAAGGCTCTTTTAGACCACTAATCACACTTATTTTGCTAAAGCCCTTTTCTTTTGCAAACTGCTTTAGTTTATCAATTAACAAATATCTATAATCTTTGTCAATAGCTGGATTGTTATAAACACAAGTTATAAACAAAGCATCTTTATTCTTTTTTACACATTTATAAGGAATAAAGTCCTGCCTTAAAAACTCTAAAGCAGCTACTGCTTTTTCATTATGATATGCTATATAGCCAAAATTGTTAAAAGTATTTTTTGCAAAATTCTTATACCAGCTCAACTTTTCACAGCTATCCACTTTTTCTGGTAAACAAATCGATGAGCCATCTTCTATATTCTCATTTATAGGCTTAATGCAAGCAGTTTTAGCTACTTCTTTTTTAATATAAGGTGATCCACCTTTAATAGGTTTTTTTGTTTTATAAACTTGTTCTAATTGATCTATGCTTCCTGGGTAGACAATAGTAAAATCATCAACAACAATGTTGCCTGGCAAATATAAGTCATTTGGGATATTATCATTATTTGTCATATCTATTTCTTGATACTCATATCCTAATCTTTTCGCTAATCCTTTTGCTCCTAAACCCATATATTTGTATCCGTAACATTGTGGGCCAAAATAATAATATTTAATTTTTTTCATGACACTCTCCTAAATCAAAATCTTTTGCTTTATAGACTCTTCTACTTGCTTTCTTAAAATTTCAGCCAGTTTCTCTGGTGGAATATCTTTATCATTTCTAATCCACTCAATTAAAACTGAGATAGCTAAAGATGTCCTAATGGCTAAATAATAATTTTTATATTCTGTTATTACTCCCTTTTTAGGCTCAAATAAGTCAATTAGTTTCTCTATTGTTTTTGCTAAAGTTTGAAGCAATAAATCAAAAGATCTGCTTTTTATTAATAATTCAATTACTTCACTATCTTCATACCAATATTCTAAAAAAGGTTTAATAAAATTAATAACTT
This sequence comes from uncultured Clostridiaceae bacterium, assembly GCA_964497955.1. Lineage (GTDB taxonomy): Bacteria > Bacillota > UBA994 > PWPR01 > PWPR01 > PWPR01. The sequence continues at coordinate 6,292 of CAZCFQ010000087.1, forward strand.
TTCCTTCACTTTCCAATCTGTTTTGATAATAGTCTATGACATAATCATATAGCCCTTGAAATGATTGATCTGCCGCCATTTGTAATACATCATGCAAATTATCAAAATTTCGATAAAACGTTGATCTAGCTACTTGTGCCTTTTCTACAACTTCTGTTACTGATATATTCTCAAAGTTTTTCCTTTCAATAACTTCAACTAAAGCTTGATATATCATTCTCTGTGAAAGTTGGGCTCGTTTGTCTTCAATTTTACGATACATTTGTAACCCTCCTGTCTTTTATTAAATAACCACATTGACTTCTTAGTTTTAATTATATAGTATTACTTTTTAAGACACAATTGTGTCATAAAACATTTTATAAATATTTTACAAATCAAACTTAGGAAGTGATACTTACATGGACAAAAGAATTGATACATTAAAAAACGCTCCTATACCAAAAGCAATTATAAAATTAGCTTTACCTGCCATAATAGGAATGATGGTTATGGCAATTTATAATATAGTTGATACTATGTTTGTTGCTTGGTTAGGAACTAATGCAACTGGTGCAACTCAAGTTGTCTATCCATTAATTACAATAACAGGAGCAGTTGGCTTAACTATCGGTATTGGCGGCGGTTCATATATTTCTAGACTACTAGGAAAAAATGAGAGTAAAAAAGCTAGTAGTGTAGTTTCAAGCTTATTCTTTTTATCATTTATAATTGGATTAATCTTTAGTATTTTAGCTATGATATTTATAAAGCCTATTTTAACACTACTGGGAGCTTCAAGTTCAATTATGCCACTAGCTTATCAATACGGATTTTTTATTCTTTTTGGAAGCACTTTTCAAATAATTAATATGACATTAAATAATTTATTAAGAGCAGAAGGCAGTGCTAAAAATTCAATGATAGGTATGATGAGTGGTGCTTTACTTAATATAATCTTAGATCCTATTTTCATTTTTGGTTTAGGTTTAGGTATAAAAGGTGCAGCAATAGCTACATCAATATCTCAACTGGTATCTACATTAGTTTTAGTTTATCAATATTTATCAAAACGCAGTGTATTAAGAATTAGTGTTAAAAATGTTGATATTAATAAAGAATTGTTTAGTGAAGTATTTAGGATAGGTACTCCTTCACTTTTTAGACAATTACTTGTTAGCGTCTCTTTAGCTTTAGTAAATAATGTAGCTATTAGTTATGGAGGGGAATCTGGCATAGCTGGTGTAGGAATAGTTATGAGGACTATGATGATTGTAATGTTTGTCATCTTTGGTTTGGGGCAAGGTTTTCAACCTGTTGCTGGATATAACTACGGTGCAAATAATAAAGAGCGTCTATTAGAGTCATTCAAGTTCACCCTTAAAATTAGCTTTCTAGTAGCTTTAAGTTTTAGTTTAGTATTTTTATTAGGTGGTAAATACATTTTCTCTATCTTTAGACCTACAGAAGAAGTTCTTAACATATCTTTGTCATTTATGAGATACTTTTTAGTTTCTTTAATGTTGATGAGTTTATCAAATGTAATAGCTACATATTATCAAGCAGTTGGTAAAGCTGGTCCTGCTTTTATATTATCCATTGCTAGACAAGGAATCTTTTTTATTCCAACCCTTTTAATTTTACCATCTTTTATTGGTCTTAAGGGTTTGTTTATAGCTCAACCTTTATCTGATATAATTACCTTATCTGTTTCAGTAATATTGTTTTTATATACTGAAAGAAAAACCTTTATCAAAAAGGAAAAAGATCTTGCATATCAAATTGATTAAAATAAAAGACTACTATTACGGTAGTCTTTTTTTCTTACCTAGTTTAAAATAGATATCTTTGTGTTGTATACTATATAAGCAAACAAATATATGTGGAGGTGATTCCATTGGGGAGTTACAGTTTGAACAAATAGAAAAGCAACTGATCAAATCAATAAAAGAAAAGAACTTTGCTAAAACAGCAAAAATATTGTCAGATTTAGCACCAGTAGAAGCAGCAGAATTATTAGGAGAATTAGTTGAAAACCCAACGGAAGGACTAATTATTTTTCGCCTCCTACCAAAAGATTTCTCAGCAGAAGTTTTTGCATTTTTAGAACCAGATCAACAAGAAAATGTTGCAACTGCTGTTAGTGATGAAGAGCTTATGGCTTTAGTAGATGAACTAGCTTTTGATGATAAAATTGACTTTATTGAAGAAATGCCAGCTAACTTAGTCACGAAAATATTATCTTTTACAGAAGGTAGAGAAAGAAGTCTTGTTAATCAATTTCTGAACTATCCAGAAGATTCTGCTGGTAGTTTGATGACAATTGAATACGTTGAATTACGTGAGAATATGACTGTTAAACAAGCATTAGCCCATGTCAGAGCCATTGGAGAAGAGATGGAGACTATTTATACACTTTTTGTAAAAGGAGCTAGTAGAAAGCTTGTAGGAGTTTTATCTCTTAGAGAGTTAG
>CAZCFQ010000088.1:0-8563 GCA_964497955.1 uncultured Clostridiaceae bacterium
CCTGAAAATGATTTAAGAATTCAAAGTTCAATTTTTGCAGAAAGTCATGATATCATAAAAATGAGGATGGAAGCACTAAATAGTATTAAGAGAAATAATGTGATAATTGTCACTACTATTAATTCTATAATGCAAAAAGTTCCTCAACACGAAATAATTAAAGAGATGACTTTAAATATAGATGTAGGTGCAGAAATTAAGCAATCTTTTTTAATCTCACATCTAGTTAATGCTGGCTATGAAAGAAAAATACAAGTAGATAGCAAATCTCAGTTCAGTGTAAGAGGAGCTATCATAGATATATTTCCACTAAACATGAAAAATCCTATAAGGATAGAAATGTTTGGAGATGAAATTGATTCATTAAGAGAGTTTGATGTAGTAGATCAAAGAACTATAAAAGTAGTTGAAAAAGCAAATATATTACCTGCTTATGATTTGTGCTGGATGAAATCTTCTGAAAAAGGACTTTTACGATTAAAAAATGAGATTGAATCGGTGAAGGGTGAGGTTAACAAAGATATATATAACTCTCTGAGTAATGATTACACAAAATTGGAAGAGGGAGTTAAGGGTAGTCAATATAGCCAGTATTCATACTACTTTTTAAATAATCCGGTTAGTATATTTAATTATTTCAATAAAAAACTAATTACCATTTGGGATGACCCTGCAAGATTAGAAGAAAGAGCAAGTAGCTTTTATGATGAAATTGTTAGTGATAATACAGTTTTACCTACCCAAAAGACTGGATACATAGAATATAATAAATTAGTAAAAGAAGCATCGACTAAAGGAATTAGTTTGACACTATCTCTTTTAACTAGAAAGGTTAAAGGACATAATCCAATAAGTGTACATAGTTTTGTTGCAAAAGAAGCTACAAACTATCATGGTCAAATCAGTTACCTGAAAAAAGATATAGCAAAATGGATAGAAAAAAGATATAGTGTTGTTTTAGCAGTATCATCTAAAAAAGCAGAAGAGTTAAATAAGTATTTTGATAATGCTTCATATGATGTTTTATTGATGGATGAGTTAACTGAACAAATGCCTAAAGGTGCTCTTGTTATAAGTAAAGACAATCTGGATCAGGGTTTTGAGATGCCTGAGATAAATCTTATTGTACTAACTGAAAAAGAAATTTTTGGTATTGAGCGCAAAAAAAGAAGAAAATTGACAGATTCAGATGAGAAAGCTCAAAAACGTTTACTTGATTATAGAGAACTAGAGGTAGGAGATTATGTCGTACATGTATCTCATGGTATAGGTGTTTACCAAGGCATAAAAACTATGGAAATCAATAACGTACAAAAAGACTATATCTCTATTAGGTATAAAGGTAAAGACAGACTTTATGTTCCAATTGACCAAATTCATCTCGTGCAAAAATACATTGGTTCTGAAGGTAAAAAACCTAAAATTTACTCTTTAGGAACAAGTGATTGGCAAAGAGTTAAAAATAGAGTTAAAAAATCTATTCAAGACATGGCAAAAGAGCTTTTGCTATTATATGCAAAAAGAGAAAAAACTAAAGGATATGCTTATCCAGAAGATAATGAATGGCAGAAGGAATTTGAAGAAGCTTTTCCTTATCAAGAAACGAGAGACCAGCTAAAAGCAATAGAAGAAGTGAAAGCTGATATGATGAGTGATAGCCCAATGGATAGACTGTTATGTGGAGATGTGGGGTTTGGCAAAACAGAAGTTGCTTTAAGAGCAGCTTTTAAAGCAGCTACAGCAGGAAAACAGGTAGCTTTTTTAGTACCAACAACAATATTGGCACATCAGCATTTCCAAACAATCTTAGATAGGATGGGTAAATATCCACTTAAAATTGCGATGTTAAGTAGGTTTAGGACTAGAAAAGAAAATGATAAAACAATATATGAACTGAATCAAGGATTAGTAGACATAGTAGTGGGAACCCATTCATTATTAAATAATAAACTAAAATTTAAAGACTTAGGATTATTAATAATTGATGAGGAACAAAGATTTGGCGTTAGACACAAAGAAAAGATAAAGAAAATGAAATCAAGTATCGATGTGTTGAGTTTAAGTGCTACGCCAATTCCTCGAACATTACATATGTCCATGGTAGGTATGAGAGATTTAAGTTTGATAGAGACTCCGCCTGAAAATAGATATCCTATACAAACATATGTAATTGAGTATCAAGAAAGAATAATGTCAGAGGCTATAAGAAGAGAAATAGAAAGAAATGGGCAAATATACTTCTTACATAATAGAGTAAAAGATATCGACTTTATAGCCGCAAAGCTTGAAAAAATGGTCCCAGAAGCCAGAATTGCTGTTGGACATGGTCAGATGGGTGAAAGACAATTAGAGCGTATTATGATAGATTTCCATAAGAAAGAGTATGATGTTTTGGTTAGTACAACAATTATAGAAAGTGGATTAGATATTCCCAATGTGAATACTTTGATTGTTGAGGATGCAGATAAATTAGGATTAGCTCAGCTATATCAAATTAGAGGTAGAGTTGGAAGAACAGATAGGTTAGCATATGCTTTTTTAACATATAAGAAAGATAAAGTTTTAACAGAGGTAGCTGAAAAGAGATTAACTGCAGTAAAAGAGTTTACTGAACTAGGATCTGGTTTTAAGATTGCTTTAAGAGATATGCAAATCAGAGGCGCTGGAAATATTTTGGGACCAGAACAAAGTGGCTTTATGATCCAAGTAGGATACGATTTATATGTGCAGCTACTGGAAGAAGCAGTAAATGAGCTGAAGGGTGTAGAAGAAGAAAAAGCACTAGACATAGACATTGATTTAAATATAAATGCATATATACCAGACAGATATATTAAAAATTCTGATTTAAAAATTGAAATGTATAAAAAAATCATTGCTATCAAATCACAAGATGACTATATAGATATATTGGATGAGTTAATCGATAGATTTGGAGATCCTCCTATGTCTGTAAGAAATCTGGTTTTGATTTCTCACATTAGAAGTATAGCAAAAGGTTTATCAGTAACAGAAATAAAAAGAAAAGAATTGACCTTTAGGGCCAATTTTGATCAGAGTAGTAATGTTTCTCCTCGGGTTATACAGGAACTATGGAATGAATTTCCAAACAAGATTCAAATGATTCCTGCAGACTCACAAGTTCTAATGCTGGTAAAAATGGATACTGATAATTCTGAAAATCAATTAATTAAATTAAGAGAAATTTTCATTAAGCTAGCATTTGAAGACAATAAAGAGAATGACGCAAGATAATTTGTAATCATATTTCTATTTGATATAATTATTTTGTTGTTAAATGATTGGTGGTGTTATTATTGGATAAGGAAAAAAGCTCTTCATTTATAAAGAATGCTGCAATATTATCTGCTGCAGGAATTATATCTAGAATGATAGGAGCTGTATATAGAATCCCTTTATACAGACTTATTTCGAATGAAGGAATAGGTTTGTACCAAATGGGATATTACGTATACAATGTATTATTAGCTTTATCTGCAACAGGAATACCAGTTGCAATATCTAAGTTAGTAGCAGAAGAAATTTCAAAAAATAGAATGGGTGAAGCAAGGAGAGTTTTCAAAGTTGCGACTACTCTTTTAACTGCTATTGGCTTGTTTGTCACTATTGTCATGATTTTATCAGCTCCTTTTATTTCAGAAAAGCTAATTAAAGAACCAAGAGCATATTATCCTTTAATGGCTGTAGCACCAGCAATAGTCATTGTTGCACTGATGGCTTCTTTCAGAGGTTTTTTTCAAGGCCTTCAAAAAATGTGGCCTACTGCCGTTTCACAATTACTTGAACAAGTAGGTAGAGTAGTAACGGTATTAATTTTAGCTTATTACTTAGTGAGTATAGATGCTCCAATAGAACATACAGCAGCGGGGGCTTCTTTTGGTGCTGTAGCTGGATCATTAGTAGGATTAATAGCAGTTATTTTCATATATTTTAAGCAAAAAAACTATATTGATAAATTAACTCTAAAGTACCCAGATACTACTAATAGGTCAAATAAACAATTAATAAAAAGAATTTTACAATTTTCTATTCCAATAACATTAGGAGCAATGATCATTCCAGTGATGAATGGGATTGATACATTTCTAGTTCCAAGGAGACTACAAGCAGCTGGATTTGCTGTTGCCAGAGCAACAGAAATGTATGGCGATTTAACAGGAGCAGCGATTCCTTTAATCAATCTCCCATCTATGCTGGCAGCTGCTTTAGCAACTAGCCTAGTGCCTACAATATCCCATGCTAGTTCTTTGGGCATGTGGGGTGTAGTTAAACAAAGAGCAGGCTTAGCAATTAAAATCATATTAATAATAGGCATACCTGCTGCATTTGGACTTAGTGTATTGTCAAAGCAAATTGTGCTTTTATTATATGGTAGTGTCAGCGCTACATCTATATTGCAAGTTGTTGCATTTGCAGTTATTTTTCTCACACTGCATCAAACATGTACGGGAATTTTACAGGGGTTGGGTCATGCGAAAATACCTGTAAGGAATTTAATCATCGGTGGTATTGCAAAAGTAATCCTTAACTTCACTCTAACTGCTATTCCAGCAATTAATATACACGGTGCAGCAATCGCATCCATAGCTGCTTATGGTATTGCATCAATCTTGAATGTAAGGGCTGTAAGTAGATACAGTGGATATAGAGTGGATTGGAAAAACACTGTTATAAAACCTGTTTTTGCAGCAGTAGTCATGTCTGTATTTGCAAGAATTAGTGTTAGTATTTTAACTAACTTAAATATGGGTAATATAGTAGTGACACTTATTTCAGTAGGTTTTGCTGTGATAGTTTATGGGCTTGCTTTGATGTTTTCGAGAGTTTTTTCAAAAGAGGAGTATTTGATGATACCATTTATAGGTAAAAAATCTGTTGATTTCGTTTCAAAATTGAGAATGTTGAGGTAATTATGGTTAAAATTAAAATTATTGGTCTTGGGCCAGGGGAATTTCATCATCTAACTCTCCAAACAATAAACTTATTAAAAAACGATAAGAAGCTTTTTCTAAGAACAGAAATTCATCCTCTAGTAGAGGAGTTTCCTAAACATAATATATCATATGAAAGCTGTGATTCATTTTATGAAGAATGTGATGACTTTAATCAAGTTTATAATAGAATAGCAACCTTTATCATTAACAAAGCAAGAGAGTATAAAGAGATTCAATACGCTGTCCCAGGCGACCCATTGGCATTAGAAACAACTGTTGAGCTAATCCTAAGATTAGCAAAAGATAATAATATAGAAGTAAATATTGTACCATCAGTAGGTGCTTTAGATGCAATCTATGCATATCTAAAAACACATCCATCTAAAGGGTTGATTGTTTTAGATGCGATAAGTATGCCAAATGACTATTATTGGGCTGGCAAACAGGTCTTAATAACACAGGTGTATAGTAAGCTTGTAGTAAGTGAACTAAAACTTAAGCTTTTGGATATCTATCCTCCTGATTTTGAAGTGACAATCATAAAAGCCATAGGTGTTACTAAACAGCAAGAAGTTAAAAGAGTAAAATTGGCAGAACTAGATTGGTATGATTATAATCATCTGACAAGTTTATTTTTGCCAAGAATTAATCTAGATAATAAATTTGAAGATTTAATAAAAATAGTAAAAAAATTAAGAGGACCGAATGGATGCCCTTGGGATAAAGAACAAGATCATAAGAGTTTGCAAACAGCTTTATTAGAAGAAACTTATGAGCTACTTGAGACAATACAAAGTGGAAACAAGAAAGAAATGTGTGAAGAGTTAGGAGATGTTTTGCTCCAAGTAGCTTTCCATTCTGTTTTAGCTGAAGAAGATTATTATTTTAATCACAGAGATATTATTAATGGTATAATAAAAAAGATGATAAGAAGACATCCCCATGTTTTTGCTAATGCTTCAGTAGAAACTTCAAAAGATGTATTAAAAGCATGGGAAGAGATAAAGTTAGAGGAAAAAGGTGATAAGCAAAAAAGCATAGTTGATAACATACCCAGAGTTTTACCAGCATTATTACAAGCAGATAAAATACAGAGAAAAGCTGCTAGAGTTGGTTTTGACTGGGATAATATTGATGATGTTTGGCTAAAAGTTGAAGAAGAGTTACAAGAATTGAGGGAAGCAGATAAAGAAGAATATCTAGATGAATTAGGAGATGTTTTATTTGCGGTAGTAAATTTAGCGAGATTTTTAAAGGTAGATGCAGAATCTGCATTAATTAGTACAATTAATAAGTTTAGAAAAAGATTTCAATTTATAGAAAAACAAATTGAAATTGAGAATAAGAATTTTAGTGATTACACTTTAGCTGAACTAGATGAGTTTTGGGAGTTAGCAAAAAAGGACAATATTTAGGAGGAGTTATAATGGGTAAAAAAACTATAAAAGATAAAAATCCAGTAGTGAATAAAAGTGCGCTTATTAAACGTGTTGCAGACAATTTAGACACGACTAATAAGCAAGTTAGTGAAGTTTTAAATGCTATTTTAGACGAAATAACAGATTGTGTTTCAGAAGGTGTCAGTGTTAGATTAGTTGGCTTTGGTACTTTTGAAAGAAGGTTAAGAAGGGGAAGACAAGGACATAACCCTAGAGACCCTGAAGAAAAAGTTTACATTCCAGCTCATTACGTGCCATCTTTTAAAGCAGGTAAAAATTTAAAAGAATCAACAAAAAAAGAGTAGATATTTAATGAGATTAGATAAGTTTTTAAAAATATCTAGGATAATCAAAAGAAGAACTATTGCAAAAGCAGTTTGTGATCAAGGCAAAGTAAAGGTAAATGAGAGAGTTGCAAAAGCAGGCAGTGATATTAGTATTGGCGATGAAGTAGAAGTGGATTTTGGTAGTAAAGTGGTAGTTTTTAAAGTTCTTAAAACACTAAGTCATGCATCAAAAAAAGATGCTTCTACAATGTATGAAGTAATTGATGAAAAATATGTTGTATAATAAATTTTTAAGGAGCTAAAATTTAGCTCCTTTTTGCTTTTAGTTTAGTTTATCTTGATAATTTAGTGATAATAAAGGTATTATTATAGTGTAGTACTAGAGGGAGTTGAGATCTGTGTTAAAGAAAAATAATTATAAGAAAGCAAAAAGACAGGGAGAAAATGTAGCAGATGTTAATAAAGATTCATTTCCAACTAAAGTCAAAAGATATTTAGTTATGTTAGTATTTGTTGTGTTTTTAGTTTACTCTGCAAGATTATTTCTTCAACAGCAGAAACAGCTTGACTTACTAAATAAGCAAAAGCAAGAATTACAGAATGAGATTATTGAGATACAAGAACAAACAAGAGTATTAGAGGAAGAAGCTATTAAATTGCATGATAAAGAATATATTGAGTATATCGCAAGGAAAGAATATGGAATGGTTGGAGAGGGAGACATTGTTTTTATCCCTGCCCAAGAAATAGGTGAATAATGAAAAATGTAGCGGTAATTGATTGCGGAAGCAATTCTTTTAGAATGCTAATTGCACAATTAGATATTAATAAATTTAATATTATTAGAAGAGAATATGACATGGTCATGCTTGGTAGAAAACTTTCTTCAAAGGAAGGTATAATCGAAGCGAAAACTATTGAAGACAGTCTAGATGTGTTAAGAAGATATAGAAAAATAATGAGTGATTACAATTGCAAAAAATATTTTTGTATAGGAACAAGTGTATTTCGAACTGCAAAAAATGCAGATGAGCTTATTCATTACGTGAAAATAAATGCTGGAATTGAAATAAATGTTATATCAGAGAAGAAAGAAGCTCAGTATAGTTTTTTAGGTGCTTTAGGGGATGCAAGAGAAAAAGATAATTATGTAGTTGTTGATATAGGTGGTGGAAGTACTGAAATAGTCTATTACAAAGATCATCAATTACAAAGTCATAGCTTGCTTTTGGGAGCAGCTAGATTAAAAGGAATATTTTGGGATGAAAAATTAACACCAAATACACAAGAGGTAGTAGATGCGAATCATTACATAAGAGATTTGATTAAAAAAGAGAGTATCAATATATCTAAGGACTGCCTAATTGGTGTAGCGGGAACTATAACATCTTTAGTTTCAATAGATAAAAAATTAGAGCAATATAAACCAGATGCTATAAATAATACAATTCTATCTTTGAAAAAAATCAAAAGTATGTTATTATATATAATGCGGTTAGATGAGAGGGAGCGTTTTAATTTACCAGGTATGTTCCCTACACAAAGAGCAAATAATATTATAGCTGGTTTAATGATATTAGTAGCTGTAATGGAAGAGTTTGGCTTTAGTAAAATCACAGTCAAATCTACATGTATATTAGAAGGAATAATCTTAGAAAATTTTCTTCAATAGCATTGACAACTAATTGAGGCTATGATATATTTAACATCGTCACGTCGCGGGGTGGAGCAGTTGGTAGCTCGTCGGGCTCATAACCCGGAGGTCGTAGGTTCGAGTCCTACCCCCGCCACCATTTTTATATAAGGCGGTGTAGCTCAGTTGGCTAGAGCATACGGTTCATACCCGTAAGGCCACTGGTTCGACTCCAGTCGCCGCCACCAA
>CAZCFQ010000089.1:0-8557 GCA_964497955.1 uncultured Clostridiaceae bacterium
TGATATGGCTAAGTTTATGAAATCCCTTATATATAAAGAAGAAAAATTATTACAAAAAGATTCTTACAAAGAGTTATTTACAACACAATTTTCTAATCACAAAGATATCTCTGGTATATGCTATGGATTTTTAGAAAATACTAAAAATGGTAATAGGTTTATAGGTCATGGTGGATCTTTAATGGGAGTAAATTCAGAACTTATTTTAGATTTAGATAATAATCTTGGTATTTATGTTGTAGCAAACAGCAACAACTCATCTATGATAACCATTGATCTAATCGAAAGTTTCACTGATAATTTTTATCATTATAAATATCACTTAAATGATGAAAACAAGGTTTACGATGACAATATAATAGGTGAATATTACTCTAATAGATTTTCAAGGAATACTATAGAAAAAATACAGCTGTTATTAATGCCAAGTGTTGAAGTAGAGATAGTTGATACCAGCAAAATTAAGCTTAGTGGAATAGGACCTACTAAAGAATATGTTCATATTGGAGACAATGTCTTTGTTAATCAAAAAACGGGTAGAAAGATTGCATTTGGTCTTATTAATGGAAAAAATAACCTTTACCCATTCTTGCCAGAGTGGACACTTACAAAGTTTACAATAACAGAAAATCCAGCTATACATTTAGCGCTTATTTTAATTTCAGTTCTTGTTTTTATATTTAATCTAATAGTATTTATTTTCAACTACTTCAAGAAAAACAAAACATCAAAAATTTTCAAAGTTATTATAGGTATTTCTTTCATAAATCTATTATTTATCGGACTATTTATTTATCTATTAAGCACTATGGCTACAATTACAGAAATTGGATTTGGGATAAGTTTTGGAATAAAAACTATCTTAATTCTTCCAATAATTTCTTTAGTTTTATCAGTTTTTCTAATAGTAAGTTTATTCAAGATGCTATTACAAAATAAATCGTACACTAAATACAAATGGATACATCTAGCAAATTCATTTTTTATAATTATATTTCTCGCTATTTTAAATTATTATTATTTGATTGGATTTAATTATTAATCATGTAGGATTATTGTCTATAAAGTATAGCGTTTTTCATAACAATATTTTTTACTTAGCTCTAATTTGACTTTAATACTCACTTTTAGTATATATAAAATACATAGAAAGGACGAATCTATGAAAGTTAATGTATCATTTCACAAAGTAAACTCTGTTAATGAATCTGACTTAAAGTACGCAGTTATAGTATCACGTTACAAAGACAAATGGGTTTTTGTAAAACATAAAAAGAGATTGACGTGGGAAGTTCCAGGAGGCACACGAGAGCTTAATGAAAATATTTTAAACACAGCAAAAAGAGAGTTATATGAAGAGACTGGGGCAACTAAATATGATCTTAAAGAAGTTTGTGAATATTGTGTTTCAATTGATAATAAAAGTACATATGGTAGACTTTTCTATGTTGAGATATTTGAGCTTGGAAATTTACCTGATTTAGAGATTGAAGAGGTAGCTCTATTTGCTGATATACCTAATAATTTGACTTATAAAGATATCCAACCAAAACTTTTCGATTATATTAAAAATAGCTTTATAAATTAGTAAGATATATAAAATCCATTAGTAACAAAAAATATTGAAATAAAATTTGCTCTCATTTCAATATTTTACTTATAAATTAATGTTCTAAAGGCGCTCTTTATATACACAGTCTTGATTAGCAGCCAAGAGGTGATAGTGCTAACAAGTCAATTTGACATATGGCTTTATTCATTATACAATTAAAGAGAATTAAAAATCTTAGGAGGGTTATTAATGGGAAAATCAGCAAGACAAAATGTTGGAAATAAACTCGATGTAGATAAGTTAATTAAAATGTTAAATGAAGCGTTGGCAGAAGAATGGCTAGCATATTATCAATATTGGGTTGGTGCTAGAGTATTAGAAGGCCCAACAAGAGAAGAAGTTGAAGCTGAACTATTGTTACATGCTAATGAAGAGTTAGCTCATGCTGAGTTAGTTGCTAACAGAATTGATCAATTAGGTGGAACTCCTTTATTAAGTCCTAGAGATTGGTTTGAACATGCTGGATGTGACTATCTAACTCCAGAAGATCCATATATTGAAGCTATTTTAGAACAAAATCTTGAAGGGGAAAGATGTGCAATTGAGAGATATCAAGAGATTGCAGACTTTACACAAGGCAAAGATCACTCAACTTACCAAATGGCTACTAACATCTTAAACGATGAGCTAGAGCATGAACATGATATTGAAGACTTCTTAAATGACATTAACTTATTAAAAGAGAGCTTAAAAAGATAAATAGAAATAATCAATGGGAGATTAATTTCTCCCATTTTTATTTTTAAATGCCTTTCTCACTTGGTTTAATAAATGTATCTGCTACTTTATAAGCAAGACTAAATCCACTAATAGTAACTGCAAAAACTAATAAAATGTATAAATTATCAGACAAAGTTTTAAAAAATGGTCTGTATTTTAAATAAAAGTAGTTACCATCAATCATTGGATTTAAAATGAAAACAAATAAGAAATATATAGTAAATAGTCCTAATGTTTTTAATAATCCTTTGAAAGAAGGTCTCCAATCATAAGCTATATAAGCAAACCAAGGTAATAATATGGTAATTGTGTGGTTAATAATAAAAGAAAGTCCTATAGCATGATATATTGGATACACTCTAGATGGATAGATAAAAGAACCATAAGCAAACAGACCAAAATAAAATGCAGTATCTATCACCTTTTTATCTTTAGTAATTAAGAACCAAATACCAAGTAGAGTTGATATTCTACATATGTGAAAAGGTAGTGATTCGCTCAAATCAAAACCTAACTCAAAATAGTACCATGAGTACAATAAAAGTTGCTGAAAAATTGAAATAGCTAGAATGACTTTTCTATAATGATCTTTATTAGTCTTAATTCTAAATCTCTTTCTCACTAAAAATGTTGCGCAAACAAATAAAATTATAATGTATATTAAGTGATGCAGGCCAAATTTATCAATATAGTTTACGTTTTCACTCCAAAATAAACTCAATTGAAACACCTTCCATATATTACTTAGCTAATATAATTGTAACCTAAGATTCAACTTATTTTAAATAGAATTAGAATGTAATTTAAATTTTATTATAATTAGAAAATATTGGTCATATAGGTATATAATTTGGTACAATATTAATACCAAGCATAACATGTTCTTTATAATTTAGGTAAGTATGAAATAATTGAAAGGAAATAAAAATGACCAAGCTAACTGATTTTAGTTTCTTATTATTCTATATTTTTATTGCTGCCTTACCAGTGACTATTAGATATATCTATGGTTTCTTTAAGTATAAGAACTCTTCTTACAAGAATTTTACTAATAAGAACTACCTTAATGTTTTATTTGATAAGGGTGCTTATGGGGAGTTTCTGATTTTTAGAGTTTTAGAGTCTATTAATCCATATGCTAAAGTGTTAACAAACCTTTATATACCAAGAGAAGATAATAGTTTAACAGAAGTAGATTTAGTAATGATTGATCAAACAGGAATATATGTTTTTGAATCTAAGAATTATAGTGGTTGGATTTTTGGAAGTGAGCAAAATAAATACTGGACTCAAACATTCAAAAATAAGCATAAAGAAAAATTCTTTAACCCAATACTTCAGAATAGAGTTCATATAAATTCACTTCAGTATATTACACAAATTTTTGATGATGATATATTCTATTCATATATAATCTTCAGTAAGAGATGCGAGTTAAAAAAGATTAGTCTCTTTTCAGATAACGTTACTGTGTTAAAGAGGAACGAATTGAAAAAGGCATTAAGAAGAAGAATGAATAGTTTAAAACCAAACTTATCTTTACAGGATGTAGATGATTTATATAATGTTTTATTGAACTATTGTAACGTTGATCGTGAGATTAGCGCTTTGCATATAAAAGAAATAAATAGAAAATATAATTGAAAGAGAGGTATTTTTAATGATAAGCAGAATAAACTTAATTACTATTTGGACAAACCAGATTAATGAAATGAAAAACTTTTACTTAGATATATTAGGTTTTGAGATAGAAAATGATCTTGGAAATTATATTGAGTTTAATAATGAAGGAGTAAGATTTGCTATTTGTGAAAGAGCTATTATGCACTCATACAGTGATGAGTTTAAAAACGATTCAAAAGGACAAGTTTTAGAGCTTGCTTTTAAGTGTGAGGATGAGAGAGATTTAGATACTACTTATCACGATTTTCTTGATAAAGAGGTTAAAATTGTCAAACCACCGAAAGTCATGCCGTGGGGTCAAAAAACATGTCTTTTTAGCGATCCAGATGGTAACATTCATGAAATATTTACTGAGATAAAAAATTAAGGAGCAGCTTAAGCTGCTCCTTTGAAATACTATTGTAGTGTTGAATTTTCTTCAACTAGTTCAATTACTTTTGAGTGTAAAACATTAAGCTTTAAGTATGGAGAACCGTATTGATCTTCAAATTGTGAATAATCATCAACACCCATAAAGTTAGCAAAATATTCTCCAACATCTTCATCATCTACTGTTACATTAGAGTCTTCTGCAATACCTTGGAAGACTAGAAACATTTTAGCATTTTGTTCAAATTGTTCACTATACATATCAAACAAATCATCAATTGACTCGACACCTAATCCATTCTTTAAGAAATCTTCAAGAGACATACCATACTGAGTTGCTTGATCTTTATATGTCAATAACATATTATTTTTTGAATAATCTTTAATACTATCTGGTACTTCACTGATTTCTGAGTTTTCTAACAAGTAGCTTTGAATATATGAAGAAACAGCAGAACTTTGCATATCATTTCTAATTGATTCTTCCATGTCACTGACTGAAGTAAATCCAAAGTCTGCACCTAAGTTATCAATAACAAATTGATCGTTTAACTCAGCAGCTTCTTCTTCAACTATATAATTTATTGTAGTGGTAAAAACAGCATCTTTTCCATTTAAGTGGTCTTGTCCATAATCTTCTGGAAAAGTAACCTCGATATCAAAAGTTTCACCTGGAGTATGGCCTATTAATTGCTCCAAAAAGTCATCTATATAACTGGTTTTACCTATAGTAACATCTGTGCCATTACCTTGAGTATTACCACTTTCAAACTCTTCACCATCTATTTTCCCTACATAATCAATATTTACTGTATCTCCGTCAATAATTTCTCTATCAGTAATTTCAACTCTTTCGGTGTAATTTGTCATGATAGAATCTATTTGACTTTGCAATGCTTCTTCAGTTACATTATATACTTCTTGAGGCACTTCAATACCGATGTAATCAGGCAATGTTACATAATCTAAAGCAGTTATGCCTTCCCAATGTCCATTTTCATCAATACCTGTGCTATATGTAAAGTTTTCATCTAATATAGTTTCTTCATTATTACCATTATCTTGTGGATCTTCACTTGCATCATCGTTAGAACATCCAACTGCCAAAGTAAAAACTAAAGCTAAAATTAATGACAAGCCTAAAATCTTTTTGCTAAACTTCATTTTATAATTCCCCTTTTTCTTTAATGTCTTATTTCATAAACCTAATTAATATTAAATAATCAATCCTTTTAAGAAATGTTAAGACTTACTATACTGCATGTTATATATGATATCAAAAATTTACGATTTTGTCTTAAGTTTATATCACATTATCTACTTCTTACACATATTTTACAAGCTTAATATTGAATTAACTCATTTAGTTCTGATTAGTCTAAAAATCTATTTACATAAAGGGTATTATATGAAAATCACTTATAACAGGATTAAAAGCAGAAATTTGGTTTTTAATAGTATAGCATAATCTATAGTAATTATATGAGAAATTAATCTGAAACAGATTCTTCAGCTTCTCTCAAAACAATTCTTTTTTCTTTTCTAGTTAATAATAGACCATCAAAGAGATAAATAACTGCAGGCAATATTATAAATGTGCTTAATAACGCTAGGAAAATATTTATTACAGTCATCATTCCAAAGTCTTTAAGAATTACAAACTCTGAAAACATTAAGACTGAAAATCCTCCAATTGTTGTAAGGCCAGAAGCTAATATAGCTTTTCCAATTCTACTTATAGCTATTATCATAGCATCACTTTTGCTATATCCATTTTTTCTTTCTTCAACATATCGCTCCATTACCATTACTGTCATCTCTGTACCCATTCCAAGAATTAATGCACCTAAAGTAGCCGTAATAGGGGTATAATCTAATCCCAGTATATACATAGTTCCAGAACTCATACCAATAATTAAAGTTACGGGAATGAGAGGTATTATAGCTTTGAAAAGACTTTTATAGATTACTAATAAAGCGAGAAAAACTAAACCTAAACCAATAATAGTCATTTCAATCCTACCGCTTGTTAATCCATTAACCATTTCAACATCTAAAACACTTTTACCTGTAAGACTTATTTTCATAGGTGCATTTACTAAATCTGAGCGTAAGTCATCAACAAATATATCAAGTTTTTCAGTTGGTAAGTACTTTATTTCTAAAATAATATTACCTTTAGTATTATCCTCGTTTACAAACATTTTCTTTTGAGTTAAGGGTAAGTTATCAATTTTTTCATTAAAAGATAGATTACTATTTATCATATCCATGCTTTCAATCGGCGTAAGAATTGAGCGAGTATTAACTATAATACTTGGATATTTCTTACTAAGTTCTTGCTCAATATTTTCTATCCAAGTTATATTCTCATCAGCTAAAACATTATCATCTTCTAAATAAATTACAACTTGTTCAGTTGAACCTACAACATCTCTAATATGTCTGATATCTTCTAAGGCACTCATGCTTTGTGGCATAAAATTTTCTATATTGCTCTCCACTCCAATTGAATCATCATATGAAAAGCCTAGCCCTGAAATGACTATTGCAACTAAAAAAATGACAACTGCTCCTTTAATAACTCCTTTAGTAGTAAAAGTTAAAAATCTTTCAATTAAACCTTCACTAGAGGCATTAGTTTTAACTTTTTTTGATGTATAAGTAGAGTCTCTTAGTTTCAATATGCTCATTAATATAAACAAGCTTCCTATGAAACTTATTATAACTCCAATAGTTAACATCTTTCCAAAGTCTTGTATCATTGGAACAGGAGATGCATATAGTGAAATGAAACCTAGAAATGTTGCAATAACAGCAACTGCTACAGCTTTACCGATATGTTTAATTGTTTTAGATACTGATTGTTCTTCAAAGTAGCGATTATGAAATTGAATAGAGTAATCTATCCCTAGTCCGATAAGTATTGGAAAAACAGCCATAGAGACCATTGTAATAGGAACATTTATCCAACCCATAAGACCTAAAGTCGCAATTACTGAAACTAAAATAATACCTAAACTTAAAATTCTCCATCTAACTTTAAATATTATAGTCAATATTACTAACATAATAGCTATGGCAGCCATAACCATCATTTGCATATTGTTTTGCATTTGGGCTCTTAAAGAAGAGTCAAGCACAGGTTTCCCAGAAACAGTGTAATTAATTGTTGAAAATTTTGCACTATCAACTGCTTGTTCAATATCAATTACTAAACTATCTTTTACACTATCGCTGATATTTCCCTTTAACCTAAAGACCATTAATGAATGTGTTTCATCAACAACAACTTCATTAAATGTACTTCTTAAATCATTGTTTGAATAAAGCATTTCATCAATTTCACTTTGTGTATTAGGGATATCAGCTATCATCATGTGACTTTTTGTATGAAAGGTTAATAAGCCTTCTGATAATTCTGATAAATTATTTCCTATTTCTATTAATCCAGCTGCCATTGTTTTTAGCTGCTCTGGATCAAAGTCTACTTGAACTTGAGATTTTAAATTTGAAGTTTCGTTTTCTAAGTTTGTTTTTATATTTCCAAGTGCATTAGCAGTATTTGTCGCTCCTTGGTCTAATTTTTCTGTTTGATCACTAATTGTGCCTAAACCATTTGCACTTTTAAATAAGTTAGTAGATAGATTTGATAACTTAACTCTTAACTCATTACCTTCAGGAAGGCTTTGGCTTAACGTTTTAAGTTGATTTGATGCTTCTAAGATTCCTTGAGAAGATTGATTTAAACCATTTCCTAAATTTACAATACCATCAGATAAGTTAATTTGACCTAAAATTAGTCTATCAAAATTTGTTGATATACCTGATAAAGAGTTCAGTTTTTCTTCAATCAATGAAGGGTCCATTAATTCTTGATTATTAATTTTTTCTCCCATAAGCACTAAATTTGAACCTATTTCATCTAAGCTACTGCTCATTTTGAGAATATTTTCTTTTATTGCTTCAATTTGAAAGTCTGAAATTTGATTTATTATTGTAGCAGGAGACATAATAGAAAAGATATTTTCATTTCTATTAAAATTCTTTTCTATCTCCCAATATTTTGAAATATTGTCTTCAGATAGTAACTCTGACTTATCACCTTCAAACAATATTAAAATAGATTCAGATCCAAAATGGTTTCTACAAATGTTGGATCGTGCTAAAGGT
>CAZCFQ010000090.1:0-3045 GCA_964497955.1 uncultured Clostridiaceae bacterium
GCTATTTAGTATATAATTTATAAAAGAAGTTCTCTTGACTTTTTTTGTGCATATTCAGGAAAAGTTTACCTTATAAAATAAAAAAAGATTTTATTACTATTATATTAGCTTAAATAATAGTAAAATATAAGTAGATTTTTATGTTAGGAGTGGAAAAATGTATTGTAGAAACTGCGGAGAGCAAATACCAGACAATGCTAAATTTTGTACAAATTGTGGTTCTGTTCAAAATAAGCAAGTTAGCCAAGCTAATCAAGGACACCAGCAAAATTACAATCAATCAAATAATTTTAATAGACAAAATCTAGTAGGTTTTTCAAACAAGATAAATGATCCAGCTTTTAGTAGACATATTAGAAAAAGCAAAAGAGGTGCTAAAATATTTTCATTATTTATCCTAATTGCTGCACCTTTGGGATTTGCAATAGCTGGGTCGGTTAGTAACGAGTTTGATAATCCACAAGCTTTACTAATGGGTCTAGCAATAGGAGTATTTTACTATCTATTTGCTATTATTTGGTCGAAGAGACATTTCAACAAAAAATCTTGGGAAGGGGTAGTTATTGATAAAGATATTAAAACAAAAAGAGATTCAAAGAACTACTCCTATAATACATATAAAGAATATACAGTCAGATTTAAAGGTAATAATGGCGAAAAACATAAAATTAGTATTAGACGTAATAGAGAATATTTTGACTATTTTAAAATTGGGGATAGAGTTAGATTCCATGGCGGACTTAATACCATTGAGAAATTTGATAAGTCTAGAGATTCAATAATTTATTGTAATGCTTGTGGAACAAAAAATGATATAACTAACGATTTTTGTAGAAGGTGTAAAGTACCTTTATTAAAGTAGGTGAAGAAAATGTATTGTAACAATTGTGGTGCACAAAATAAAGAAGGCACTAAGTTTTGTACAACTTGTGGAACTAGTTTTAATAAGAGGGGTAATAAATTAATTGGATTTTCCAATAAGATCAGCGATCCTTTTTTCAAAAAATATGTTAAAAACGTCAGCTCTTATAGAAAACTATTTGCAATTGGCTTATCTATTATTCTTACTTTAGCATTTTTTCTATATGGACACTTTAGTGATGAAATGGACAATCCACAAGCTGTACTTATTGGTTTAGGTATTGGAGTTGTTTATTCTTTAATAGCATCAAAACTTGGTACAATTAAAGAAGTGCCAAGCTGGCAAGGAGAAGTAGTTGATAAAAAGAAACAAAGAAGAAGGAGAAGAATAAAAGAAAATAACGGCTATAGATATCAAGATTATATAGAATACACAGTTAAGTTTGCAGGCCCTAATGGTAAAGAACATGAAATCACTACTGAAAATAATGACCTTGTTTATAATTATTACAATGTAGGTGATGTAGTTAAGTTTCATGGATTATTAAAAACAATAGAAAAATATGATAAAAATCATGACAAAATCATTTTTTGTAATGCATGTAGTGATGTTAATGATATAAGCAATGATTATTGTCATAGATGTAAAGCCCCACTATTAAAATAAAGATAATGGTGTTAAAAAGAGAATGATAGAAAGATAATATGGCAAAAAAAGAAAAGATTATATTCAATAGTGGATTAAAAACTATAGAAAGAAATGATAACATTATTTTATGTAGTAGCTGCATTGAATTTGAAAGTAAAAATAGAGATTGTTGTGTTAGTTATATAAGTTTACTTTCTAAGTAAATCAAAAGGGTCATCTTATAAAATAGATAACCCTTTAATATTTTAAACATTTATATCTACAGATGATGCTCCTAAACTATTAAAGAATCTGACAATAAAAAATACACCGACACCCATATAAACCCAGTGAAAAATTGATGGTATAAATCCAGTCACACTAGCTAGTAGGTGTAAAAAGTTTGGAACAGTTAAAGCGTATAAAACTAAAGAAAGCAGTTCTAAATTAGCTATATTAATCTTTTTAACTAATGAAATAATTTTAGCAACTAAAAACATATATATAGGATTAATAATTTTATGACCAAAAAATGCAAAAGAAGAAACGAAAGTCAAAATTAAAGCAAATATATTGGAATTATTCAATGTATCAATAATATCAGTTTTACTTAAGTTTAAATTTCCTAAAGTTTCAAAGGAAAGATTCTCACCTAAAGGGTTAGCATTTCCTAATGGATCATAAAAATAAATTCCTTCACTGTCAATAAAAGTTAGAGGTTTATTAGTAACAGTTGGTTTTAAATCGTTTATTGTGTTATTACCAGTAGTATCTATGACGAAAATCATATCTTCTTCGTTAATTCTAATTGGCATATTTCCATCAAAAATTAGTTTGCCTTGTTCAAATTTAAAATCTGGTATATCACTTTGAAGTCTTCTTGCTATCATATCTGATAATGACTTAGCTTGCATGAATGTAATTGCACCAATAATTAAAGTGAGTACCAAAGCAACTTTTAAGTAGAACTTCAAAGAGTTTGAAAATTTTTCTTCAATTATTATATTGCCAAAAAATTTGTCACTTAAAAGAAGTTTTAAACGTTTAAAAAATCCTATTTTGTAATCATTTTTATATCTTTTGTTATTCATTGGAAAGTCCCCTTACTAAGCTTTAACAAAATATATTGTATATTAAAAACAGATAGATTAAAAGCCTTCAATTAAGAAGGCCTTTAAGATTTTACAATTATTCATTTATTATTCTACAATTCCAACTTCAACATCTCTAAGCCTTATAGGTGCAGCACCATGACCAACATTTGCAATTTGAACAGGTTCTCCTTTTGCACAAGAAGGTCGTCCCCAACAATGCCAGGTGTCTTTGTTGCCAATAGCATCACAAGATTGCCAGAAATGTGGAGTTAAATCAGTATATGCATTATTCTTAAGCATTGATACTATTTCTCCATCCTCAATCTTATAACCTAGTTCTGTACCAAAGTGGAAGTTCATTCTCTTATCATCCAAGCTCCAGCTTTTAGATACATCTAGTAAAACCCCGTCTTCAGTATCTTTTATCATTTCTTCTAAAGACCAATCTCCTGGTTCAATAGA
>CAZCFQ010000090.1:3145-8447 GCA_964497955.1 uncultured Clostridiaceae bacterium
CGTCTTCAGTATCTTTTATCATTTCTTCTAAAGACCAATCTCCTGGTTCAATAGAGATATTGTTCATCCTTATTAATGGAATGTTAGCCCAACCATCGGCAATCATAGCGCCATTACTTTTTTGATCAAATCTTACAGCTGTATCTCTCGATGTAGTGTAATTATGGAAAATTCCATTTTTGATAAGTCTTGTTTTTTGTGCTTTTACACCTTCGTCATCATAAGCAAAAGTTCCAAGACCACCTTCAATAGTTGCATCCATATTTATGTTAACAATATCAGAACCATATCTGGTTTTGCGCCAATCACTAGGATTTAAAAACGAAGTACCAGCATAAGTAGCTTCACTTCCAAGTGCTCTGTCTAACTCCGTAGGGTGTCCACAGGATTCATGAAGTTGAAGAGCTACAATAGAACTACCTAATATTAAAGTAGTTTTTTCATGTGGACAAGAAGGTGCTTTTAATAAATTATCTGCTTCTTCTGCTAGATCACTGGCTCTTTTATGGATATTCATTTGATCAATTAACTCCCAGCCACCAGTACCATGATCTCTAAAATGTCTTGTTTGAGCTTGCCCAGATGAAGTAGCAACAACATTCATTCTTGTTCCTGTCTGAGTAAGTGTTTGTTTTATATATGAATTTTCAGAACTAGCAAAATGTTTAGTATCTCTAAAAAGACGTACAAATCCACTTCTTGATTTAATACTTTCTACATCTTCAGCACTAGATAGAGCAGTTAGTAATTCATTCCCTTTTTCTTCGAGACTCATTTCAAATGGATCTTTTTTCACTGGAGTTTTATACTCATCAATTACTGAATCAACTGGTGCTAGTTCAATTTCATTCTTATTTACTGAATTACTTGCTTTAGCTATGCTAAAAGCTTTATCAACACCTTTTTCTATAACACTTTCAATTTTTTCTAAATCATCTACAGGCAAACCAGCAAAACCCCAACCATTCTCATATAAAACTCTAACACCAACACCTTGATCTTGGCTTTGATTTAACCCACTTATCGAGTCTCCGTTAACACTAATTCTTTCTTGGTCTCTTTTTACAAATCTAATATCTGCATATCTTGCTCCTTTATCAAGAGCAAGTGCTACGCCATTTTCTAATAATTCTTTCATATCATTCACCTCCTAAAAAGTAGTTGTTCCTGTTATATTAAAATCTTTAACTAATAGAGAAGGTAGCAAAGAAATAAAGCTACTCCACCAATCTCTTGTAGGGCGTCTATCATTACCAATATCAATAATGTTTGAGAAAGTATCCAAAACGCTTTGGGTAAATCTAATATTATTAATCCGCTTTGTGATTTTACCATTTTCAACCCATAATGTACCATCTCTTGAAGTACCAGTTGCTACAACTCTAAATGGTTCAGGGCAACTTGTGTAATGAAAGCGTGTAATGATTATGCCTTGATCCATTTGTGAGATTAATTCACTTTTAGATTTATCACCATTTGGCATGATCATATAAGCTGGCATTGGCCTGTTATATCTTCCAAAATGTCCTGTAGGTTCTTTATCATGTTTGTAAGCTGTTAGTGAGTCATATACTACACCATTTGCTTTACCATTCTTAATTATATTAACTTTTTTACGCATTACACCTTCATCATCAAAAGGCAATAAAGGAGAGCTTTCGTGATGAGCATTATCAACTACGGATAATCTTTCATCTACAATTAATTCATTCATATGCTCACTGAAGTAACTTTGATTTTGCTCAAAAGATTTACCACTAAAAGTATGCATTCCAGCAAATCTTAAAAGATCAGCAACAGCAATTGGCTCAAGTAAAACTGTATACTTACCAGGTTTGATTCGAATTGGTTCATTACAAACCGATGCTTTGTTAGCAGCTGTTTCAGCTAAAGCAATTTCATCGAATTGATTGATATTATTAATGATATAATCAGCATATCCAGTACAATTACCATTGTTCATAATTGTTCTAAAAAATCCTTGGCAATAAGGAGAATATGCATTTAAACCTAAAGAATTAACTACTAACTTTTGACCACTTACTATGGAGAATGTGCCATTTGAAACTAAACCTTCACTTTTAGCATATTTTATGACATTACCAATAAGTTTTGCTCTTTTAAACTCATCAAAATTTAATAACTCTTGGTCAATCTTTTTTTCATAGACATCTTGATTAACATCAGGGAAAGATTTGAAGTTCTTATTCCTTGGTTGCATTTTAGCTATAGATATAGCTTTGTCTAAACTTTGCTTTAAACTTGTCAAATTACTTATGTTACTAACAGTTAAACTCCCCAACTTATTATCTATCGCAACCTTTATTTCTAAAGAGATAGTTTCATTTATTAGATTTTGATGAATAAAATTTTCATTAAATCTACTAAACTGTTTCTTCTCTATAGTAAAAGTCAGTTGAGTTTGATCTGCACTAGAATATGATATTAAACTGTTAGCTATCTGATATAATTTTTCTTTATTCAAAGAGTTCACCTCACTTTTTTATTCTATATCTTATTCAATAAATTAATCACTAATCCTGCAAAAAACATAAAAAACAGATATTTTCTTAATATCTAACATTGACATTATTTTTTTTAATTTTTAAAAACGTTTAACTGCAACAAAGTTAATTAAAGTTTTAAATAAATAGAAAACTAGTTTGTTGACATATGACAATTTGCATTGATATACTTGTAATGATAGTTTATAGCTTTTCAAAAAATCAAACTTAAAATGTTTGAAGTTTGATTTATAGAGGTTATGAAAAAGTATTAGTAACGAATAAATAAAAAAACAGGGGGAAAATTTATGTTAAGAAACAAAAAATTAGTAAGTATCTTATTAGTAATGTTGCTTTTAGTTACAGTTTTGACTGCTTGTCAACCTGAAGAAGCGACTCCAGATCCAGATGAGGGTCAAGAGGTAGATCAAGGTGAAGCGATTGTTCCGGAGGAAGTTCTTTTAGATGCATCAATAGAGTTTATGAACTCTGTAAGCTCAACATCTTACATTGTTGGTGGCAGTGATGTCATGGATCTAATTGGTATTAATCCTGATGCGTTGTTTATAGTTGATATGAGAGCTCCAGCTGATTACGCTGAAGGTCATATTGAAGGAGCTGTGAATATACCTTTTGCTGAGATTGGTAATCATTTAAACGTTATTCCTATGGATAAGCAAGTCTATTTTGTTTGTTATTCTGGACAATCTTCAGCACAAGCTACAGCAGTGGCTAACTTAGTAGGTTTTGAAGCTTACTCATTCAAGAGTGGAATGAATTTTGGATGGTCAGATGACTTTACAAAAGAGACTACTGAAAATGCTTTACCAGAAGCAATGGAACCAGAATTAAGCGAAGAAGAACAAGTTGTTTGGGACGCAGCAAGCACTTATTTTGATGATGGTGTAAAGATTACTTCACCTGAAGATTTATTAGCATTAGTTGAAGATAATCCTGATATGATTACAATTTTGGATATTAGAAGAGCAGAAGACTTTGAAGCTGGACATGTTGAATCAGCTATTAACGTTCCTTTTGCAGAAGTTGGAGCAAACTTTGACAGTATTCCTACTAATAGACCTGTATATGTAATTTGTTATAGTGGCCAAACAGCTGGTCTTACTTCAGCTTCTTTAAGAATGGCTGGATATAATGCATTTAGTTTAAATAGAGGTATGATTGGTTGGAATGGTGCAGAATTACCTGTAGTAACTGAGTAATTTAATACTCACTAATATTAACAGAAAGGGGCGTGTAGATGGATAACAAATCTGAAACAAAAAAGTATATAATTATCTTAGTTGTAGTAGCAATGTTATTGGGAACGGCTTTAGTAGCCCACTACACATTTGTTAGACCTGATGGCCCCATAGATAATGGTGGAGATGAACAAATAGAATGGGACTTTGAAAGTATTGATAGTTCTTACTGTGTAGATTGTCATACTAATGAGTCTGTTATAGCAGCTTCTACATATAACGAGGATAATCCTCCTGCTGAAGATACTGGAGGTTGAGGAGTTCCTGGACCGCAGCTGGAAGCTGTAGAAATGTTTTTAGTATCTGATGAGTTTTTATCTACTGCACATGGAGTCTTAGGTTGTATCACATGTCACCAAGGTGAAAATGTTTCAGTTAAGGAAGATGCACACGCTACCATGGAAGCATATCCATCAAGCAATTTTGAACAAAATTGTGCTCAATGCCATAGTGATGTCACAAATGATTTCTCAACATCTATTCACTATAAATTGCATGGAATGGAAAATGGTTTAGCTGAATTTACTGATGTTTCAACTTTATCTGATTCACCTGAACATGCAGAAGTTTTTGATAATGATTGTTATAAGTGTCACGCAACCTGTGGTGATTGTCACGTTAGTAGACCAAAAAATTATTCTGTTGGACTTGTTGATCAACATACATTTTTTGAAACACCACCTATGGATGAGACTTGTTATGGATGTCATAATGCAAGAAATGCAGGAGAATATATGGGTGAAGTTGGCTTTGGTGGTGACGTACACCATGAAATGGGTATGACTTGTATGGATTGTCACCCAGAAAGTAATTTTCACGGTACAGGAGAAATTACTTATAATATGTGGGAAGAAGATTTACCATCATGTTTAGATTGTCATCCTGATAAGGATCCAGAAGAAGCTACTGATACCAATCATAGCATTCATGGAGATTCATTATCTTGTCAAGTATGTCATGCACAAGCTAACAATAATTGTTTTGAGTGTCACTTGGATTATGATGAAGAAGGAACTCACCTGGTAAGTTCTTCAGAAAAACGTGTTATGTTTAAGATAGGATATAATCCTAAAAAATCAGAAGAGAGACCATATGAGTATGTAGTATTAAGACATGTGCCTGCTCAAGAGTCTATGCTTGAAGTAGTTGGAGAAGATATGATGCCAAATTATGATGAGAAAACTAACTGGAAATACTCACCTACACATAATATTCAAAAGAGTACTTTCCAAAATGAAAGTTGTGCATCTTGTCATGATAACACTAGAATTTGGTTACAAGAAAGTGATTTAAGAGATACTGATAGTGAGGCAAATAAAGAATTAATTCCAAAATTGCCACCACCATTAGGGTAAAATATATTAAGGGGTAGGAGACTGCCCCTTTTTTATGTTATAAGGAGAGTTGCATAGATGAATAAGATTGGAAGGTTTATAGTTAGTTTAAAACTAGCAATTGTGCTTTTAGTACTAATCGCTATATATTCAATTATTGGTACTATTTTACCACAAAATATGGGTCAAGAATTCTATTTAACTA